>CAZNFV010000276.1:0-1602 GCA_964572445.1 uncultured Novosphingobium sp. | reverse complement strand
CGTAGGCCAGATACGTGAGCCCGCCGAGCAGGGGCACGCCGAGGAAGACGTACCCCAGGATGGTGAGGACACTGAATCCGCCCGCCTTCCCCGCGTGCCCGTGCGGCTGAAGGATCATGGCGCACAGCACGGGCGGCGCTGCGGAAGCGGCGATAGGGCATCAGCAATGCCCCCGCCGCGTAATTGCACAGGCCGACGAACAGCAATTGCCGGCTGGCGGTGCTGCGCAGCTCAGCGCTTTCGACCACGGCGGCAATCTCATCCTTCAGCGCCAGCGCGGCGAGCTGGTGCGCCAGCAGGAAGCGGCGGGTTTCCGCAGGCTGGCCGGGATCAATCGTCAGGTGGCCCATTTCCGCATCGTAAGAGCGCAAGCCAGCCTGCCCCGAATAGATCAGCGAGACGGACAGCGCGCCTTTCAGATAGCCTTCGATCGCCGCCGTATCGGGCGAAGGTGTGCCCAGCCGTTCACCCAGTGCTTCTGCCGCGCGGTCCAGGCTGTCGATGTAGTTGCCGGCCAGGTGGAACCAGTCGCGCACTTCCTCCCAGGGCAGACGCGGTGCGCCTTTGCCTTCGTTGGCCAGCGCCTCGTCCACCATCTGCAACCGCTGGCCGGAGCGGCGATAGGCTTCGTGCAGGGCAATGAAGCGCTCGGCCAGGGCTGGCTGCTGTTCGGCAAAGCGGGCGAGTTGCGCGGCGTCCAGCGGCTCGGCAAACAAGGGATCGGCATTGGCTTCGCGCAGGGCGGCCAGCCGGGTTTCGGCATCACCAGCGCCAATCTCGCGCCAATCTAACGGGAAGGCCCGGCTGAGCCGTTCGACCAGCGCGGGCGTTAGTGGCCGGTCATCATTCTCAAGCTGGGAGAGGTAGGAGGTGCTGATCGCCAGCCGCGCGGCCAGTTCGGCCTGTTTCAGGCGATGCTCGGCGCGGATGGCGCGCAGGCGGGTTCCGGCGAATAGGCGGCGTAAACTCATCACTGGCCTCCAAGTCCGTCCGCCCTGAGCTTGTCGAAGGGCTGTACTTCTTATCTGCGTTGCCATGCCCGTAAGAAAGACGGTCCTTCGACAAGCTCAGGGCGGGCGGGTTTGCAGGAGAGCACTAGTTTGCAAACTTCGGGTTCGCAACTTTGCAAATTCACATTGGACATTGGCCGTTCGCCGTTCCATCCCCCCTGCTTGGAATTGGGAAATGGGGATTTCATGTCCGCAAATATCGCCGAAATGGAACGCCGCCGCGATGCCGCTCGAACTGGTGGTGGGCAGAAGCGAATCGATGCACAGCACGCCAAGGGCAAGCTGACCGCGCGCGAACGGCTCACCGTGCTGCTCGATGAAGGCTCGTTCGAAGAAGTCGACATGTATGTCGAACACAACTGCACCGATTTCGGCATGCCCGAACAGACCATTCCGGGTGATGGTGTGGTTACAGGGTCGGGCACGATCAACGGCCGGCTGGTCTATGTCTATGCGCAGGACTTCACCGTGTTCGGCGGGGCCGTTTCGGAACGCCATGCGATGAAGATCTGCAAGGTGATGGATGCGGCCATGAAGGTCGGCGCGCCGGTCATCGGCCTGAACGACTCTGGCGGTGCACGCATCCAGGAAG
>CAZNFV010000275.1:0-1658 GCA_964572445.1 uncultured Novosphingobium sp. | reverse complement strand
GAAGAAAGTGGTGCCGCTTAGGTGATTCGAACACCTGACCCCATCATTACGAATGATGTGCTCTACCGACTGAGCTAAAGCGGCACTGGACTTTGCTGTTTGGAGGCCCGAGCCGGAATCGAACCGGCGTAAACGGATTTGCAGTCCGGTGCGTAACCACTCCGCCATCGGGCCATCCATCCCCGTCGGCGAACCTCAAGGGAGCCGCGCCACTAGCGGAGCGGACCGAGCAGTGCAACTCGATTCAGCGGCCGCAGTTCACTGCACGCGCTGGAAAGCAAGACGGCGGTTTGCCGGATCTGCACTCTCCAGCTTGACCCGCACCCGGTCACCGGGAACCACTTCCCGTGCGATCGTCCGCGCAACGACCGGGTAATCGCAAAGCTGAATCCGCGCACCCTGCTCGCCCAGATCGGTCACCACGGCATCGAACAGCTCACCCACCCGATCGGCGAGAATTGCGGTCTCGGCCAGGTCCACGACGGCACGTTCGATCTGTCCAGCGCGGGCATCGCCGCGCTGCATCGCTGCGGGCAGCAGCGGGAAAGCGGCGCTGATCGATTCAGCTACAGGCCGGCCATTGGCCAGCGCGAGGGCCGCTTCGATCACATAGCGGTCGGCCAGTCGCCGCAGCGGTGCCGTCGCGTGGGCGTAGGGCGCGGCAATCGCGGCATGCCAGGGCGGATTGCTGGCAGCGTAAGGTGCATAGCTGGCACCCTGCCCGGCGCGGCGAACGGCCAGCATGAAAGCGGCATGGCGCGGATCGGCAGGGTCCAGCAGCTTCTCAAACTGGGCCAGCGGCGCAGCTTCGGGCCAGATCAGGCCAAAGGCCCGCGCAGTCTGGCGCAGGCGGGCTTCCGCGCGGGAATCGGGCCCGGCCATGACGCGGAACAACCCGGTCTGATGCTTCAGCAACAAGTCCGCGACAGCCAGGTTACAGGCCAGTGACAGCGCCGCATTGGCAGTTTCTGAGGGGAGTAACGGACGGAACTGCAGATGAAACGAACCATCGGCGTTGCGTTCCACCTGTTGTTCGGGCGGATCGACTCGTGCCGCACCGCGCCGGGCCTCTGCGCGTTCGATGCCTGCGGCAATAGCAGCGAAGCCGGCTGGCAAGTCAGCCTCGCGCACGGTTTCATAAGCCAGCTTTGCCCGGCTGCGGACCACGGCCCGGGTAACGGCATCCAGTGCTACTTCACCATCCGGATCGACCCGGACGGTGAAAACCACAGCCGGACGCGGACCATCGGGTAACAGGCTGGCGGCCCCTTCGGCCAGCACCGGCGGATAGAGCCCGGCCTTGCCATCGGGGAGGTAGGTCGTGACACCCCTGACCCAGGCTTCGGCATCAAGCGGATCGCCGTGATCGACGAACCAGCCCACATCGGCGATCGCATAGTGCAGCAACCAGTCCTGGCCCGCAGCTTCGATCGCGAAGGCCTGATCCAGATCGGTCGCTTCGGCAGGGTCAAGCGTAACGAAAGGTATGTCGGTCCAGTCAGCATGGGCATTGGGCACGCGCCGCGCCGCCGCCTCAGCCGCCGCCAGCACCGGCGCCGCAAAGCCGGCGGGCACCTGGAACTGCAGCCGCAGCGCATTCAGCCCATCGGCCAGCAGGCAATCTGGATCACGCAATATTCGCATAAGCCACAGGCTAG
>CAZNFV010000274.1:0-1669 GCA_964572445.1 uncultured Novosphingobium sp. | reverse complement strand
GAACAGTGTCATAGTCGACTGAATCATAACGCTTAGCGTCCGGATTGGTCTTCGGGTCGCTGTCATAAATGCCATCGACGGAAGTCCCCTTCAGCAAGGCATCGCACTTCATTTCGGCGGCGCGCAGCGCAGCGCCGGAATCCGTGGTGAAGTAAGGCGCGCCGACACCGGCAGCGAAGATAACGACCCGGCCCTTTTCGAGATGGCGTTCGGCGCGGCGGCGGATCACCGGCTCGCACACCTTGTCCATCTCGATCGCAGATTGCACGCGGGTTGGCACGCCCAGTTGCTCCAGCGCATTCTGCATCGCCAGCGCGTTCATCACCGTGGCGAGCATGCCCATATAATCCGCCTGGGCCCGGTCCATGCCCTTGGCCGCCCCGGCCATGCCGCGGAAGATGTTACCGCCGCCGATGACGAGACAGATCTCAAGGCCCGATTCCTTGGCCGCCTTCACTTCGGCAGCCAGCTCGGCAACGAATTCGGGATCGATCCCGAACTGCTGCTGCCCCATCAGCACTTCGCCCGATAGTTTCAGGAGGATACGCTTGTAGCGGGGCTGGTTCATGGGGTTCGACATCGCTCTAACAGGGGTTTGCGCGGCCTTATACCGTGGGCCGCGCAAAGCCAAGTCAGGAGGCACGGCAAGCCCCGGCAATCAGCCCCGGTTCACCCCATCGGATAGCGGATTTCGCGCGAAACCTTGTCGATCGCCTTCATCACCTCGTCCGAGAGGATCAGGTCCCCGGCAGCGAAGATATCCTCAAGCTGATCTTCGCGTGACACACCGACGATGGTTGAAGCCACGAAATCGTGCTGCTTGGACCAGGCGACCGCCATGGTCGTGCCGCTGATCCCGGCTTCGGCTGCGATTGCCAGGAACCGGTCGGTCGCTTCCAGCGAACGATCATTGACGAAGCGCTTCGCCATTACCTGCTGCCGCCCCTCCATGCCGAGGTAGCGCGAGAACCGCGCACCATCCGGCCGCGCGCCGGCCTGATACTTGCCGCTCAGCACCCCGCCCGCAATCGGCGAATAGGGGATCAGGCTGACCCCTTCCTGCCGGCAGACCTGCGCCAGTTCATCTTCGAACCGGCGGTTGTTCAGGCTGAAATTGTTCTGGATCGTCTGGTAACGCGAGGTGCCAAGCCGCTCCGCCGTGGCGATTGACTTCATCAGGCCCCACGAAGTCTCGTTGGAACAGCCGTTGATCCGCACTTTGCCTTCGCGCACCAGTTCGTCCAGCGCTTCCATCGTCTCGTCATAGGGCAGATCATGATCGGGCCAGTGGGTCTGGTAGAGATCGATGTAATCAGTCTGCAGCTTGCGCAGGCTGTCTTCCACTGCGGTGATGATGTTGCGGCGATCGAGCGCTGTCATGCCAGACCGCTTGGGGCTGCGGAACCAGACGTGGCTGGGGCCGGAAACCTTGGTCGCCATGATGATCGCATCGCGCGGCTTGGTCTTCATCCAGCGACCGACGATCTCCTCGGTCCGCCCCACCCACTTGGGATCGGGTGGCACGGGATAGCCTTCGGCAGTGTCATAGAAGTTGATCCCGAAATCAAAGCAGCGATCAAGGATGCGGTGCGCTTCAGCTTCGTCAGTCTGACTGCCGAAGGTCATCGTGCCCATGCAGATGTCGGTAACGGTAATGGCCGATTTGCCG
>CAZNFV010000273.1:0-1675 GCA_964572445.1 uncultured Novosphingobium sp. | reverse complement strand
GTGATGACCGCGATCCGCCACAAGACCACGGTTGCCGCGGCCGGCCACCTGCTGGAGCCCAATGCCGAACGGCACCTGAAATCGCCGGAGGAGATGCAGCGGCTGTTCACGCGCTGGCCCCATGCGATCAACGCCGCGCGTGACCTGGCGGATGCCTGTGCCTTCAGCCTGGATGAGCTGCGCTATGAATACCCGTTGCAGGACTATCCTGATGGGCTGGATGCCCAGCAATATCTGGACCGGCTGACCTGGCAGGGGGCGGAGCAGCATTACCCGCACGGCGTGCCGGATGCGGTGCGCGATACGTTGCACAAGGAACTGGCGCTGATCGGCAAGAAGCAGTTGGCCCAGTATTTCCTGACCATCAAGGAGATCGTTGATTTCGCCCGCAGCCGCCAGCCGCCGATCCTGTGCCAAGGGCGCGGTTCGGCCGCCAATTCGGCGGTGTGCTTTTGCCTGGGGATCACTTCGGTCAACCCGGTCGAGCACGCCCTGCTGTTCGAACGGTTCATTTCCGAAGACCGCGACGAGCCGCCCGACATCGATGTCGATTTCGAGCATGAGCGGCGCGAGGAGGTGATCCAGCACATCTACGAAAAGTACGGCCGCCACTGCGCGGGGCTGTGCGCCACGGTGATCCACTATCGCCCGCGCATGGCGATCCGCGAAGTGGGCAAGGTGATGGGCCTGTCTGAAGACGTCACCTCTGTGCTCGCCAAAACGGTGTGGGGCGGGCACGGTCGCTCGATCAAGGAGGCCCATGTTGAGAGCGAGACCGGGATGGACCTGTCCGACCCACACTTGCGGCGGGTTCTGATCTTGACCGAGCAGATAATTGGAATGCCAAGGCATTTATCCCAGCATGTCGGCGGCTTTATCCTGACTGAGGGTGCGCTGACCGAGACTGTGCCGATTGGCAACGGCGCCATGGCCGATCGTAGCTTCATCGAATGGGACAAGGACGATATCGATGCCTTGGGCATCCTCAAGGTCGATGTGCTGGCACTGGGGATGCTGACCTGCATCCGCAAGTGCCTTGACCTCTTGCGCGATCATCACGGGCAGGACCTGATCCTGGCGACGGTCCCGCGTGAGGATCCGGCGGTTTACGACATGCTGTGCAAAGGGGATTCGCTCGGCGTGTTTCAGGTGGAAAGCCGGGCGCAGATGAACATGCTGCCGCGCCTGCGTCCGCGCTGTTTCTATGATCTGGTAATCGAGGTGGCGATTGTCCGACCCGGGCCGATCCAGGGGGATATGGTCCATCCCTACCTCAAGCGGCGGCGCGGGGCCGAGGCGGTGGAGATTCCTGCGCCAGGCCCCGCACATGGCCCGCCGGATGAGCTGACTTCGATCCTCGGCCGGACGCTGGGGGTACCGATCTTTCAGGAACAGGCGATGAAAATCGCGCTCGATGCGGCGAAGTTTTCCAGCCTGGAAGCCAACCGGCTGCGGAAGGCCATGGCCACTTTCCGCAGTCGCGGGATGGTGGATGAACTGGAAGACCTGATGGTCGGGCGGATGGTGGGGCGCGGCTATGATCCGGAATTTGCCGCCCGCTGCTTCAGCCAGATCAAGGGCTTTGGCGAATATGGTTTTCCGGAAAGTCATTCCGCCAGTTTTGCCCTGCTGGTCTATGTCTCGTCCTGGCTGAAGTGCCATTACCCGGCGGCCT
>CAZNFV010000272.1:0-1686 GCA_964572445.1 uncultured Novosphingobium sp. | reverse complement strand
GCCGCTTGACCAGCGCCTCGCCCAGCAAGGCACCGGGGGTGGCCACCCCGCCGCCAGCCTGGCAATCAAGCAGGGCGATCCCGGTCTCGGCGATCATCCGGCTGGTCGAGCCATAACCCGGATCAAAGCGGCCCTTCACGCCATAGCGCAGCGCCTTGCCATCGGGCCATTCGCCCACGAACAGCACATCATAAAAGCCGTTCTCGCGCTCTTCGGGCGTCGGCCCCTCGCCCGGCTTGGGCGGCTTGGCTCCGAACGGGTTCTTGAGCATTTCGGCAACAGCGTGGGTCGCCTTCTCACCCAGTTCGCCCGGACTGGTCAGCATCATCTCGTCATATTTGAAGTCGGCGCCATAAGGATGGCCGAGCAGGAAGTTGGTGCGGTGGACGTTCTTGGTGTTGATCGTCGCCATGATGAACGGTGCAGCCCACTTGCCCAGCGCCGCGTCATATTCGGGCAGCAGGCCCATCGGCTGGCTCGGCCCTTCAAAGCCGGGGGTCAGCCCGAACGGACTGTGCAGGATCGGAATCAGGCTGGGCTTGCGGGCGACCGACTTCATCGTTTCGGTCAGGCTGGCGGCGGTCCCGCCCGAGAACGTGCCCTGCATCGCCCGGACCCGGCCTTTCACGCGGGGTGCCGGACCGCCGAAGCGAGCCTTGGCTTCCTGCTGCAGCATCAGGACACCCAGATCGAACGGGATGGAGTCGAAGCCTGATGAAAATGCGATCCGCGCGCCGCTGGCCTTGGCCTGATCGTGGTAAGCGTCGATCATCTCGCGCATCCAGCCGGGCTCGCCGCAGAGGTCGGCATAGTCGGTCCCTGCTTCGACACAGGCTTTCAGCAGCGGTTCGCCATAGAGCTGATACGGACCGACCGTGGTCACGATCACCCGCGCGCTTTCGGCCAGCGCCTTCATGCTGGACGGATCGTCCGAATTGGCGACCACCAGCGGGGTATCGGCAGGCGCACCGATCAGCTCCCGCACCTCGGCCAGCTTTTCCGCGGAGCGACCGGCCATGGCCCACTTGGGGCCCTTCCCCTCGTAATGGTGCGCCAGGTATTCGGCGACAAGGCGGCCAGTATAACCGGTTGCGCCATAGACCACGATATCAAACGGACGGTCTGCCTTGGCCGTATTTGGGGCAGTCATGTAATGCTCTCCATTGTTCCGAATCTAAGCTCGGTATTGCGGGCAGATGGCCACAGTTCGGTGGCGATGTAAAACGGGTTTCGCCGGACGTTACGGCAACGACGCTTTCCCAAGACACCAGCCCCTATCGTCACCCTGAACTTGTTTCAGGATGACGGGGCAGTGTGTTGCGGATGGCTTGCAGAAGCGGCGCTATAACTTTGGCAGGGTTACGCCGCGCTGGCCCATGTACTTGCCGCTGCGGTCAGCATAGCTGGTTTCGCAAGCCTGATCGCCCTGCAGGAACAGGAACTGGCAGGCGCCCTCGTTGGCATAGATCTTGGCCGGGAGCGGCGTGGTGTTGGAGAATTCCAGCGTCACGTGGCCTTCCCATTCCGGCTCCAGCGGAGTGACGTTCACGATGATTCCGCAGCGGGCATAGGTGCTCTTGCCCAGGCAGATCACCAGCACATCGCGCGGCACCCGGAAATATTCGACGGTGCGGGCCAGCGCGAACGAGTTGGGCGGGATGATACAGCAGTCGGTCTTCATGTCGA
>CAZNFV010000271.1:0-1714 GCA_964572445.1 uncultured Novosphingobium sp. | reverse complement strand
TGCGCCATACGCCGGGCGACAGCGACTATGACGATATCCAGCAGATCCGCGCCAATTCCAACCGTGCCGCCAGCCTGACCCGGCAGCTGCTGGCCTTCAGCCGCCAGCAGACGCTGCGGCCCGAAGTGCTGCAATTGCCCGATGTGGTGCAGGACGTCTCCGTACTGCTCAAACGGCTGATCGGGGAGAAGGTGAAGCTGTCTGTCACGCATGATCGTGACCTGGGGGCCGTGCGCGCTGACCCCAGCCAGCTGGAGCAGGTGATCGTCAATCTGGTGGTCAACGCCCGTGATGCGATTCTGTCCAAGGGTGAGATTGGCGGCGGGCGAATCACGCTGGCCACTCGAGGCGTTTCAGCCGCAGACGTCCGCGCCATGCGCAGCGCGATCATGCCACAGGTCGATTACACCGCGCTGATGGTGGAAGACACCGGGACCGGGATCGGGCCGGATTACCTTGGCAAGATCTTCGAACCGTTCTTCACGACCAAGGAACAGGGCAAGGGCACCGGCCTGGGGCTCTCCACCGTCTATGGGATCGTCAAGCAATCGGGCGGGTTCATCTTTGCCGAAAGCGAAGTGGGCAAGGGGACCCGGTTCACTGTCTACCTGCCGGTCCATCATGCGACCGACGAGGAAATCGCGGCCCGCAAGATCGTGCCCGTGGAGCCGGCGGCGCAGTGGGCCGGGGGTGGCCGGGTGCTGCTGGTCGAAGATGAAGACACCGTTCGCGCCGTGGCCGAACGCGCGCTGGTGCGCGCTGGCTATACCGTCACCGCCGCCGCTGATGGGGATGAAGGGCTGGCCTATGTTGAGCAGGGTGCCCAGTTCGATCTGGTGCTGTCCGACGTGGTGATGCCCGGGATGGATGGACCGGCCATGGTCAAAGCGATTCGCGCCCGGCACCCGGCGCTGCCAGTGCTGTTCATGTCTGGCTATGCCGAAGAACAATTGCGCAAAGAGATCGACATTGCCGACGTCCACTTCCTGCCCAAGCCGTTTACGGTCCAGCAGGTGACAGACAAGGTTGGCGGAGTTCTGCTGGCGGCGCGGTCCTAGCAGCTGAATTCCTTAGAAATTTAACGTAAATCGTCCGTTCCAAATTTGTTCTGGTTCCCCTCTTGTTCTCATGGAACAAATTGGGTACATAGAGTCGGAGTTGACCTGACGGGTCGGCTGGTTAGGCAAGGGGACGAACGATGGCTGCACAACTAAAGCTGATTCAGGAAGGCAAGGAAACCATGGACCGTCAAAAGGCGCTGGAAGCGGCGCTGGCCCAGATCGATCGCGCGTTTGGCAAGGGCAGCGCGATGAAGCTTGGTTCGAAGGAAACGATGGAGGTTGAAGCCATCTCCACCGGTTCGCTCGGCCTTGATATTGCGCTGGGCATCGGCGGCTTGCCGCGTGGCCGCGTGATCGAAGTTTATGGACCGGAAAGCTCGGGCAAGACCACGCTGGCGCTGCATGTCATTGCTGAAGCGCAGAAGACCGGCGGCACGGCCGCATTCATCGACGCCGAGCACGCGCTCGATCCGGTCTATGCCAAGAAGCTGGGTGTCAACATCGACGAACTGATCGTGTCGCAGCCTGATACGGGTGAGCAGGCGCTGGAAATCGTTGATACACTGGTGCGCTCGAACGCGATTGACGTGCTCGTGATCGATTCGGTCGCCGCGCTGGTCCCACGCGCTGAAATCGAGGGTGAGATGGGCGAT
>CAZNFV010000270.1:0-1719 GCA_964572445.1 uncultured Novosphingobium sp. | reverse complement strand
ATGGATGGGCATGGTCCGCCAATGGCAGGAACTGACCTATGAAAGCCGTTATTCGGAAAGCTATTCCGATAGCCTGCCCGATTTCGTCAAGCTGGCCGAAGCCTATGGCTGGAAGGGGATCCGGATTGAGAACGAAAGCCAGCTGGATGCCGGCATTCAGGCGATGATCGACCATCAAGGTCCGGTGATTGTCGATTGCCTGGTCCACAAGGAAGCCAATTGCTACCCGATGATCCCATCGGGCGCTGCGCATACGGACATGATCCTCTATGGCGATCAGGTCGCCGGGACCATGGACGATGAAGCCAAAGCGCTGGTGTAAGGGGCAGCTCATGATGAAGATCAAACACCAGGCGGCCGAACGCCACGTTCTGACCATCACGGTCGATAACGAAGCCGGGATCCTGGCCAAGATCGCGGGCCTGTTCACGGCGCGCGGCTATAATATCGATAGCCTGACCGTGGCCGATATCAGCGAAAACCACGCGCTCAGCCGGATCACGATTGTCACCCACGGCCCGCCAGCGGTGATCGATCAGATCCACGCGCAGCTTGAGCGGCTGGTGCCGGTGCACAAGGTGGTCGACCTGACTGAAATGGGCGCCCACGTTGAGCGCGAACTGGCACTGGTCAAGGTTGCCGGGACCGGCGAAGCGCGGGTTGAAGCGCTGCGCCTGGCCGACGTATTCCGCGCCAAGGTGGTCGATACAACCACATCCAGCTTCGTCTTCGAACTGACCGGTACGCCGGACAAGATCGATCGCTTTGTAGCGCTGATGCGCGAACTGGGTCTGGTCGAAGTGGGCCGGACCGGCGTGGTCGGCATGATGCGCGGGGCCGAAGCGGCTTAGCCGAAGAGCGAACAACTCATATACCGTCATCCCCGCGCAGGCGGGGACCCATCACCGGACGGTACAGCTTCACGAAAGCGCGGGAGATGGGTTCCCGCTTTCGCGGGAATGACGAACTGAGGGAATATCATGAAGGTTTACTACGACGCCGATTGCGACCTGAACCTGGTCACGGGCAAGAAGATCGCCGTGTTGGGCTATGGCTCGCAGGGCCACGCCCATGCCCAGAACCTGCGCGACAGCGGGATCAAGGATGTCGCCATCGCGCTGCGTCCGGGTTCGGCCAGCGCTCGCAAGGCTGAGGCTGCCGGCTTCAAGGTGCTGGCCAACGCCGAAGCGGCCAAGTGGGCCGACATTCTGATGATCCTGGCACCCGATGAGCATCAGGCCGCCATCTGGGCTGACGACGTCAAGGGCAACCTGCGCCCCGGCTCGGCCCTGGCCTTCGCCCACGGCCTCAACATCCACTTCGGCCTGATCGAAGCCCCGGCTGATATCGACGTGATCATGATCGCGCCGAAGGGCCCCGGCCACACGGTGCGCGGTGAATATGTGAAGGGTGGCGGCGTGCCCTGCCTGGTTGCCGTGCATCAGGACGCAACCGGCAATGCCCTTGATATCGCCCTCGCCTATGCTTCAGGCGTTGGTGGCGGCCGCAGCGGCATCATCGAAACCAATTTCAAGGAAGAGTGTGAAACCGATCTGTTCGGCGAACAGGCCGTGCTGTGCGGCGGGATCACGCACCTGATCCAGGCCGGGTTCGAGACTCTGGTCGAAGCTGGTTACGCCCCCGAAATGGCCTATTTCGAGTGCCTCCACGAAACCAAGCTGATCGTCGACCTGCTCTATGAAGGCGGCATCGCCAACA
>CAZNFV010000269.1:0-1721 GCA_964572445.1 uncultured Novosphingobium sp. | reverse complement strand
GTCAAGTTCCTGCAGCTGGTCCACTCGATCTCGCCGGCGCTGGCCCGCAACATCATGATCCGGTTCTAAGGGGGAACGCGACAATGGCAGGTAAAGTCTTCGTATCGGGCGGCAGCGGCTATATTGCCGGGTTCCTGATCCGCCAGCTGATTGGGGAGGGCTGGACTGTCCACACCTCGATCCGCGATCTCGCCCGCGAAAACGCCGTGCGCGCCAGCCTCGCGGTCGATGACAGCAAGCTTAAGTTCTTCGCCGCCGACCTGACCAGCGATGCCGGCTGGGCCGAGGCGATGGCCGGTTGCAGCCACGTGGCCCATGTCGCCTCGCCGCTCCCCAGCAATGCGCCAACCAGCGATGATGAGCTGATTATCCCGGCGCGTGACGGGGCGCTGCGGGCGTTGAAGGCGGCCAAGGCCGCCGGGGTGAAACGGTTTGTGCAGACCAGCTCCATGGCGGCGATCGCTTACGGCCACGGCGGCACCAAATCGCTCTTCACCGAGGCGGACTGGACCAATCCAAACAGCCCCGATGCCTATGCCTACGTCAAATCCAAGACCATTGCCGAGCGCGCCGCGCGCGACTGGGTAGCGGCTGAGGGCGGGGACATGGAATTCGTCTCGGTCAATCCGGCGCTAGTCTTGGGTCCGCTGCAATCGGGCGATTTTTCGACCTCGCTGGAAGCGATCAGGAAGCTGCTTGATGGCTCGATGCCGGGCATTCCGAACCTGGGCTTCGGGGTGGTCGATGTCCGCGATGTGGCCGATATGCACGTTCGCTGCCTGACGATGCCAGACATGGCGGGCGAGCGGTTCATCTGTTCGGGCCCGTTCCTGATGATGACCGAAGTTGCCGCCATCCTGCGGAACGGCTTGGGCGCGCAAGGCCGCAAGGTGCCCAAGCGCAAGTTGCCGGACTGGCTGATGCGGATCGTCGGGCGGTTCGATCCGGTGATCCGGCAGGTGCTGGGCGAACTGGGCAAGGTACGCGATACCGATATCAGCCATGCCCGCCAAAAGCTCGGCTGGAACCCGCGTCCGGCTGAAGAGAGCATCCTGGCGACGGCGCTGGATATGATCCGGCTGGGGATCGTGAAGGTCTAACCCACGCGATAAGGCACCACGCCGCGCTGATCAGGATCGACGCTGATCGCGCGGTCGCTGGGCGGGAAGGCGCGCTGATCGCAATCGGCGCGGGGGCAGATGCGGCAGGAAATGCCGATCCGGGCCGCCGCGCTGGTGCTGCGGAGGTCCAGGCCATCGGCGTAAATGAACTCGCTGGCGTGGCTTTCCTCGCAGCCCAGCGCCACGGCATAGCGGCGCGGGGCGCGGTCATAGGACCCGCTCGGCTTCACCAGCCCCTTGGCCATCGAGACATAGCGCACCCCATCGGGCGTTTCGGCCAGCTGGACCAGGATCCGGTCCGGGATCGCCACGGCCTCGTGCACGATCCACAGCGGGCAGGCCCCCCCGAACCGGGCGAATTGCAGGCGGGTGGCGGAGTGGCGCTTGGTGATGTTGCCAGCCATATCGACCCGGCAGAAGAAGAACGGCACCCCGCGCGCATCCTCACGCTGAAGGGTGGAAAGGCGGTGACAGGCCTGTTCAAAGCTGACGCCGAATTGCTGGGCCAGCCGGTCAATATCATGGCGCACGCTGCGGTCGGCGCTGCGGAAACGGCGATAGGGCATCAGCAGCGAACCGGCCGCATAATTGCACAGGCCG
>CAZNFV010000268.1:0-1776 GCA_964572445.1 uncultured Novosphingobium sp. | reverse complement strand
GGCGGTTCGGGCGATGTGAAGTATCACCTCGGCACCAGCACCGACCGCGAATTTGACGGTATCAAGGTGCACATGAGCCTGGTCCCCAACCCCAGCCACCTGGAAACGGTGGACCCGGTGGTGCTGGGCAAGGTCCGCGCGCAGCAGGTGTTCCGCGACGATATCGGCAAGGAAAAGCACAAGCAGGTCCTGCCCGTGCTGATCCACGGCGATGCCGCCTTTGCCGGCCAGGGCATTGTCTGGGAATGCTTCGGCTTCTCGGGCGTGAAGGGTTACAACACCGGCGGCTGCATCCACTTCATCATCAACAACCAGATCGGCTTCACCACCAGCCCGCAGTTCTCGCGCGGCTCACCTTATCCGTCCGACGTGGCGAAGGGTGTTCAGGCACCGATCCTGCACGTTAACGGCGATGATCCCGAAGCGGTGACTTTCGCCTGCAAGCTGGCGATCGACTATCGCCAGACCTTTGGCCGCGACATTGTGGTCGACATGTGGTGCTATCGCCGCTTCGGCCATAACGAAGGCGATGAGCCTGGTTTCACCCAGCCGCTGATGTATCAGAAGATCCGCGCCCATCCCGGCGTCAGCACGCTTTATGCTGGCCGCCTGATTGAACAGGGCGTGATTGACAAGGACTGGTCATCCGAAGCCGAAATGCGCTTCGTTGCCGCGCTGGAGAAGGAATTCGACGCTTCGAAGGGCTACAAGGCCAATGAAGCGGACTGGTTCGCCGGGCGCTGGACTGGTCTGAACAAGCCAGCCGATCCCGAAACCGCGCGGCGCAATGTGCCCACCGGGATCGAGCAGAAGCTGTTCGATAGCCTTGGCCGCACGCTGACCACGGTTCCTGAAGGGCTGACGATCCACAAGACGCTGGCTCGCGTGCTCGATGCCAAGCGCGACATGTTCACCACCGCCACCGGGTTTGACTGGGCGACTGGCGAAGCGCTCGCCTTTGGCAGCCTTGCTTCGGAAGGCTACAATATCCGCCTGTCGGGCCAGGATTCAGGCCGAGGCACCTTCAGCCAGCGCCATGCGGTGTGGGTCGATCAGGCCGACGAACACAAGTACGTCCCGCTTTCGACCGTGCCGCACGGCAAGTTCGAAGTGCACGACAGCCCGCTGTCTGAATACGGCGTGCTCGGCTTCGAATACGGCTATGCCAGCGCCGACCCAAAGACCCTGGTATTATGGGAAGCGCAGTTCGGCGATTTCGCCAATGGCGCGCAGATCATGATCGATCAGTACATCGCCTCTTCGGAATCGAAGTGGCTGCGGGCCAATGGCCTCGTGATGCTGCTGCCGCATGGTTACGAAGGCCAGGGTCCGGAACACTCGTCCGCCCGGCTTGAGCGGTTCCTGCAGCTTTGCGCGCAGGACAATATCCAGGTTTGCAACATCACCACCCCGGCCAACTACTTCCACGTGCTGCGCCGGCAGATGCACCGTCCGTTCCGCAAGCCGCTGGTCATCATGACGCCGAAGTCGCTGCTGCGCCATCCGCTGGCCAAGAGCGCGGCGAACGAGTTCGTCGGCGAAGGCCACTTCATGCGGATCCTGTCCGACATGAACGCACCGGCGGATGAACAGACCCGCCGCGTTGTGCTTTGCTCGGGCAAGGTCGCCTATGATCTGATGGAGGCCCGCGAGGCCGCAGGGATGACTGACACCCAGATCATCCGGCTGGAACAGCTCTATCCCTTCCCGGGCGAGCCACTGGCCCTGCGCCTGTCGCGCATGAAGAACCTGGAAGACGTGGTCTGGTGCCAGGAA
>CAZNFV010000267.1:0-1792 GCA_964572445.1 uncultured Novosphingobium sp. | reverse complement strand
CCCCTCCGGGCCAGCACGTCGCCAGCCTGTTCTGCCAGCAGTTTGATCCGGGGGTGGACTGGGACCAGCACCGCGACAAGGTGGCCGACCTGATCATTGATACGGTCAACGATCATGCGCCCAATTTCAAGCAGAGCGTGATCGCTACCCAGATCCACTCGCCGCTGGATCTGGAACGCAAGTTCGGCCTGATCGGCGGGGACATCATGCATGGCTCGATGGGCCTCGATCAGCTGTGGGCCGCGCGCCCGGTGCTGGGCCACGGGGACTATCGCGGGCCGATCAAGGGCCTCTATATGTGCGGCGCGGGGACCCATCCAGGCGGCGGGGTGACCGGTGCGCCGGGCCACAATGCGGCCCAGGCGATCCTGGCCGACCGGCCGCTGATCAGGAAGCTGCTGCGGAGCTGAAGCGGCGGGTGGCGAGGTATAGCGGGAAGCCGAACAGGATCAGCACGATCCCCAGCCCGCCCGCTTCCAGCCCCGCCCCGTACAGCACCCACAGCGAGAACACGATGCTGATCGCGGCCATGATCTGGCGGCGGCCCAGCATCAGCGCGGCCACCGCCACGCCAATGTAGATCCAGATCGCAGAGGCCGTGGTTAGCCGTAGCATGAAGTCCAGCAGCGTGGCTCCGATCCCGGTTGCTCCGCCGATCATCAGGATCACCGAGAACAGGCTGGCCAGCACCATCGGCGCAACGGCCACGTCGTGCCGGTTGGTCGGTGCGATCCAGCCGGGCATCATTCCGCCGCGAACGGCTGTCAGCGGGAGTTCGCCCTGCAACAGAACGGCTCCATTGACATAGCCGATGCCCGAAACGGCGGTCAGCAGAGCCACCCCATTTCCTGCCCACGAACCCCAGAATTGCGCCACAAAGTAGGCCACTGGCGCGGATGATGCGCCCAAGGCCTCACCCGGCAGGGCCAGGATGATCCCCATGCAGACCACCACGTAAAGGGCGATCGTCGCGCCCAGTCCGATCAGCGTCGCGCGCACGACATTGCGGGCCGGGTCGCGGACCCGCTCGGTCACCATGCTGGCGGTTTCAAAACTGAGGATCGCGAAAAAGGCCAGGGTCAGCGCGGGGGTCAGTTGCGACAGGGCGAAGGGTGGGTGCTCGTCAACGGTGAATTGCTCGCCGCCAGCCAGCGCCAGACCGGCCAGGATCACGACGACCGCGACCAGCGGCAACAGCTTCAGGACAGTCGTGGCGACTTGGAACCGTCCGGCGGCCCGCGCCCCGCGCAGGTTGAGCGCCGTCAGCGCCAGCACGATCACGCTCCCCATCATCGCGGTGCGCAATGGCGTGGCGCTGATGCCGGGCCAAAGCGCGCCAAGGTAACTCGCCGCGGTGGTGGCGACCACGGCGGTCGCGCACCACAGGCTGATCCAGTAAGCCCAGCCCAGCAGCACACCGGCCAGCGGACCGATCACTTTGCCGCAGATCGCGATCAGGCCGGGTTCGTCTGGCATGGCGCGGGTCAGGTCGGCGATCACTAGGGCAATGGCCATGGCGCCAATGCCCGCGGCGATCCAGGCAGCCAGGCTGGTCCAGCCAAAGGGGGCCAGTTGCCCCGGCAAGACGAAGATGCCCGCCCCGATCATCGATCCAACCACCAGTGCGGAGGCAGTCCAAATTCCGAACGGCCGGTCGCTCTGGCCCATTATGTTATCCCCTTCGCCGGCCAGACTATCGCTTGATTGCGCTGCGTCACCATGTTTCTTGGCAAATGCATGACCTCTCTCACCACCAGTTCCTGGCTAGACCGCGCCGGACGTTATCACCCCC
>CAZNFV010000266.1:0-1809 GCA_964572445.1 uncultured Novosphingobium sp. | reverse complement strand
AGCGCCTGTGCATTGCCCGCGCCATCGCGGTCAGTCCCGAAGTGATCCTGATGGATGAGCCTTGCTCGGCGCTTGATCCCATCGCCACGGCCCGGATCGAGGAATTGATTGGCGAGTTGAAGGGCCGCTATGCCATCGTCATCGTCACACACTCGATGCAGCAGGCCGCGCGCGTTTCGCAGCGCACCGCCTTCTTCCACCTCGGCAAGGTGGTGGAATATGGCAAGACCAGCGATATCTTTACCAATCCCCGCGAGGAGCGGACCAAGGATTACATCACGGGACGGTACGGCTGATGGCACAGGAACACACAGTCAAAGCGTTTGACGAGGACATCACCCGGCTGCGCGGCCTGATCGCCGAGATGGGCGGCCTGGCCGAAGTATCGCTGGCCGAGGCGATGGAAGCCCTGGTCAAGGGCAACAGCGAACTCGCCAAGGGTGTGATCGCCCGCGACAAGCGGATCGATGCGCTGGAGGCCGAGGTCGACAAGCTGGCGATCCGGGTGATCGCCTTGCGCGCGCCGATGGCCGATGACCTGCGCGAAGTGATCGCCGCCTTGAAGATCGCGGGCGTGGTTGAGCGGATTGGCGACTATGCCAAAAACATCGCCAAGAGCACCGAAAAGATTGAGCGTCGCAAGAACTTTGAACCGCTGACCCTGATCCCGGCTATGGCCGAAGTTGCAGGCGGAATGGTCCATGACGTGATGACCGCCTTCGCCGCCCGCGATGCTGCGTTGGCCGCCGAAATCGTTGACCGCGATGATAAGGTTGATGCTTTCTACAACTCGATCTTCCGCAATCTGGTCAGCCACATGATCGAAAACCCCTCGTCAATCAGCAGTGCGGCCGAATTGCTGTTCGTCGCCCGCAATATTGAGCGGATTGGCGATCATGCCACCAACGTGGCCGAAATGGTCCACTATGCCGCGACCGGATCCTATCTGACTGACCGGGAAGACCTGGCAGGAGCCTGAGGACCTGACTGTGGCTCTGCCTAGCGCGTGTCTCCCGGAACGTGTTTCAGGGCCTATCGTACAGCCCGGCGATGTCACGCAATTGCAATCAGGCCGTGTCAAAGGCTCCATGACCGAGCCCGGCGGGCCAGCCGGGAAATGGACCCTGAAGCAAGTTCAGGGTGACAGCTTTGGTAGATCAGGTCTTGGAGCGACCCCCAAATGAGCAAACCGCGCCTGCTGCTGGTCGAGGACGATCCAGCGCTAGCTGAGCTACTGGAGTTTCGCTTCACCGCCGAAGGCTATGCGGTCATTGCCACCCCAGACGGCGACGAGGCCCTGCTGCTGGCGCAGGAAGAAGCGCCTGATCTGGTGGTGCTCGATTGGATGGTTGAGGGCACCAGCGGGATCGAAGTGTGCCGGCGCCTGCGCCGCGACAAGAACACCGCCCACGTGCCGATCATCATGCTAACGGCCCGCGGGGCTGAGGATGACAAGATCCGTGGCTTGGAAACCGGTGCCGATGACTACCTCACCAAGCCCTTCTCCCCCCGCGAACTGATCGCGCGGGTTAACGCAATCATGCGCCGGATACGGCCCGCCTTGGCGGGTGAGACAATCACGGTCGGTGACCTGTCACTCGATGCCACGGCTCATAAGGTGACCCGGCGCGGCCAGGCGGTCTCGCTGGGGCCGACGGAATTCCGCTTGCTCCGGTTCTTTATGGAGCATCCCGGCCGGGTGTTCAGCCGTGGGCAATTGCTCGATGCCGTCTGGGGCACTGAAAGCGAGATCGAACTCCGCACGGTCGACGTACATATCCGCCGGTTGCGCAAGGGGATCGAGCAGGA
>CAZNFV010000265.1:0-1883 GCA_964572445.1 uncultured Novosphingobium sp. | reverse complement strand
GACCTGCTGCTCGGCCGCGAGGTGACGGCGGTCGATCCGGCGGCGCAGCAGCTGACCTGTGCTGACGGTGCCACCTTGACCTTTGGTGAGCTGATCTGGGCGACCGGCGGCGATCCGCGCCACCTGTCCTGCCACGGTGCTGAACTGGCGGGCATCCACTATGTCCGCACCCGCGCCGATGTCGATGGGCTGATGGCCGAACTGCCGCAGGTGCAGAATGCCGTGGTGATTGGCGGCGGCTATATCGGATTGGAAGCGGCTGCGGTGCTTTCGAAGCTGGGCAAGGCTGTCACTCTGCTCGAAGCCTTGCCGCGGGTCCTGGCGCGGGTTGCCGGAGAAGACCTGTCGCGCTTCTTTGAGGCCGAACATCGTGCCCACGGAGTTGATCTGCGCACTGGCATGGCGGTTGAAGAAATCATGGGCGAGGGCCGGGTCAGCGGAGTGAAGTTGGCCGACGGTTCGATCATCCCGGCCGACGTGGTGATTGTCGGCATCGGGATCATCCCGTCGATCGGCGTGCTGCTGGCCGCTGGTGCAGTCGGCGGCAACGGGGTCGACGTTGATGGCCAGTGCCGCACCAGTCTGCCGCACGTCTTCGCGATTGGTGACTGCGCCGCCCATGCCAACAGCTTTGCCGATGGCGCGGTGATCCGGCTTGAATCGGTCCAGAACGCCAATGACATGGCGACCGTGACGGCCAAGATCATCACCGGACAGGACGCTGCCTATGGCGCTACACCGTGGTTCTGGTCCAACCAGTATGATCTCAAGCTGCAGACTGTCGGCCTTTCAACCGGGCACGATGCCACGGTGCTGCGCGGCGATCCGGCCACCCGCAGCTTTAGTGTCGTGTACCTGAAGCAGGGCAAAGTCATCGCGCTGGATAGCGTCAATTGCGCGCGTGACTTTGCGCAGGGGCGCAAGCTGGTCGAACAGCGGGTATCAGCGGACCCGGCGACGCTGGCCGACACGGCAATACCGCTCAAGGACCTTGTTCCTGCCAGTTGATTTTCTGCGCCTGCGCCCTAGGGATTAATCGAACGATTAAAACGTGGAGTCGTCGCATGGGAATGCTTGAAGGCAAGGTTGTTGCGGTTACCGGTGCGGGGCGCGGCGTTGGGCGCGAAATTGCGCTGCTCTGCGCGGCGCACGGCGCGGCAGTGGTAGTCAACGATCCCGGCGTGGGCGGCGGCGGTGAAGGCGGGGACGAAGGCCCGGCGCAACAAACCGTCAACGACATTATCGCCGCGGGTGGCAAGGCCCATGCCAACCTCGCCTCGGTCGCCGATCCAATTGGGGCCACTTCGATCATCGAAGATGCCGTGCAGCGGTTTGGGCGGATCGATGCCGTGGTCAACAATGCCGGCATCCTGCGCGATACGATCTGGCACAAGATGAGCCATGAAGACTGGCGCGCGGTGATCGATGTGCACCTTAACGGCAGCTTCAACGTGTCGAAGGCCGCGACGCCCTATTTCCGCGAGCAGCAGTCCGGCAGCTTCATCCACTTTACCAGCACCTCTGGCCTGATCGGCAATGTGGGCCAGGCCAACTATTCGGCGGCTAAAATGGGGATCGTCGGTCTGTCGCAGTCGATCGCGCTCGACATGGCGCGCGCCGGTGTGCGTTCCAACTGCATTGCCCCATTTGCCTGGAGCCGTATGACCGCCTCGATCCCGGCTGAAACGCCTGAGCAGCAGCAGCGGGTCGAACGGCTCAAGACCATGAGTGCGGACAAGATCGCGCCGCTGGTGGTCTATCTGGCCGCCGATGCCAGCCGCGAGGTTACCAACCAGATCTTCTCGGTCCGCAAGAACGAGATCGTGCTTTACAACAAGCCGCGCCCGATCCGCTCGATGACCAAGCTGGAAGGCTGGACGCCG
>CAZNFV010000264.1:0-1923 GCA_964572445.1 uncultured Novosphingobium sp. | reverse complement strand
CATCACCATGCGCAGCACGCCGTGCGCCGCCGGGTGCTGAGGACCAAAGTTGATCGTGTAGTTGGTGATGACATCATCGCCCGTGGTGGGCGACTGTTCGAGGCTAAGTCCGCTCATGATCAGCTACCCTCGGGCGCGGTCGATGGCTTGGCATCGGCCGATTTCTTGCGCGGCTTGCGTGCCGGGCGTGAGGACGTGGGCTTGGGCGCGCCAGGCTCCTTCTTGGCCGAAGCCTTCGGCGCACCAGGAGTAGCCACGCGCTTGGCGGCGGCCTTGTTGGCAGCCTTGCCGGCCCCGGTATCAGCGGGCTTGTCCGTAGTTTTGGGCACGGCGGGTGCGGCCGCGGGTGGCGGCGGGCTCTGCACGGCCTTTTCATCACCCGGAAGCGTGTAATCCGCACCTTCCCACGGGCTCATGAAATCAAAACTGCGCAGATCCTGCGCCAGCTTGACCGGCTCATAGACGACGCGCTTATCCTCTTCGGAATAGCGCAGCTCGACGTAGCCCGTCAGCGGGAAGTCCTTGCGGAACGGATGGCCTTCAAAGCCATAGTCCGTCAGAATGCGGCGCAGATCCGAATTGCCTTCAAAGATCACGCCATAGAGGTCGAAAACTTCACGTTCCAGCCAGCCAGCGACCGGCCACAGGTGGGTGACAGTCGGCACCGGCGTGTCTTCAGCCGCATTCACCTTCACCAGCACGCGGTGGTTCCGGGTCAGCGACAGCAGCATGTAAACCACTTCGAACCGCTCAGCGCGGTCAGGGTAATCAACCCCGGCGATCTCCATCAACTGCTGGTATTCGTGCTGATCCCGCAGCAGTTGCAGAGCATCAGCGATAGAGCCGCGATCAACCGTCAGCACCACTTCACCATGCTCTTCGCGGGCGGCGATCAGGCTTTTGCCCAGCGTCTTGCTGACGGCATCAATCACGCCTTCGCTGCTGGCGAAGCGTGGCGCGGAATGCAGGACGACGCTCATCGTTCGATCGTCCCGACGCGGCGGATCTTCCGCTGCAACTGCATCACGCCGTAAAGCAGCGCTTCAGCAGTCGGCGGGCACCCGGGAATGTAGATGTCGACTGGAACGATCCGGTCACAGCCGCGCACCACCGAATAGGAATAGTGGTAATAGCCGCCGCCATTGGCGCACGAACCCATCGAGATGACGTACTTCGGGTCCGACATCTGGTCGTAAACCTTACGCAGCGCCGGGGCCATCTTGTTGCACAGCGTGCCAGCCACGATCATCACGTCTGACTGACGCGGAGAGGCGCGCGGAGCAACGCCAAAGCGCTCCATGTCATAGCGCGGCATGTTGACGTGGATCATCTCGACCGCGCAGCAGGCCAGGCCAAAGGTCATCCACCACAGCGATCCGGTGCGGGCCCACTGGAACAGGTCCTCGGTGCTGGTGACGAGGAAGCCCTTGTCATTCACCTCGGCATTGAGGTCGTTGAAAAAGGCCTGGTCCGGCGGCGTCACTGCCGTCGAACCTGCCTGTGCCGCGCCGAGCGGCAGACCCTGGGCATTCACGAGCGTGCTCATTCCCAATCCAAAGCCCCCATTTTCCAGGCATAGGCCAGGCCAATCGCCAGCTCGCCCAGGAACACCATCATTGTGATCCACCCTGCCCAGCCGGTCAGATCAAGGCTGACCGCCCAAGGGAACAGGAACGCCGCTTCAAGATCGAAGATGATGAACAGGATCGCGACGAGGTAAAACCGCACGTCGAACTGGCTGCGCGGATCTTCGAACGCGGGGAAGCCGCATTCATACTCGCTGAGCTTTTCCGCGGTGGGATTGTTCGCGCCGGTCAGGCGCGACACGCCCATTGGCAGGAACACGAATGCGGAAGAAAGCGCCAAGGCGATCCCGAGAAAGATCAGGATCGGCAGGTATTGAGACAGATCGACCAAAGGGCT
>CAZNFV010000263.1:0-1930 GCA_964572445.1 uncultured Novosphingobium sp. | reverse complement strand
GGACCTGAAGGTCAACGATTTCACGCCCTATATGAACGGATCAATCGCGCGCGAGCCGGTGGCGCATATCTTTCTCAACCGGGTCGGGCAGATTTGGGCCGGGCATGAATTTCAGGAAGGCTGGCGCGCAACCAAGCTGGAGAGCCGGGTGATCGGTCCGCGCGCGCGCGGGCGGATGGTCCATATCGAAACGGTGCAGCCGCGCCGCTTTCTGCCCGCTGCGGAGAGCCGGGGGCAAACCTATGCGCCCAAGCCAGGCTTCACCCGGGACCAGTACCGGATGCTGGCCGCGCTCTATGTCTACACCAGCGCGCGGGCCGGATCATGGCTGATCCCGGCACAGCACAACACCGTCGATGCCGGCATTCCAGAAGCCCATGATGATCCCCAGAACTTCCAGCTGAAGCACTTTGCCAAGGAGCTGGAGAAGCTGGTTGGCAGGTCGCGCTAGGCGTGAAAATCATTCCGGGTGGTGCGGAACGCAACGGGCAAGCCAATCACCACAGCGATTAGCGCACCCAGCACCAGCAAGGCCAGCACCGGGATCGTGCCATAGGGCAGTCCGCGCCGGAACATGGCGATCAGTGGTAACAGGACTGGTATCAGCCCGGCCACCGTCGCGGCGATGGTGATGCGGCGCTTGCGGCTGCTATGCGGGCTTAGCACCCGCATGCCGGTGCAGATGCCCCAGGCCAGCGCCGCTGGCAGGGCCACCATCACGATCAGGGCCAGGAGAAAGCCCATGGCCGTCTGTCAGCCTAATCTGCTTCGGCGAAGGATGCGGTGATGACGATCCGCGCGTCGTCCCACTCGGGCACGGCTTCGACGCGCATTGGCACCATGAACCGTTTGCCCGTGGGGCGCTTGATCTCAATCACGTCTCCAGCACCGAAATTGTCGATTGCGATCACTTCGCCCAGCTCTTCACCAGTACTCGAAAGGGCTGGCAGACCGAGCAGGTCGGCATGGTAATATTCGCCCTCTGCCAGTGGCGGCAGCGCTGTCCGCGGAACGGTCAGCGTTGTGCCGCGCAGCGCTTCGGCCGCGTTGCGATCGTTGATTTCGGCGAAGCGGGCGATTGCCCCGCCTTTGCCGTCATCGCGCAGCTTGGTGAGGGTCAAGCCAGAATCATTGAAGGCGTGGAATTGCCGGAGCGATTCCACGCCTTCACTGAACAGCTTCAGGCGGACGTCGCCCGTCACCCCATGCGCACCAGCAATGGCGGCGAGAGTGACAGGCTTGTCGCTGGCCAAGGCGATTTAGCCTTCGGCCTGTTCTTCGGTGGCTTCGGCAGCCGGAGCTTCCTCAGCAGCAGCTTCTTCAGCCGGAGCGGCTTCTTCAGCAGCAGGCGCTTCGGCAGCGGCTTCTTCAGCGGCCGGGGCTTCCGGAGCCACTTCTTCGGCCACTTCTTCAACGACCGGAGCGGCGGCAGCTGCGGCTGCAGCTTCTTCAGCTTCGCGGGCCTTGTCAGCCTTTTCTTCAGCGCGATCCTTGGCCTTCTTGCCCGGCTCACCCTTGTTCGGGTTTACGGTGGCAGCGCGTTCCTTGATGCCGGCCTTGTCGAGCAGGCGAGCAACGCGATCGGTCGGCTGGGCGCCAACGCCGATCCAGTAACGGACGCGATCTTCGATCAGGCGAACGCGGTTTTCATCGTCCTTGGCGAGCAGCGGGTTGTAGGTGCCGACCTGCTCAAGGAACTTGCCGTCGCGCGGGGCGCGGCTGTTGGCGATCACGATCTTGTAGTACGGGCGCTTCTTGGAACCACCACGCGAAAGACGAAGGGAAACAGACATTTGAACTACCTTTCAAACAAACCGAATGAGAATATTTAGATTATTTTTTCTTGAGTAAATCGTTGAGGTTGGATGGCAGGCCGCCACCCGCTCCGGGACCGCCGAGACCCGGCATTGCCGCACCGAGGCCCCCGCCT
>CAZNFV010000262.1:0-1933 GCA_964572445.1 uncultured Novosphingobium sp. | reverse complement strand
CCTTCTTCATGAGAGCCATGCCCGCGGCTGGCTTGATATCCAGCCTGCCGCTGTCGAAGGTGACACCCTTGCCGACAATCGCCAGTTTCGGATGGCGGGGATCGCCCCAGGTCAGTTCCAGCAGGCGCGGGGCGTGGTGCCGCGCCGCTGCGCGGCCGACGGCGTGGACCATTGGATAGCCTTGTTCTAGCGCATCGCCGCTGGTCACCTTGACCTCAGCCTTGAACGTCTTGGCGACCCGCTCAACCTCAGCCTCGATCTGGGCCGGGCCCATGTCTTCGGCGGGGGTGTTCACCATATCGCGAACAAGCGCGGTTGCGGCCACTTCGGCCAGGGCGGGTTCGATGGCGCCAACGGCCTTGGTCAGCAGCACGCGCGGGCCTTCCTCGGCAGGATCGGCACGATAGCGATCAAAGCGGTACTGCCCGGCCGCCCAGCCAAACAGGGCCGGACCACTATCGGCATTGGCGAGGCGATATGTGCCAGCGGGCAGGCTCTCGCCCAGCTTGGCCAGGCACCAGGTGCCAAGTCCGCTGGCGTCAGCAACACCGGTGACCACGGACCAATCCTCACCATCGGGGATAATCGCATGCTCGAACGGTCCGGCGGAAAACTTCTGCGCAGCCAATGCGGATCGGGCAAACCCGGGCAATCCCTTGAGGAATTCGGGCAGTCCGGCCTTGTCGATCACGTGGATCTGCGTGGCGGGCTGGTCGCGGTCGGGCTGGATCGTTGCGTGCTTATCGGTCATGTATCCGCCATAGCCGTGCTGCGGCGCATGGTGCGAGAGGAAATTGGTGAATGCGATCCGGGGCAATCCTGTTCCTGCTGTTGGCGACAGCTTGTGTCCCTGAAAAGGACGAAGCCAAGGCGCCCGAGGTAAAAGCCGTCGCACCGACAGAGGCGTTGCCGACGGCAACCGCGTCAATCGCGCCGCTGGCCAAGAAGACTCAAGAGCGGACCGCTTCGTTTGAGTTCGAATACAATTACCCGGCCGAAGCGGCGGCGATCCCGGCGCTGGTGGCAGAGCTTGAGGCGGATAAGGCCAAGCGTCGCCGGGACCTGGTGGAGGCTGCGCGCGAAGGGCGCGCGATGGCCAAGGAAAACGGCTTCGATTTTAATCCCTACAGCCACTCGGCCGACTGGACCGTGGTGACGGAATTGCCCGGCTGGTTGAGCCTGACGGCAGCATCGAGCGAATTTACCGGCGGGGCTCATCCCAACTATTGGCCGCAGGCGCTGCTGTGGGACAAGACTGCAGAGCGGAGCCGGATTGCGACCGATCTGTTCATTTCGCGCGCCGCGCTGGGCGAAGCGATCCGCGCGCCGTTCTGCAAAGCGCTGAACCGCGAGCGGACGGCCCGGCGCGGAGAGCCGGTCAGTGCGGATAGCGACGATCCGTTCGACCAGTGCATTGATCCCACTGCCTCGGCCGTGATCCTGGGATCATCAAACAAGCAACAGTTTGACCGGATCGGCATTTTGATGGGGCCTTATGACGCCGGCCCTTATGCCGAAGGGGCTTATGAGATCACCCTGCCGGTGACCAAGGCGGTGCTGGCGGCGGTCAAGCCGCAGTACCGTTCAATCTTTGCGCCGGGTCGCTGACCACAGTCTCGCTTTTTGGCGGGGGCGGGGCTATAGGATGCGGCGATGACACAGTATCAGGTAGTAACCGGAACCGAGACCGTCCTGCGCGACGGCACGATCAAGCTTCACGGGCCGGAAGGCTTTGAGGGGATGCGCCGTGCCGGGCGGCTGGCAGCAGATATCCTAGATGCGCTGGTTCCCCATGTGCAGCCGGGCGTTTCAACCCAGTATCTTGATGATCTGGTTCGCCAGATGACGCTGGATGGCGGCGCGGTCCCGGCCACGCTGGGCTATCGCGGCTATACCCATTCGTGCTGCATCTCGATCAACCACGTGGTCTGCC
>CAZNFV010000261.1:0-1938 GCA_964572445.1 uncultured Novosphingobium sp. | reverse complement strand
CTGGTGCTGCGCGGGTCGGGCGAAGCTATCGAGCTGGGCGCTTTTGCTGCTGATGGCCGACAGGTCATGTCCGCTACAGCCAGCGCTTAAGAAGTTGGTAACCCGCGCCCGCGATAAGGCTGGGCATGGTCAAAGCCGCCCTCTTTGCTGCTGTTCATTCGCGAAGCGTTTTGCGGGCCTCGGTTGTCTGCGGCTGCGCGCTGGCGCTGATCCTCGCCAACTAGCCGTGTAGCAAGCGCCACAGTGCGGCCAGAGCAGTAACCCCCAGCACAAACCCGACGAACAGTCGCCAGGCCGTATCGCTGACCTTGCCGAACGCCTTGTTGCCAAGCGTGTTACCGAGCAGCACCGCCGGGAACAGCAGGGCGGCAAGACCAAGCTCACGCCAGGTTGCCAGCTGCAACGCCATGGCCGAGCCAACCCCGGCGAACGAGGTGGCCAGGAAGATGGTCATCATCGAGGCCCGCGCGAGCTGCGGCGCGATCTGGCGGCGCAAGTAGAACGGCACCACCGGCACACCCGGCATCCCGGCAAACCCGGTCAGGACGCCGCAGGCGATGCCGGTCCCGCCGGTCTCAATAGTTGAAGGCTGGTGTCCATCGGGCCGCTTGGGCAGCAGGACCAGTCCAAAGGCGGCCAGTGCGACCAGCGCGATAATCAAGCGGGCCAGCGCCGGATCGGTGATCGACAGCAGCCAGACCCCCAGTGGGGTGGCGAGCATCGCCAGGCCGCCAATCACGAAGGCGGATCGCTCACTGGTGCCCAACAGGGCGCGCAGACCGACCAGGCCAATGAAGATGCCCAACCAATTTGCAGTGACCACCGCTTCGGACGGCTGGATCGCCAGACCCAGCACCGGCACCAGCAGGATCGCCATGCCGAACCCGGCCAGGCCGCGGACAAAAGCCGCCGCCAGCGCCGCGACCAGGGCTATCGCAACCTGTTCCCCCCCAAGCCCGAGCAAGATCAGCGCCGATCCGGGGCGGTGGCTTCGGCCTGCAGCATCGCAATCGCTTCGCTAAGCGGCATGACCTTCTGATGCTCGGCGCCCAAGGTGCGGACCGCAACCGTGCCTTCATCAGCTTCGCGCTTGCCGACCACCAGCAGGTGCGGAACCTTCTGCAGCGAGTGTTCGCGGACCTTGTAGTTGATCTTCTCGTTGCGGCAGTCGGTCTCAACCCGGATCCCGGCAGCCTTGAGCTGCTCGGTCACATCGGCGGCATAACCATCGGCATCGGAAACGATCGTTGCCACCACGGCCTGGACCGGGGCGAGCCAGACCGGCAGCTTGCCGGCAAAGTGCTCGATCAGGATGCCGATGAAGCGTTCATAGGAACCAAAGATCGCGCGGTGCAGCATGACGGGGCGGTGCTTCTCGCCGTCTTCGCCGATGTAGCTGGCGTCCAGCCGGTCGGGCAGGACCCGGTCGGACTGGATCGTGCCGACCTGCCAGGTCCGGCCGATTGCGTCGGTCAGGTGCCATTCGAGCTTGGGCGCATAGAACGCGCCTTCGCCCGGCAGTTCTTCCCAGCCGTATTGTTCGGTCGCCAGGCCAGCCTCAACCACGGCGTTGCGCAGTTCGTTCTCAGCTTTGTCCCAGTCCGCTTCGCTGCCGAACCGCTTTTCAGGACGCAGCGCCAGCTTGATCGAATAGGTGAAGCCGAAATCCTTATAGACCCGGTCGGCCAGTTCGCAGAAGGCCTTCACTTCGGCCACGATCTGGTCTTCCCGGCAGAAGATGTGCGCGTCATCCTGGGTGAACTGGCGCACCCGCATCAGCCCGTGCAGCGCACCGTGCGGTTCGTTGCGGTGGCAGCAGCCGTTTTCGTAAATGCGCAGCGGCAGGTCGCGGTAGGACTTGATCCCCTGGCGGAAGATCAGGACGTGGGCCGGGCAGTTCATCGGCTTCAAGGCCATCCAGTCGGCCTCGCCCGAAAT
>CAZNFV010000260.1:0-1949 GCA_964572445.1 uncultured Novosphingobium sp. | reverse complement strand
CGCCTGAACGCTTGCGTAGTTCCCGGTCTGTTCCTATGCTTGGATATGACCGCGATTCCCGCCCTCGCCAATGGCGATGCCGAACTGAAGGCAGCCCAAGCCGTAGCCCGGGGCATCTGCCGCCTGTTCGCGCGTAACGACATCTGGTGTCTCCCCGAAATGCCGCTGCGCTCTAACCGGCGGGCCGATCTGATGGGGATCGATGCCAAAGGACACCTGGTGATCGTGGAGATCAAAGTCAGCCGCGCCGATCTGCTGGGCGATGCCAAGTGGACCGACTATCTGGACCATTGTGATCGATTCTACTGGGGCCTCGCCACGCATCTTGATCGCGCCTGCATGGAGACTGAGGCGTTCCAGCCAGAGCGTTGCGGGCTGATCGTGGCCGATGGTTATGACGCCGAAATCCTGCGTCCGGCCGCAACCATCCCGCTCAATGCCGCGCGCCGAAAGGCTGAGGTTGAGCGGCTGGCACGCGCCGCGCTGCGCCGCCAGCAGGGCCTGGTCGATCCGGGGTTGGCCGCCTGGAGCTAAGTCCGATTTTTGAGCTGCCGCAGCACTGCATGCCGGTCCAGCGGCTTGAGGATCGACCAATCAGCAATCTCGCGCAGCGTGCGCTTGCAGCCCTGGCACCAGCCAGTCGCTTGATCGATCCGGCAAGTGCCATCGCAAGGTGAGGCAGGTCCGGGCACGGACTGCTTTTAGCGCTTAATCGCCGGCTCGCGCGCCAGCCGCGCCATCAGCAGCGCCGCACGCTTCGCCTGACGCCACAGGCTGGGCACGTCGACCGTTTCGGCCGAGGTGTGATCCCCTTCGCTGGCCGGGCCAAGCCCCACCAGGCTATCGACATCGGCTGCGACGAAGCTGATATCGCCTGCCCCGCGCTTCAGCGGATCAAGCGCGGCCATCGCCGGCAGGCCCAATGTGGCGTTTACCCCGTTGAGCTTGTCCAGCAGGGCGCGATTGCCCGCTGTTGGCGCCATGGGCGGGTATTTGTCTTCAAACACGAGCTTTGCTGCTCCGCCATTGAAGGGGCGGGCGACGATCTCGCGCATTTTGGCCTCGGTCCGGGCAATCGATTCGCGGCTCAGCGCCCGCACATCGCCCATCGCCATGGCCATGCCGGGAATGATGTTGGTTTTGCCGGTTGCCTCGGCATTAGCACCGCTTGGAGCAATGGCCGCGCTGGCGCCCCCGGCAATCATGCCGACATTGAAGGTCAGGTTGGGTTCCGGCAGCTCCTTGCGGAAGGCCGCCAGGATCTGGGCGAGCGGATAGATCGCGCCCTCGCCCGCGGCATCGGAGAAGATCCCGCTCGAATGGCCGCTGCGCGCCGTGACAGTAACCGTCCAGTTCCCCGCCGAACGCCGCGCGATCGACCCCATGTCCTGACCATTTTCACGGCTGAGGCCTTCGAAATCGAGCGCGGCATCGGCCCGCTTGCCGGCCGCAATCAGATCGGCGCGGGCGATTGAAAGCGGCAAGCCGGCTTCTTCCTCATCCCCGGTCAACACGATCTCGATGTTGGCACCTTTGAGCGTGCCGGCCTTGTGCATCGCCCGCAGTGCGGCGAGCATGGCCACGACGCCGCCCTTATCATCAGCAGCGCCGGGCCCTTTGACCGTATCGGCATTGATCCGCTCAAACTTCTGGAACGGGTGATCCAGCTCGAACACCGTATCAAGGTGGCCGATCAGCAGCAGCCGCTTGGCGCCTTTCTTGCCCTTATGCTCGGCGATGAAGTGACCAGCGCGACCAACCGCCGACTGATCAACCCAGCGCACGGTGAAGCCAAGCGCCTCGAACTCTGGCACCAGCATATCGTGCACGGCACGCACGCCCTTCAGGTTGCGAGTGCCGCTATTCTGATTGACCAACTTTTCCAGCAACGCGAGGTGCCGGGCCTGTTCGGCGTCGACCGTGGCGAGCATGGCCTGCTCAGCCTTGCT
>CAZNFV010000259.1:0-1967 GCA_964572445.1 uncultured Novosphingobium sp. | reverse complement strand
ATGACGGCAAGGTCGTCACCATCGTCGACTTCGGCGCTTTCGTGAACTTCATGGGCGGCAAGGACGGTCTCGTCCACGTGTCAGAAATGAAGAACGAGCGGGTTGAAAAGCCGACTGATGTGGTTTCGGAAGGCCAGGCCGTGAAGGTCAAGGTTCTCGAAATCGATCCGCGCGGCAAGGTTCGCCTGTCGATGCGCGTTGTCGATCAGGAAACCGGTGAAGAGCTGGAAGATACCCGTCCGCCGCGTGAAGCGCGCGAACCGCGCAGCGATCGTGGTGGGCCTGGCGGCGATCGTCGCCCGCGCCGTGATGGCGATCGCGGTGGTCGCGGTGGTGACCGTGGTGCACCCCGTGGCGATCGTGGTCCCAGGACCGATCGGGGCCGTGAAGAAGGCGGTAACGCCGATCACATGCCGGCCTTCCTGAAGGGTGACGATTGAGTCCCACCTGCAAGGTTGAACGAAATCAGGGGGCCGCGTTCGCGCGGTCCCCTTTTTCGTAATCTAGGCGGCGATCCGCGTTGCCTTGGCTTCGTTGGGCTCGGCAATCAGGATCCGGTTACGCCCGTCCAGTTTGGCGCGGTATAGCGCGGCATCGGCGGCCTTGAGTGCTTGCCGTCGATCACCGCAGGCGAAGACATCGACAATGCCTGCTGAAAAGGTGACTTGTCCGATCGGCAGGTCGGTGGCGCGGTTGACCAGTCGGCGATCAGCCAATTGCGCGCGCAGCTGATCCAGCTTTTCGAAAGCTTCGTCGACGCTGGACGCGCGAAACAGCACAACGAATTCCTCCCCGCCATGGCGCGCAACATGGCAGCGTTCATTGGAAATGCGTGCCAGGTTCTCTGCCACCAGCCTCAGTACGCGGTCCCCGGCATCGTGGCCGTGGGAATCGTTGACCCGCTTGAAGTGATCGATATCGCAGAAAGCCAGGCACAACGGCTCTGCAGCGGCGCGGGCGGCGCGATACTCTGCTTCATAGCGCGCTTCAAATGCGCGGCGGTTTGGTAAGCCCGTGAGGTGGTCCTCCTCGGCCGTGCGCCGGGTCTCCTCCAGCTTCGATCGCAAGGTGCGGGTTTGTTCCTCGCTGCGTTGCATCGCCTTTTCGATTTCGACCGTTCGCTTCAGCATTGCTTTGGTGATGCTGGCCAGCTCGCTGATCACTGCGCCGGTCGAAGGGATTGAATTCAACTCGCCAGCTTTGACCGACAGTTCGCTGTGATAGGCACTTGTGGCTTCGCGCGCTTCGCGGCTGGTCTGGCCGAACTCCTCGACCCCCTGTTGCAGCCGCAGCATCAGGCGATCCAGTTGCTCAGCCTCACTGCTGACGCCCTGATCGCGCAACGCTTCGTCCAGCCAGTCAAGTGTTAGGGGTTCGCGCGCCTGAACCCGGCGGTCGATCAGGCGAACGATATCCGGGTCATTTCCGGTCAGGTAATTACTGGCGATCGTCAGGCTCTGCGCGTTCACCTCAAGCTGGTGATAGCTCAGAAACGCACTGATTTCGTCAAGGTGGCGTGCGCGGGTCGATTGGCGCCGATCAGCACCAAAGACACCGGCAATGGATGCGGGCACACTGGGTTCGCGGCTGGCGATGCCAAGCCAGCCCAGCAAACCGCTTCGTTTCGACAGAGATGAGTCGTGCGAGGTCATGCCTAAGTTAACGGCACAATCCCGAACAGTTTAAGGAGCAGCGCCTTGGCCGGCGCTACAGCCAGCCTTAGCGGACGCGTGGACCGCCAAAGGGTAGCGGCGGCGGCGGACGACGATGGCCGCGGGGCAGCTGCGCCTGGAAGGCCCGTCCGCAATGCTCAACGCAATAGGGGAACCCGGGGTTCACCTTGTCACCACAGAAGTGGAAGTCTGCTTCGCCAGGATGGCCCATTGGCCAGCGGCAGATACGATCGTTGAGATCAAGCAGGCTGGTCTTGTCGGCGATTTCCGGGCTCGGCTTGGCCGGAACCAGGC
>CAZNFV010000258.1:0-2003 GCA_964572445.1 uncultured Novosphingobium sp. | reverse complement strand
GTGGCGGAGAGGGTGGGATTCGAACCCACGGTACGGTTTCCCGTACACCGCATTTCGAGTGCGGCGCATTCGACCTCTCTGCCACCTCTCCGCAGAAGTGATCGGATCGGCACAAGTTGGCCGGTCCGGGTCGCGAAGCGCGCGGTTAGCCGATGAGCCGGGGCTTGCCAAGCCCCTGCTTGGCGAAAAAGGGGGATCGGAGCGACGTCGCCGTTGTTTCGGGGCGGCAGGAACCCTATATTGCAGACCATGGAACGGGCGACCTTCTTCTCACCCCAGGCCGGCAAGGATGTCGATGCTCCCCAGCGCGCTCAGGCGCGGTTCGGGATTGGCGATGTCGTGCGTCACCGGGTCTTCGATTTTCGGGGCGTGATCTATGACATCGATCCGGTCTTCGCCAACAGCGAAGAATGGTATGAATCGATCCCGCAGGAAGTCCGCCCGCACCGCGAACAGCCGTTCTATCACCTGCTCGCTGAGAATGGTGAGGCCAGCTATGTCGCCTATGTCAGCCAGCAGAACCTGCTGGCTGATGGCGAAGCTGGGCCGGTCGATCACCCGTCGCTTGATGAAATGTTCGAGGATTTCCGGAACGGGCGTTATCGCCTGCGCCGCTCAATGACTCACTGATCCGCTCGGCGCTCAAGCCGCGGATCAACCCTTCAGCTTCCATCCGCTGCGCAGCAGGCCATAGACCAGGCAGGCCAGCGCCACGTTCAGCAGACCAAGACCGAGCGCGCCATGCAGCACGGCCAGGTTGGTATCGCCGATATCGCTTTGCCCCAGGAACCCGAAGCGGAAGCCCGAGATCACATAGAAGAACGGGTTAAGGCGGCTGACCAGCTGGAATAGGGGGGCGAGGTTGTCGATCACATAGAACGTGCCCGACAGCAGCGAGAGCGGCGCGATCACGAAATTGGTCACGGCGGAGTTATGATCGAACTTTTCCGCCCAGAGCGAGGTCAGCAGCCCGACCAGCGCCAGCATCGTCGTGCCCATCAATCCGAACCAGAGCACTGCCCAGGGATGGGCGAGCGTCAGGTGGACGCCCGGCCAGAGCAGCATCGCGCCGGTCAGTGCCAGGCCAACCAGCACGCCCCGGGTAACGGCCGCGCCGACCAGCGCCAGCATCAACTCAGCGTTGGAAAGCGGCGGCATCAGGTAATCGATAATCGTCCCCTGGATCTTGCCGGCCAGGAAACTGAAGCTCGAATTGGCAAATGCGTTCTGCATCATACCCATTACAATCAGGCCCGGAGCGATGAATGTGGCGAAGTTCACACCCAGCACCATCCGCCCTTCGCGCCCCAGGGCAACCGTGAAGATCACCAGGAACAGCAGGGTGGTAATAGCCGGCGCCCAGATCGTTTGTGTCTGGACCTTGAAAAACCGGCGAACTTCCTTCATATAGAGGGTCCACAGCCCGAGCCGGTTGAACCGGTGGAACACGGGCGCTCCCTGGGCCGGAAATGCATCATGCCCCAAGCCCCGACCGGGCGAGAGCGGGGTAGCGTCTGCGGATAGGGATACAGGTTGATCAGCCATGGCATGGCGACTATCGGCAGGTAGCACGAATGGCAAGCGCAAGCCCCACATCACGGGGTGACAGGGAAGTAACACGGGCATGAGCTGGACCGACGAACGGATCGAAAAACTGACCAAGATGTGGGAAGGCGGCGCGACCGCTAGCCAGATCGCCGAGGAACTCGGCGGGGTCAGCCGCAACGCCGTGATCGGCAAGGCGCACCGTCTGGGTCTCAAGGCCCGCCCCAGCCCTGTCAAAGCGAATGACAAGGATGCGGCGCCCACACCTGCGCCGCGTGCCGCCAAGGCTCCGCCGCGACCAGCGCCGGCCCCTGCTCCGCGCGCCGCACCTGCTGCTGCGGCACCACCGCGTCCGGCACCTGCGGCTTCGGCAGCAACGGCAGCGCCCGCTCCAACCACCACGCCTGGCCCGCGCATCGTCTCGGTCGGCCCCGGTGGCTTCCTGCGCCAGGGACCGG
>CAZNFV010000257.1:0-2027 GCA_964572445.1 uncultured Novosphingobium sp. | reverse complement strand
ATCCGATTGTCAAATGCAACTAGTCTTCGCTGCTGAGCACCTTGGCAAAGCTGGCCGGATCGGTGTTGCTGCCGGTCAGCATGATCGCGGTTCGTCCGTCGAGTGGAACCTTACCCGCCAAGGCCGCCGCCAGCGCCGCTGCGCCGCCCGGTTCCAGCACCAGATGCAGCTTCGAAAAGGCGAACCGCTGGGCGGCGCGAACTTCGGCCGGCGTGACCACCAGCCCATAGGCACAGCGTTCCTTGAGGATCGCAAAATTGATCGGCCAGGTGGCGGGCGTTTGCAGCGCATCGCACGCGGTTGGCGGGGCATCGGCGGTCACGCGCTGAATTTCACCAGTGGCGAGGCTGCGGGCAACATCGTCCCAGCCTTCGGGTTCAACCGGCACAATCTCGGCATCCGGGCAGGCGAGGGCGAGGCCGGCAGTCAGCCCGCCGCCGCCGCAGCATACGACAATCCGGGTCGGGCCTTCCAGCCCGCGTGCGTGCAGCTGAGCGGTGATCTCGGTCCCGGCCGAGCCTTGCCCCTCGATCACCCAGGGATCGCCATAGGCATGGACCAGCGTCGCGCCGCTCTGGTCGATCAGCCGCTGCGCCACGGCGTCGCGATCTTCACCGCCGGGGCGGTCATAGAGCACGACGTTGGCGCCCATCGCCCTGGTCGCCGCCAGCTTCACCTGCGGCGCGTCGACCGGCATGACGATAGTTGCGGGAATGCCGAGACGGGCCGCCGCCCAGGCGACGCCTTGCGCATGGTTGCCGCTGGATACGCCGACGACACCGCGCTTGCGTTCCTCGTCGGTCAGATCGGACAGCCGATGCCAGGCACCGCGAATCTTGAACGCACCGATCGGTTGCAGGCTGTCCGCCTTGCACCACACTTTTGCCCCGTTGACCTCGGTCTCAAGGAGTGGTGTCTGCACCAGCAGTTCGGCGATCTTGGCGGCGGCGCGAGCCACGCCTTCGCTGGTCGGAGTGCGCATCGGTTGTGTCGTCATAAAACCAGCCTATATGCGCGCCTTCGCGCCGCGCAAAGGAGAGATAAAGGTGAGCAAGGTTCTGGTGATTGGTGCAGGCGGGGTAAGCTCGGTCTGCGTCCACAAGATGGCAATGAATGCCGGGATTTTCAGCGAAATCCACCTCGCCAGCCGCACCAAGACGAAGTGCGACGCGATTGCCGCTTCGGTCAAGGAGCGCACCGGCCAGACTGTCGCAACCTATGAGATCGATGCCGAGGAAGTGCCCGCGCTGACCCGGCTGATTCAGCAGATCGGCCCCAAGCTGGTCGTCAACCTGGCGCTGCCCTATCAGGATCTGCCGATCATGGATGCCTGCCTGGCCGCCGGCGTCGATTATCTCGATACCGCCAACTATGAGCCCAAGGACGAGGCCAAGTTCGAATATAGCTGGCAGTGGGCCTATCAGGATCGCTTCAAGGAAGCGGGGCTGATGGCGCTTTTGGGATCGGGCTTCGATCCGGGCGTCACCTCAGTCTTCGCGATGTGGCTCAAGAAGCATAAGCTCAAGACGATCCGCACGCTCGACATTCTCGATTGCAACGGCGGCGATCATGGGCAGGCCTTTGCCACCAACTTCAACCCGGAAATCAACATCCGCGAAGTGACCGCCCCGGCCCGCCACTGGAATCAGGGTGAGTGGGTTGAGACCCCGGCCCTGACGATCCGCCAGAACTTCGATTTCGAAGCGGTCGGGCCAAAGAACATGTATCTGATGTACCATGAAGAGCTGGAAAGCCTGGCCAAGTTCCTGCCCGAGCTGGAGCGTGGCCGCTTCTGGATGACCTTCGGCGATGCCTATATCAACCACCTGACAGTGCTGCAGAATGTCGGCATGACCGGCATCGAGCCGATCACCTATCAGGGCAAGGAAATCGTGCCCCTTCAGTTCCTCGCCGCCGTGCTGCCCAAGCCCGAAACGCTTGGGTCGACGACCACTGGCAAGACCAACATCGGCGATATCGCGACCGGCATGGCGCTCGATGGGTCGGGTGAGAAGACCTATTACATC
>CAZNFV010000256.1:0-2045 GCA_964572445.1 uncultured Novosphingobium sp. | reverse complement strand
TGGGCCACAACGTCGATTTCGTCTCCGCGATCATGCAGCACCCGCGCTTCCGCTCAGGCGAACTGACCACGGGCTTCATTGCCGAGGAATACCCGGAAGGCTTCACCGGCGCGGCCACCTCGCCCGAAACCGCCAGGCACCTCGCCGCCATCGCCGGCTTCATCGCCACGGCCCGGGCCGACCGCGCGCGCCAGATCGACGGGCAGCTCGATGGCGAACTGGAACCACCCTATGACTGGGCAGTGACGATTGGCGGCACGACCTATGCCGTCAGCCTGGACGAGGAGATCACCGTCGATGGTGAGGCAATCGACCTGGCGCTGGAATATACGCCGGGTGAACGGCTGGTCGAAGCCGAAGTCGATGACATCAGCTATGGCGTGAAGGTTGTCCCGACCCGCACGGGCCTGACCATGACTACGCGCGGGGCGATCCACAAGGTTCAGATCCTGCCCGCCGACATCGCCCACCTGACCCAGCACATGATCGAAAAGGTCGCGCCAGATCTCTCGCGCTTCCTGATCTGTCCGATGCCGGGGCTGCTCGTTTCGCTCAACGTCGCTGAGGGCGACAAGGTTGAGGCCGGGCAACCGCTGGCCGTGGTTGAGGCGATGAAGATGGAAAACATCCTCCGCGCCGAAAAGTCCGCCACGGTGAAGAAGGTCAACGCCAAGGCGGGGGACAGCCTGGCGGTTGATGCGGTGATCCTGGAACTGGAATAGCCGGCCGGGCGTTCACTGCGCCATGCCCACCGTCTGGACCATCGGTTACGAGCAAACCTCGATGCCCGCCTTCCTTGCCGCGCTGCAAGGGGCGGGGATTGAGGTGGTGGCGGACGTCCGCGCCATTGCCGCCTCGCGCCGACCGGGTTTCTCCAAGAACGCGCTGGCGGCGAACCTGGCCGAGGCCGGGATCGACTATCGCCACTTCCGCGCGCTCGGCACGCCGCCCGATGGCCGGGCCGCGGCGCGGGCGCTGGACCTGCCCAAGCTGGAGCGGATCTATGCCGGCCAGCTCGAACTGCCTGAGGCGACGGCCGCCGGGGCCGAGCTGGCCGCCTTGACGCACGAACGCCGCGTGGCGCTGCTGTGTTACGAGCGGGAACCCGGCTGCTGCCACCGCACGCTGCTGCGCCAGGCGATGCTGCCGGATTGCGAAGCGGTGGACCTTTATCCTTAAAACCAAGAAGCCTGCGATGGCGCTTTATCGCCCTTCGCCTCAGCCAATTCGCTCAATGAGCCCTGAGAGGTTCGGTAGCTCAACATTGAAGGCATCGGTGAAGATCTCGCCAGTCCAACATATGCGCCATTCTTGCTGCCATCTGAATTCGGGACGTTTCCTGAAGTGACTAGGGATTTCCATCTTCACGACACTATCTTCAATCGCGGCGTCGTAACTTACGGGTCCAGTTGCCACCATGTGGTTGCGAAGCTCAGGAATAGATCGGAGTTCGATGCAAAAGGCTTGAAGATCCGTAATTCCGAACACTGCCTCGGCATTAAACTTTTCCGCCATTGAAGCACGAACTTCGGCAGATTCCGTTGTAGACAGACAAAGTAAGAATCCATTGTCGATGATTTGCATCGACTCTCCAATTACCGTGAGGTCCTCGAATATTCTCTTACCATTGCGAACCACGTGGAAGAAGTCTGCAAGGAGGGGGTGCCTGCCATCTATAACCTCCACTCCACCTGCAATCGACGCGCTATTTATCAGCTCAAGTCGGTCGGAGCGACCGTCGTCTTGGCCATCCAGTGGACGAAATATGTGTGCGGCAGTTATTCGCACTACACCTGACGCAAAGTCATCTGCGAATTTGGTGTTCACGTATTTGTATGCTTCGAAAGTCATAATGAATCCACCAGCGCCACGGCGCGGATCCACCCGGCGCTGGCGCCTTCGATCTTGACCGGGAAGCAGCTGAGCGTGAAGCCGTAGGCGGGCAGAGCGCTCAGGTTGGTCAGCTTCTCGATCTGCCAATAGGGGCGGATGCGGCCGGCCTTGTGGCCTTCCCAGATGATCGCCGGATCCCGGTTTTCGGCCCA
>CAZNFV010000255.1:0-2102 GCA_964572445.1 uncultured Novosphingobium sp. | reverse complement strand
CCTTCGGCCATCGGATCGCCCACCGGGGTGGCCGAATACATGTTCTTGTAGAACGCGACGGCTTCAGCTTCGCGGTCCTTGGCCACCAGCACCTTGGTCGGGCTGATGCACGACTGGCCGGTGTTGACCAGCGGACCCATCGCCACGGGGGCGAGCTGGGTGGCGAAATCGGCATCGGGCAGGACCAGGTTCGGCGACTTGCCGCCCAGTTCCTGATGGACCCGCTTCACGGTTGGCGCGGCGGCAATCGCCACGGCAATCCCGGCGCGGGTCGAGCCGGTGAAGCTCACCATATCGATGTCCGGGTGGCTGGAAATCGCATTGCCGGTGGTTGGGCCATCACCCTGCACCAGATTGAACACGCCCGGCGGCACACCGGCAGCGTCGAGGATCTCGGCAAAGATCGCAGCGTTGGTCGGGCATTCTTCCGAAGCCTTCAGCACCATGGTGTTACCGGCTGCGAGCGCCGGGGCAACCTTGAGCGCGATCTGATTCAGCGGCCAGTTCCATGGGGTGATCATGCCGACCACGCCAATCGGCTCGTAAGCGACCTTGAAGCCGCGGCCGTCTTCCATGAAGTTGAAGTCCTTCAGCGCACCGATCGTGCTCATGAAGCCGCCGATGCCGGCGCCAACCTGGGCCGTGCCGGCGAATGAAAGCGGAGCGCCCATTTCTTCGGCCATCGCCATGGCGAGATCTGCGCCGCGCTTCTTGTATTCTTCGACGATCCGGCCAAGCAGCTCAAGCCGCTCTTCCTTGGTGGTCTGGCTAAAGGTCGTGAAGGCGCGGCGGGCGGCTTTCACGGCCTTGTCGACATCGGCAGCCGTGCCAACCGAGATGACCGCGCAGGCCTCTTCCGTGGCCGGATTGATCACTTCGCGGCGGGCGCCGCCTTCGCTGTTGACCCACTTGCCGTCGATATAATGTTGCAGCCGCTCGCGCATCGCGAATCTCCTTTAATTGATCGATTAATCCCGCTGACATTCGGCATCTCGGCGATCAATTGCAAGATGCAATCGACCCGCGGGCCAACCGCCGCGACAATCAGTCCCCGCGATAAAGCGCCGCCTCAGCTTCGCGGCGGCGGACCAGTCCGGTCAGCTGGCGCCCGCCGGCTTGGACCCATTTGCCAAACTCGGCAGCCGCAGCGGCGCAATTGCCCGCCTGGTGGAGCCGGGTCAGCGTGGCGCGAGCAATTGCGCCGGTGTTGTAGTGGAAGCTGACCAGGGCATCGAACTGGTGCTGGCTGGTTGGCGCACCGGCAATCGCGCGGGTGACTTCGGCGCTATAGCGGGTCAGGTCGGCCTTCAGCCGGGCATCGCACTGCGCCTGGGTCCAGACCGTGGCGGGGTCGATGCCTTGGCCCGTGGCTCCCCAGCCAATCGTCCACGGGTCGCCGCCGGTGCCCGGATCGGGATAGGCTTCGAACTGGCCGTCGGCGCGCTGTTTCGCGCAGCCTTCGAACTGCTTGATCAAGGCAATACCGTCCGGCCCGATGTGGCGCGAAGTCTCAGTTGCGAAGGCGGCATCAATCGCGCGGTCCAGCGCGGTCACTTCGGCGGGGCGGAAGCTGCGGCCGAGCAACTGCCGGACAGCATCGAAAAGCGGCTTACGGTTCATGGGGTGGGCCCTCGCGATTTGCAGAAGGCGGTTCAGTTACATGACACAAGCGACGGTAGGAAAACGGTTTCCAAAACCACGAAGGGCGCCCGGATCGCTCCGGACGCCCCCTCGGTGAACTTTAGCCGCTGGATTAGAGGCTGTAGTACATGTCGAATTCGACGGCCGAAGGCGTGGTTTCCCAACGCATGACTTCAGGCCACTTCAGTTCGATGTAGCTTTCGATCTGGTCCTTGGTGAACACGCCGCCCTGCAACAGGAAGTCGTGATCGGCTTCCAGGCTGTCGAGTGCTTCACGCAGCGAACCGCAAACGGTCGGCACTTCGGCCAGTTCAGCTGGCGGCAGATCGTACAGGTTCTTGTCCATGGCTTCGCCCGGGTGGATCTTGTTCTTGATCCCGTCGAGGCCCGCCATCAGCAGCGCCGAATAGCACAGGTAAGGGTTGGCCATGGCATCGGGGAAGCGGAATTCCACGCGCTTG
>CAZNFV010000254.1:0-2145 GCA_964572445.1 uncultured Novosphingobium sp. | reverse complement strand
CGACATCCAGCGCGTCGAAGTGCTGCGCGGGCCGCAGGGCACGCTGTTTGGCCGCAATGCCGAAGGCGGCGCGCTCAACATCGTGACCCGCAAGCCGAGCGGCGAGTTTGGCGGTCGCGCGACTGCCGGCATCGGCAACTATGGCAGCTACAACGGCGAGATCCACCTCGACCTGCCCGCTGTCGCCAATGTTGCGATCAAGGTCGATGCCCTGGTCAATCATCAGGATGCCACGACCAAGAACCCGCTTTCGGGCCAACTGGGGTGGAATTATCGCAACAATGCCGGTGGCCGGGTTACCGCGCTGTGGAAGCCGATCGACGGGTTCTCGGCCGAGTTTTCCTATGACAAGGCCAAGGGCGAAAGCACCCCCTATTACAGCCAGCTGATCAACTACAATCCGCTGGCCAAGACCGTCGGCCAGTATGATGCGGTGACGCTGAAGCTGGTCGCACCCGGTAGCCCGGCAGGCACCTCCACCGTCTGCACCACGTGCATCGCACCGCTTTCTTCGCTGGTCGCGGTCAGTGGCGATCTCCGCCAGAGCGTGGCCGACATCGGCGTGCCGCAGCAGCCCAGTGTAGACCGCACCGACGGCTTCACTTCGACACTGAAGTATAAGGTCTCGCCAGATCTTGAGCTGCGCTCGATCACCGCATGGCGCAGTGTCGGCACCGAACAGTGGGACAACTCGGGCGGCGCGCACCGGACGATCTATGCACCGAACGCCAACTTCAGCCGGTACAGCCTTTCGAACCTGAGCCAGACCCAGTTCAGCCAGGAATTGCAGGCTGTCGGCAGCCTGGATCAGATCGAATACGCTTTCGGCCTGTACTACTTCACCGAGCAGGTGCGTGAATTCGCGGCAACGCCTTCAACTAACAAGTGGAATGCGACTGGCACAGGCTACACGATCAATGATGCCGTCACCTGGAACCCGGCCAATTGGTCGCGCCAGCGGGACAGCAACGCCAAGGCCCGGTCGTACGCGACATTCGCGCAGGGCACCTGGAGCCCGCAGGACAACCTGCACCTTACGGTCGGCGGTCGCTATACCAAGGACAAGCGCGATGGCGCGCTGACCACGGTGCAGAACAAAGCCGCCAACTTCCCGTTCACCTTCGACAACAGCCGGTTCGATCCGATGGTCACGCTGGCGGCCGAGCCGGCTGATGGTGTGAACCTCTATGCCAAGTACTCAACCGGTTACCGTGCTGGTGGGGCAAATGCCCGCTCGCAGACCTTTGCGGCGTTCGGCGCAGAGGCGGTCAAGGCTTATGAACTGGGCGCCAAGCTTGACCTGTTCGATCGCAAGCTGCGCATCAACCTGGCCGGATACATGATGGACCGCACCGGCACGCAGATCGATTTCGATAATGTTGATACCAATCCGACCAGCCCTACCTTCAACCTCCACACGCAGGAAACGCGCAATGCCCCCGGCACTTCGAAGATCCGCGGGTTCGAGGTTGAGACAACGGCGCGCCCGGTCGATGGCCTGACGCTCGGCGCGTCCTATGCCTATACGTCGGTGAAGGTGCCTTCGATCCCCAACCCGTTCCTGGCTGGCAATCCGCTGACCACGGTGTTCGTGGCCTACACACCGAAGCACGCGGCATCGGGCTATGCCGACTATGACCTGCCGATCAATGACCGCGGCACCAAGCTGCGCTTCCACATCGATGCCAACTACGCGAGCGAACAATACAGCTTCCAGGATGAAGACGTACTGGCTCAGCCGAGCGTCATCGTGAACGGGCGTATTGCTCTGGTCGATGTGGCCGTTGGCGATAGCGGCCAGTTGGTCACCTTCTCAGCCTGGGCACGCAACCTGTTCAACGAGGCGCATTACTATCGCCGATCTAACGCGAACAATGCCACGCTCGGTGCCTATGGCAACTTCAACGCCCCGCGCACCTTTGGGGCAGACGTAACAATCAACTTCTGATTGCCGCCATTAATCGCAGGATGAGGGAAATGCTGGCAGCTAGCGCTGTCAGCATTTCCGCGTCCAGCCCACCTCGGCGTCCCGCTCGTCCAGATGCGAAAGGCAGTTCGCCCATGCGGACTGAATGAACATCACCGGTCAAGAAAATGGAGCGGGTGAAGGGAATCGAACCCTCGTATTCAGCTTGGGAAGCTGCT
>CAZNFV010000253.1:0-2176 GCA_964572445.1 uncultured Novosphingobium sp. | reverse complement strand
ATTCCGGGTGAGGGCGTGATGGGCCTGATCGGGCCGGAATTCGTCGGCGGCACCGGCGCGCTGGCGTTCCTGCTGGCCGCGGCCGTCGCCGCCGCGACCGCCGTGGTGAGCGAGGCGGCGCTGGTCTATGTCGCGCGGCTGAAGAACCTGTGGCTCTCGCTCGCCACCATCGCCTTGCAGGCCGTGCTGACTGTCGCCGGGATCATGCTGGTGCGCCACTATGCGCTGGGTGACAAGTTCGCGGCCGCCGCTGCCGCCGGGGCGCTGCTGCTGGCGCTGGGCTTTGCCTCGCTGGCCAAGGGCTGGCTGCTGGGCCGACTGCTGAAAGCGCCGGTCAATCCGTTCCGCTGGCCGCTGGTCTGGGCGATGGCCCCGGCGGTATTGATCGGCTGGGCCGTGACCAGCTACCTGCCCGAATGGGCCGAACTGGCGCTGGGGCTGCCGGCGATCCTCATCACCTATGGCTACGTGATCTGGCACAAGGGCTTTGGCCCCGAAGACCGCGTGCTGTTCCGCAAGAACGTTGGCGGCACACCTGACGCCGCTCAGGAAGGCAAACCATGATCGATCTGACCAATCCCAATCTGCTGATTATTGCCGGTGCGCTGGTCTTTGGCCTGCTGCTGGTCTGGTTCCTGTTCGCCCGCGCCCGCAAGCCGCGCCAGCGCAGCTACAAGCCCGACGTGCTGGACGAAGGCGCCGCCCCCGCCGCGCGCAACCAGGCGCTGATCGATGCCCCGCCCGCCGCGAAGATCGCCCCGGTCATCGCTCCCGCGCCTGCGCCAGAGCCCGCCGTGAAGGCTGAGTCCAAGCCCAAGGCGGCACCTAAACCAAAGGCCGAACCCAAGCCAAAGGCCGAACCCAAGCCAAAGGCCGAACCCAAGCCCAAGGCCGAACCCAAGCCCAAGGCCGAACCCAAGCCCAAGGCCGCGCCGCAACCGGTAACCGGGCCGGATGATCTGGCGCGGATCAAGGGTCTTGGCCCCAAGCTGCAAAAGCTGCTGCCGGAACTCGGCATCACCACCTTCGCCCAGATCGCCGCGCTGACTGAGGCGGACCTGGCCGATCTCGATACCAAGCTCGGTGCCTTTGCGGGCCGCCCGGCCAAGGACAACTGGGTCGAACAGGCCAAACTCCTCGCCGCCGGGGACACCGCCGGGTTTGAAGGCAAGTTCGGGAAGGTCTGAGGCTTGGTTGACGGCGGTCAATGCATTGGCCGCCTGACCGGGCATGATCCCTCCTGCAAGCAAGGCAGGAGGATCCCATGCTGTCACTCGAATGCGACAAGTCCGCCGGTTATGTCGAGATAACGCTGGATGGCGGGATCAGCGGCGCTGAGTACACTGCCGTCGTCAACGCGATCGACGATGCGCTGAAGAGCCATGACAAGCTCAACCTCGTTGGCGTGCTGCGCGGCTTCGGGATGGTGGATTGGTCGGTCTGGCCGCGCGATCTGGTGTTCCATGCCACGCACCGCAACTGGATGAAGCACGTCGCCATTGTCAGCGACATGGGCTGGGTAGAGCCGACCATGCGGATCTTCGCGCCGCTCTATGCCGCCGAAATCCGCTGCTTCCCGCTGGCCCAGCTGGATGAGGCGCGCGCCTGGGCCCGTACCGGATCGATCACCCGCGCGGCAGACTGACCGCCGCTACTTGCCCCACTTCTGCTGCTTCTTGCCAAAGCGGGTCTTGCGCGTGCCAGGCTTACCTTCGTTGCTGCGGCCGACGATGGGCGCGCGGTGTTCGCCTTCGGGCAGGCCGAGCTCGGTTGCTTCCAGGCGGCGGATTTCGTCGCGCAGGCGGCCGGCTTCCTCGAACTCCAGATCGGCGGCGGCGGCGCGCATCCGGCCTTCCAGCTCCTCGATATAGCCGCGCAGGTTATGGCCGACGAGGTTGTTGCGATCATCATCCTCGATATCGACCAGCACGCCATCGCGGCTGGCGGTATCGGCCACGATATCGTGGATGCTGCGCTTGATGCTTTCGGGCGTGATCCCGTGGAGCTTGTTATAGGCGTCCTGCTTTTCGCGGCGGCGGTCGGTTTCCGCAATCGCGCGCTCCATGCTGCCGGTCATCCGATCGGCATAAAGGATCACGCGGCCATCCACGTTGCGCGCCGCGCGGCCGATGGTCTGGATCAGCGAGGTTTCGCTGCGCAGGAAGCCTTCCTTGTC
>CAZNFV010000252.1:0-2180 GCA_964572445.1 uncultured Novosphingobium sp. | reverse complement strand
TCGGACAGGAAGCCATAGCCGGGATGAACCGCTTCGGCCCCGGTAGCCTTGCAGGCCGCGATGATCTTGTCCGCGATCAGGTAGCTTTGCGCAGCCGGTGACGGGCCGATATGCACGGCCTCATCCGCCATTTGCACGAACGGCGCGCGGGCATCGGCATCGGAATAGACCGCAACGGTCTGGATACCCATGCGGCGGGCGGTCTTGATCACCCGGCAAGCGATTTCGCCACGGTTGGCGATGAGGATTTTCTTGAACATTTAGTCCCTGTCTCTCGTAACGCGATGAGCCATGATGCGGCCCGTTCCTGTGTCACCCTGAACTTGGATGGAGGTCACTTTAAAGAATCCAGCCAAATCAGCATAAATCCGCCCAGTCCGACCCCGAACAGAAAGTTCGCAGACTTTATCAGCAGCAGCAAACTCTTCGGCGGTTCGCTGTTGCCAGCCCGAGCTTTGACGATTCCAAATACCGTGGACAACGCGAGCATCCCGGCCAGCGCGATCGCACCCGAAGTGAGCACCAGCGCAGAGAGGGGAATCTTGGCAGCCCGTTGTGTTCCGCCCAGTGTCAGCACACCGCCGAGCACCAGCAGCGACAGCGAAGTCAGCGTCTTGGCAAAGTCGTAGAGGAGGGTTTCGCCGTAGTGCTGGTCAGGTGCATGATCCCTGACACTTACCGTCGATTCTAGATCGTCATCCACCTTTAGCCTCCAGTTCTGAGCCCACCGGCGGCATATTGTGGCCGAGCAGCCGGAGCATATCCGCCGCGCATTCGACCACGTTTGAACCCGGGCCATAGATGCCCTGGACCCCGGCCTCGCGCAGGAAGTCATAATCCTGCGGCGGGATCACGCCCCCGGCGATAACCTTGATGTCAGGGCGGCCGGCGTCCTTCAGCAGGCGGATCAGTTCCGGGACCAGCGTCTTGTGCCCGGCGGCAAGCGAGCTGGCCCCCACGGCGTCAACGTCCTTCTCCAGCGCCAGCACAACCGTTTCCTCAGGCGTCTGGAACAGCGGGCCGGAGGTTACGTCAAAGCCCATATCGGTGAAGGCGCTGGCGATCACGTTGGCACCACGGTCGTGGCCGTCCTGGCCCATCTTGGCGACCAGCAGGCGCGGTGCGCGGCCCAGGCGGCGGGTGACGGCTTCGACGCCTTCGATCACCTGTGCCCAGCGCTGGTCGAATTCGTAAGCGCTGCCGTAGACCCCGGTGACCGGGACCGGCTGGGTGCCATACCGGCCGAACACCACTTCCATCGCGTCAGAGATTTCGCCCAGCGAGGCGCGGGCGCGGGCGGCGTCGACGGCGAGTGCCAGCAGGTTGTGCGACAAATCGTGCGCCCCCGCGGAGGCGGGGGCCTCCGGCGGGGTTGTGCCGGTCGGCCCAAGATCCCCGCCTTCGCGGGGAATCACGCGGGCAGCTTCAGTCAACGCCTTCAGCGCTGCCTGGCACTTCGCCTCATCACGCGCGGCCCGCATTTTCTTGAGCCGCGCAATCTGGCCCTCGCGCACCGCGTGGTTGTCGATGCTCAGCGTATCGAGATGCGCCTCTTCGGCCAGCCGATACTTGTTGACGCCGACGATCACGTCCTCGCCCCGGTCGATCCGCGCCTGCTTGGCGGCGGCGGCCTGTTCGATCCGCTGCTTGGGCATGCCAGAGGCGACCGCCTTGGTCATGCCGCCCAGCGCGCCGACTTCCTCGATCAACTGCCAGGCTTCGTCCACCAGCGTGGATGTTAGCGCTTCAACATAGTACGACCCGCCCAGCGGATCGACGACCTTGGTGATACCGCTTTCCTCGGCCAGCACGATCTGGGTGTTGCGGGCGATCCGGGCCGAAAAGTCGGTCGGCAAGGCAATCGCCTCGTCCAGCGCGTTGGTGTGCAGGCTCTGCGTGCCGCCCAACACAGCCGCCATCGCTTCCACCGTGGTGCGGATGACGTTGTTGTAGGGGTCCTGCTCTTGCAGTGAAACGCCCGAGGTCTGGCAATGGGTGCGCAGCATCTTGGACCGTTCGTCCTGCGCGCCGAGGCCGTCCATCACCCGGTGCCACAGCGTCCGCGCGGCGCGCAGCTTGGCCACTTCCATGAAGAAGTTCATGCCGATGCCAAAGAAGAACGACAGCCGCCCGGCAAACTTGTCGATATCGAGGCCCGCGGCCATCGCGCGTTCGACGTA
>CAZNFV010000251.1:0-2181 GCA_964572445.1 uncultured Novosphingobium sp. | reverse complement strand
GTGAGCCTCAATCTCGAACCAGATGCGGAAGCGGGCTTCCGGCTCCCAGATCGCGACCATTGCGGGGCGGGCGTAACGGGGGACCATGTTCGACTCCTAGCGGCTGATGCTGGAGCCGCTAGGGGGCGAGGTCCTTTATGGCAAGGGGGTGAGCAGGGCCCACCCCCGCGCAATCAGAGCCCTTCGACGCTCTTGCTGACCAGAATATTGACCGCGACGCGGCGGTTCTGGGCCTTGCCTTCTTCGGTGGTGTTGTCAGCCATCGGATCGGCTTCGGCCATGCCAGTCGGCGTCAGCACGCGGTAGGGCTTCCAGCGGCACGCCTGCTGCAGGTAGTTGATAACGCTGCTGGCGCGCTTTTCGCTGAGCGTCTGGTTGTAGTCCTCGCTACCGACGGAATCGGTGTAGCCAACCACCAGCAGCAGGGCGTTATTGGTCGCCTCGGCCTGCGAAGCGGCATTGCACAGCTCCATCTTGGCCTGCTGCGACAGCTGCCACTTGCCAGTATCGAAGAACACGTTGGTCGTGCCCTTGATGTTGTAGTTGTCGATGTCGGCCATCCGCCCGCGCAGCGCCTGGGTAGCGGCGGTCTGCTCGGCAAACTGCTGTTCGGTGCCGTTGCGGATCATCATCGCGGTCTTGAAGTCGTTGGTCTTGTAGTTGACCTCGCTGGCGAGCAGGACTTGCCCGGCCTGCATGGTCTTGACCGTTACTGGCAGACCATTGAGCAGCGAATTCAACGTCGGCTTCTGGCCCTTGCTGCCAAACAGGCCGCTGCTGGCCTTGAGCCGCGTGGTCTCGTTGATCGCGACGACCGTGCTGGTGCCATCGGCAGTCGTGACCTTCATCCGGTCACCCTTCCGCGCAGTGATTACGCCCTTGATCTCCGGCCCGGGCGTCATCGCGCTCATATCGGGCAGGGGCTCGCCGGTTACGACGATGTTGGGGTCATTGTTGGTCTGGGCGGCCAGGCTGGCCGGGATCGGCAGGGCCAGCAGGCCTACCAGGGCCAGGGCCGCCGTCTTGTTTGAATTGATCCGCATGGAATTGCTCCTTGAATGCGCCACTGCGCCCCCAACCGCGCTGCCAGAGCAATGGTGGCGTGTGGTCAATAGCTTGCGCGGGGGCATGGGGCGAAGGTGCGGTGAGTTGAGTTGCTGGCAAGCAAGGAGCCAGTGGAATTACAGCTCAAAGGCCACAGGGTGCTCACCAGTTGCGGCAACTGCTTGCGGGCCACGCGCTGGCAGTTTAACCAATCGATTAAATCGCCGCCTGAACCGGAGCGCCGGTGGCTGGACGATTGCTCTGCGAGGGACGGGAAAGACTTATATGTCAATTCTTTATGATGAAGGGCAGCAAGCCATCGCGACCGAATCGCGCCGTGTGCTTGATGCCCGGGTAAGCAAGGATCGCCTGCTCAAACTGCTGGAACAGGTCGGCGAACATGACACCGCCTTCTGGGATACCGCAGTTGAGCAAGGCTGGACCGCGCTGGCCGTGCCGGAAGAACATGGCGGACTGGGCCTTGGCCTGGTGGAGCTGGGGCTGGTAGCTTTGGCAAGCGGCGCAGCAACAGCTGGCGCACCGTTCCTGACGCCGGGTTATGGTGTGACCCACGCGCTGGTCGCAGCCGGCAAGGCAGACTTCGCCGCCCAATATCTGCCGCAAATCGCAGCTGGGGAGATTCGCGGGGCAGTGGCCTTTGCCGAAGGGACCGACGTGCTTCCCGCCGCTCCCGCCACCAGGTTCGCTGATGGCAAGCTGACCGGCACCAAGCCGGCGGTGCCCGGCGGGATCAAGGCCGAACTTGCGCTGGTCTGGGCCAGTGGCGCCAATGGCCCTGTTCTCGTTCTGGCTGAACTGGCCGGAGCCGAGCGGACGCCCGTCTCCAGCTTTGACAACAGCCGACTCTATGCCGACCTGACCTTTGCCGGCACCCCGGCAGCCGTGCTGGCAGAAGGCCCTGCCGCCCTGGCGCTAGCCCGCGAAGTGCTCGCCCGGATGGCTGTGGTCACCGCCCATGAGCAGGTTGGCGGGTCTGAAGCGCTGCTGCATATCGCCCGTGACTATGCGGTGACGCGCAGGGCCTTTGGCCAGCTGATCGGCGCGTTCCAATCGGTCAAGCACCGCATTGCCGAGATGTACGGCCTGGTCGAGATCGCCCGCGCCAATTGCATCCAT
>CAZNFV010000250.1:0-2188 GCA_964572445.1 uncultured Novosphingobium sp. | reverse complement strand
CCCGGCTTAAGCACGATCTTGGTATAGGTGTCCTGCTCATCGTGGAACTTGCGGTAGCCTTCGGGGCCATCTGCCAGCGCCATGGTGTGGCTGATCAGGAAGGTCGTATCCAGTTCGCCGGCCAGGATCCGTTCGTAAAGCGGACGGAGATAGCGCTGGACGTGGGTCTGCCCGGTGCGCAGCGTCAGGCCTTTTTCCATGAATGCGCCGAGTGGGAACTTGTCGACGAAGCCGCCGTAGACCCCCGGCATGGATATGCGACCGCCCTTGCGGGTGGCCATGATGATCTGGCGGATCACATGGGCGCGGTCGCTGCCGAGGAAGGTTGAGACTTTAATCTGATCGAGGATATTGTCGGCAAAGGCGCCGTGGGCTTCCAGGCCAACACAATCGATGCTGGCGTCCGGACCTATACCGCCGGTCATATCCTGCAGCGCCTCGTAAACCTCGGTCTCCTCGAAATCGATCGCCTCCGCGCCAAAGCGCCGGGCCAGTTCCAGCCGGTGCGGGAAGTGGTCAATCGCGATGACCCGCGCCGCCCCCATCACGAAAGCGCATTGCACCGCGAACAGCCCGACCGGGCCGCAGCCCCAGATCGCAACGGTATCACCGGGCTCGATCGCGGCGTTCTCAATCGCCATCCAGGCGGTCGGCAGGATATCGGTCAGGAACAGCACCTGCTCATCGGCCAGCGAGGCATCAGGGATCACCAGCGGGCCGACATCGGAGAAGGGCACGCGGACATATTCCGCCTGCCCGCCGGAATAGCCGCCCGTCAGGTGGCTATAGCCGAATACGCCGGCCATCGGCTGGCCGTATGCCTCACGTCCCAGATCCTGATTGTCAGCGGGGTTGCTGTTGTCGCAGGCAGAGAACTGCTGCTTCGAACAGTGGTAACAGGCCCCGCAGGAAATGGTGAAGGGCACCACGACCCGTTGCCCGACCTGCAGCGAGCTGCGCGGACCAACCTCAACCACTTCCCCCATGAACTCATGCCCCAGGATGTCGCCCTTTTCCATTGAGGGAATAAAGCCGTCGTAAAGGTGCAGGTCTGATCCACAAATCGCGGTGGAGGTGATGCGGATCACCGCATCGCGGGGGTTGATGATCTCCGGATCGTCGACGGTTTCGCAGCGGACGTCGTGCTTGCCGTGCCAGGTAATGGCCTTCATCGGATCAGTCCTCCTGCTCAGCAGCCATGCGGCGGTTGCGCGCGGCGGTGGAGATCTCGCCGGTTTCCATCAGTTGCTTGAAACGGTGCAGATCGCGCCGGGTCTGGATCCGGGGTTCGCGCTGCAACAGCTTTGCAGCGAGCTTGCCTGGGGTGCCCCCCGGGGGATCATAGGCGATGGTTGCGCGGACCACTGTGCCGCGCGGACCTGCATCGCGAAACTCGATCCTGCCACTGTTGGCGATCTGGCTGTCGGGCGTGGATTGCCAGGTCAGGTGATGGCCCGGCTCGTCCTCAGTGATCAGCGTGATCCAGCTGACCGTTGCACCACCAGGGGCCTTAACCGTCCAGCGGGCGCTGTGGCCATCGACCGGCTCGATCGAGACGACATTCTCCATCACCTGCGCCAGGTTCGGCTGTTCACGCCAGAAGGAATAGAGATCGGCTGCAGGGCGGGCGATGGTCACCGCTTCGGCAAACAGCTCGCGGTCAGGCTTGATGGTCTTCGATGCCGTGATCGGCGCATCGTCGACCGCGCGGCGGACTGCGTCCTGTTGCCTTTCCGATGCCATGGCGTGATCTCCTCGCTGCGGGAGGAGCACAAACACCTGGCCAAAGGGACAGTTCCGGCAGCGCGGCAGCGCGTTCGGTCAGAACGCCGGATCGTATCCCGGCGGCAGATTGCTGGCGGCGCCATTGACATGAATGCCGCATTCGGTCTTGTCCCAGCCCTTCCAGCGGCCAGAGCGCGGGTCTTCTCCCGGGGCAACCCGCGTGGTGCAGGGCGAGCAGCCGATCGACGGGTAGCCTTGGGCCACCAGCGGATGGGCTGGCAGGCCGGTCGCGTCAAAATAGGCGCGGATCTGGTCGCTCGACCAGGTGGCGAGAGGATTGATCTTCAGCCGGCCCAAAGCATCGGTCTGGTCCAGTTCAAAGGTTTGCAGGCCGGCCCGGGTGGCATTTTGAAAGCCCTTGCGGCCGGTGAAACTGGCGTCGAAATGGGTCAACGCGGCGGCT
>CAZNFV010000249.1:0-2242 GCA_964572445.1 uncultured Novosphingobium sp. | reverse complement strand
TGAAGATCAACGACAAGCACATCGAGGTGATCGTTCGCCAGATGCTGCAGAAGGTCGAGATCACCAACGGTGGCGACACCACCCTGCTGCCGGGCGAACAGGTCGACCTCGAAGAGATGCTGGAAACCAACGCGAAGCTCGAGGAGGGCATGCAGCCCGCCGAAGGCAAGCCGGTCCTGCTCGGCATCACCAAGGCCTCGCTGCAGACGCGTTCGTTCATCTCGGCCGCGTCGTTCCAGGAAACCACCCGCGTGCTGACGCAGGCGGCGGTTGAAGGAAAGCGCGACAGCCTGATCGGTCTGAAGGAAAACGTGATCGTGGGCCGTCTCATCCCCGCCGGTACCGGCGCGGGCATGAACCGTCTGCGGGTCGCCGCTTCCAGCCGCGATGCGGCGCTGCGCGCGTCTTATCGCAAGCTGCAGGAAAGCCTGATCGCGCCGGTAACGGCCGCAGAAGAGCACGCGGCCGAACTGGCCCAGGGCCCGGAAGCAGCGATTGGCGACGATCCGTTGGCAGCAGTCGAGGGTGAAACCCACGGCACTGACGCCGATGCCGGTGAATACCTGAACCCCGAAGCGGCAGACGGCGAGGCATAAGCCTCTCCGTCCCCACCGGGGCGAAAACGAAAACCCCGCCGGAGCAATCCGGCGGGGTTTTTCGTTATTGGTCTGGGCCTAAGTCAGGAGGTGCGGGCAGAATGCCAGCGGGCCAGCGCAGCGGAGACCGATTGCATCATCTCCATCCGGGCCCGGATCGGCTGATGGGTCTGGCCGACCAGCACCGCTACGCCGTAGTACGAGCCGTCGGGCGCCTTGACCACGGCAACATCGTTGTAACCGGTCGCAAGGGAGCCGAGCTCCTGGCCGGTACCGGTCTTGTGGAAGGCTTTCCAACCTGCCGGCAGGCCGGCCTTCAGGCGCATTGGCCCGCTGCGCGATTTGCCCATGGTTTCGAGCAGCAACTGGGTGGACTGTTCGGACAACAGCTCCCCCTTGGCCAGCCTGGCCAGGGCATGAGCCATTCCAGCCGGGGTTGCCCCGTCCATCGGATCGGCAACATATTTAGCCAGTGCCGCTTCGCGCACATCCTTGGGCAAGCGGGCACGGGCCTGTTCGAAGTTGCGCCCTGCCGCCAGTTCGGGCGACCAGGTCAGGCCGGCGGCGGCGCTTTGCAACAGCCGCTCACCAGGGCCAAACCGGATGCCGTCAATCTCACGGTCCTTCAGGAAGGCGCGGATGTGATCGGGCCCGCCAACTGTCCAAAGCAGGCGGTCGTTAGCGGTGTTGTCTGACAGCGAGAGCGCGTTCTGCATCAGCATTTTAACCGGCCGCTCGATCCCGCCCTTGTCCAGCACTTCCCATTGCAGGGGCTGGTTGAACAGGGTCAGGTCCTGCGGGCGGATCGCGATCTGCTGGTCCAGTCTGATCCGGCCATTGTCGACCGCATCCAGGACAGACATCGCCACCCATAGCTTGGAAACGCTCTGTTGCGGGAAGTGTTGGTTCAGCCGCGCGCCAACGGTCCAGTCGCAACCGGCCTTGGTAATGCCAATCCCCACCTGGCCTTCAAAGCTGGCGGCGATGCGGGATAGTTCGGCCTGCAAGACGGCTGGCTGTTCCGCACAATCGGCCTGGAACGGCGGCGGCGTGGGGCGTTCGCCAATCTCGTCAAGGGCCAGGGTGAGGGCCGGTGCACCGCCCGTGGCCGTGCCGAAGGCGTAAGACGCCAGGCCGGCCAGGGTCAGCCCCGCAGCCCCTGCAGCAAGCCAGCGCCGGGCACGGCTGTGCCCGCGCCGCAAGCCAAGGCGCGCATTCATCGAAACAGGGTTACTACGCTTGATAAGCATGGGATCGCGCGGCCATTATCCACGCCACATGCGATCACCGCAAGGTTGCCATGGGCCTTTTTCGTCAGGCGTAGGCCATAGTTTCAAGCGCACCGAAACAGGCCAGCGCGCCCGGATCGCCAAAGGGTTGAAGCTGGCTGACAAATACGCCGCCCAAGCCAGCGGCCGGATCGATCCAGTAGTACGAATTAAATATTCCGGCCCAGGCGAGACTGCCCGGTGAGCGCCCATTCGGCCCCTGTTCGGGGTTGATCAGGAAACCCAGACCCCAGCCGGTGTGCTGATCGGGGAAGGTGTCATAGGGCGCGGCGAGCTGTGGCATCGCCGTGCCCATCCGCCCGGCCCGCAGCGGGTGAACCTGATCGCGGCTCATCTCGGCAATGCTGGCCGCGCTCA
>CAZNFV010000248.1:0-2293 GCA_964572445.1 uncultured Novosphingobium sp. | reverse complement strand
GGCGCAGTGGGCGTTGACCATGTATTCAACGCTGTCCGCAATCAGGTCACGGCTGGGGAGCGAGTAGAGCATCCCATCGTGGCCCATCGCAATGCCATCATCGACCGCGATCGTATTGAATTCCTTGGCAACGCCGCCAACCGCCTCAATCTCGCTCGCGACCATCTGGCCCAGGTCCTTCAGGTGGACATGGCCCGGCACGAACTGCGTGAAGGAGTTGACCACGGCGATGATCGGCTTGCCGAAATCGCCATCCTTCATGCCGGTGGCCCGCCACAGCCCGCGCGCGCCGGCCATGTTGCGGCCATGGGTCGAGGTACGCGAACGAAGGGCAGGCATGGGCTACTCCAGCAAGAATGTTGCCCGAACCGGGCGATTGCCGCAGCCCTACACGGCAATCAGCCCAGCTTCAACGCCACTTCATTGCAGAGCTTCGCAAGGCGGATAGCCCATTCGGCCTGTTGCTGCGGCGTGGCGACCTGATCCTGCCGCAGTTCGATCCCCAGATAGGGTCGCCCCTCAGCCTCGCAGTGGCGGTTCATCGTGTAGTTAAGCAGCTTGCCCGAGTAAGGCAGCTGATCGCCCACGCAAAGCCCCTCCGCCGCCAGCAGCGGGATCGCCAGCCGGGCGGCGCGGTCATCCTCATTGTAGAGCACACCCACTTGCCAGGGGCGCGCCTCGTCGCTGGTCGCGAGTTGCGGCGTGAAGCTGTGCAGTGACAGGACGAGCGCGGGCGGCTTGTCATCCAGCAGGGCAGCCAGTGCAGCGTGATAGGGCGTGTGGAACCGCTCCAGCCGCGCGGCATGGGCCTTGTGATCCAGCGCGTTGCCCGGAATGGCGTGACCGTCACTGGCGATCGGGATCACCGCTGGCGCGTGCGGTTCGCGGTTGAGATCGCAGACCAGCCGGCTGATATGGCTCTGAAACGCGGCGATCCCGGCGCGTTCGGCCATCATTGCGCCGACTTCGGCCACGCCCAGGTCCACCGCAACGTGCTGGCTTAGGAGCGCCGGGTCGATGCCAAGCGCGATGTCATCCGGCACGCGGTTGGAAGCGTGGTCTGACACCACCAGAATTCCGCCAAAGCGTGGGGTACCAAGCAGGCAATAAGCTTCGCTCAACGCTCCAACTCCGTTCGTGCTGAGCTTGTCGAAGCACTGCCCTTCACTTTTAGCGCACCGCCGTTCGCCAAGACAGGACAGTCCTTCGACAAGCTCAGGACGAGCGGAGGATGGATTGACTCCATCACCGCAGTGCCCCGGCCAAAGTCCACCAGCCCGCTGGCATCGCCGCCCGCGCCGCATCGCGCTTGGCTGGGTCATCATAAAGTGCAAAACAGGTCGCGCCAGAGCCAGACATCCGCGCCAGCACGGGGTTCGTCTCCCGAAGAGCGCTCAGCACATCGCCGATTACCGGACACAGCGCCAGCGCCGGGGCTTCCAGATCGTTGCGCCCTTCCAGCATGATCGTCCGCAAGTCGCCCTCAGGCAGCGGACCGCGATCCACGCCGTCCCAGGCCTTGAAGACCGGCCCGGTGCTGAGCGGCACGCGTGGGTTGACCAGCAGGCAGGCCATGCCGGCCAGGTCATTCACAACCTTTGTCAGTTCGGTCCCGGTTCCGCGGCCAATGCAGGCGCAGGAGAGGACACAGGCCGGCACATCGGCGCCCAGCTTGGCGGCGCGTGCCTGCCAGTCGTCCGGCAAGCCCTGACTGCGCTCGACCAGCCGGAACAGCGCTCCGGCATCGGCTGAGCCACCGCCCAGCCCCGCCGCGACCGGCAGGTTCTTTTCCAGCGTCACCGCCCAGCCCTGCGCACGCGGCAGGGCGGACAGCGCCTGCATCACGATATTGTCGAAGGGATTGTCCAGCGTACCGGCAAATTCGCCCAGCACCCGCAAGCTATCCCGCTCCGCCGGGGCAACGTTCAGCCGGTCACCGGCATCAACGAAGGCGAAGACCGTTTCCAGCTCATGATAGCCATCATCCCGCCGCCGCCGAACGTGCAGCGCAAGGTTGATCTTGGCAAAGGCGGTTTCGATCATCGCTTGTCCAAGCTCCTCCCCCTTGATGGGGGAGGGATACTGCAGCTTGGCGGCTTGGCCGCCTAGCGGAGGTTGGGTGGGGGTGCGCCTGAAAGCGCGGCCTTGCGCGTCACCACCCCCATCCAACTTCACCTAGGTTCGCTGCGCTCACCAAGGCTTCGTATCCTTCCCCCATCAAGGGGGAAGGCCGTGCTTCGATCACATATTCGGGTAATTAGGCCCGCCGCCGCCTTCGGGCGTGACCCAGTTG
>CAZNFV010000247.1:0-2328 GCA_964572445.1 uncultured Novosphingobium sp. | reverse complement strand
CCAGCGGCAGCATTCCGGCCTCGCTCTGCGACAGGTCGAGCACCGATTCGATCTGTTCGCCCAGCCGCCCGACCGAGGCGAGGATGGCCGCGACATATTCCTGCCCCTGGGCCGAAAGATCACCCCCCAGCCCGGCTTCGAGCAATTCGGCAAAGCCTCCGATCGAAGTCAGCGGCGTGCGGAATTCATAGCTCATATTGGCCAGGAAGCGGGTCTTCAGTGCGTCAGCTTCTTCCAGTGCAGCGGCGCGTTGTTTCAACGCTTCCTCGGCCTTCTGGCTGTCGGTGATGTCCAGCACGGTCAGCAGGCCATTGCCATCGGGCAGCGGCACCCCGGCAAATTCCAACGTGCGCCCATCGGCCAGCAGCGCCCGGCCGCCGGTCTGGCGCCGATCAAGGGTAGCGGCGCGAACAACGTCGCCGACAATCTTGGCCCGCTCCGGCTTCTTCAGCCGCGCTGCGATCCGTTCGAGCAGGGCATCAATCCGCGGATGCCCATCAAGCAACCGGTCATCCAGCCCCCAGTCGGCAGCAAACCGCCGGTTCCACAACTGCAACTTGCCGTCTGGCGCAAAGACCGCGATCGATTCGAACAGGCTGTCGAACGTCGCCGTGCGCGTGCGCAGCAGGGTGTCGCGATTGGCGGAGAGGCGCAGCTGCTCGGTCCGGTCCTCGGCGATCAGCAGCAACCCGCCATCGGGCAGCGGCTGGGCCACCACGCGCAGGTGCGTGCCGTCGGTCAGCACCCAGGCTTCTTCCTGCGCGGCACCGGCCAGGAACCATTCGGCCTTTTCACGGCGCCAGGCGGGAAAATCGCGCGCTTCGGGCACGCGGCCGCCATCGCGGGCCAGGTCAAGCAGGCGCTCAAACGGGGATGGGTCGATCAGGACAGCGGGCTTGAGCCCGAAGATCCGCAGGAACGGCTGGTTGGCAAAAGTCAGCTGGCGGCGCGCATCGAACTGGGCGACCCCGGCCGAAAGCTGATCGAGCATCGACCGCTGGGCATCGCGGAAGGCGCGAAAATCGCGGCCGAGCTGCTCCATATCCTCAATGTCGACGGCATAACCGGCAATGCCATCCTGGCCGAGCGGCAGGTCTGAAACACGCAGCGAGCGGCGCTCACCATTAATCGTCGCCGCGACGATCCGCTCAATCGGCAGGTTCTTGCCCGAAGCTTGCAGCGCTATCTGCTTGGCGGTGAGGCCATCAACGTTCTCAACCAACTCAATCCCGTCGGCGACGACCTGGCGCGCATCTTCGCCCGCCACGGCCTCGACATAGGCGGAATTGACCAGCTGCAGCTCGCCATCTTGTGCCCGGAACCACATCGGCATCGGCGCAGCTTCGATCAGCCCGACCAGCGCAGCAAAGTCTTCCTGCGCCCGCCGTGCTTCATTGCGCAACTGAACCAGCTCGCTTTCGCTGTCCGAAAAGTCGAACACCCAGACCAGCGCAGCGCCGCCCGGGGAAATCTGCGGATCGGCCAGATGGCCGCGCAGCGCGAGGCTGCGCTTGGAGCCCTTGGGCGTGATCACCATGCGGAACGGGTTGGCAGTGCGCTGGCAGCGCCGGACAGCTTCGGTCAGTTCGCCCAGCTGCTCAGCGGTAAGTCCGCCACCGCCGCCATCAATCCGGCCGCCATCCAGTTCGGTCAGGAATTGCGGGACCACTTCCAGCCCCAGCCAGTTGGCCAGCCGCTGCGGTGCCTCGATCCGGCCATCAGCGCGGACCAGCAGGGGAATCGCCGGGCTTTCATCGACCATCCGCGCCAGCCGCCGCGCGTGGCGTTGACCCGATTCGGCGCGTTTCTCACGGCCGCGCGCGGCGAGCACCGCCCAAGCCGCCGCCACGGTCCACGCCGAAAGCAGCAGCCCGATCAGCACCAGCGCGGTCGGGGAAAGCGTCATGGCCTCCAGCTATGCAACGCAGCGCACTAAGGCAAGTATCCCCTCCCCCTTGATGGGGGAGGAATACCGCAGCTTGCGGCGTGTCGCTTAGCGAAGGTTAGGCGGGGATGAGTTTGGCGGACCTCGGTGGTCACTGGCCTACCCACCCCCATCCAGCTGCAACCAGGCGCCAGCGGCACCTGGCCTTTGCATCCTTCCCCCACCCAAGGGGGAAGGATGTGTCTCAGCTTAATAGCGGTAGTGATCCGGCTTGAACGGGCCAGCTTCCGGCACACCGATGTACTTGGCCTGCTTGTCGCTCAGCTTGGTCAGCTGGACGCCCAGCTTTTCGAGGTGCAGCGCGGCAACCTTTTCATCGAGGTGCTTGGGCAGGACATAGACTTCGTTCTTGTACTGCTCGTTGCGGGTGAACAGCTCGATCT
>CAZNFV010000246.1:0-2525 GCA_964572445.1 uncultured Novosphingobium sp. | reverse complement strand
AGTCTGGCGCGGTCGAAGTGATCCCGCCGCCGCCGCCATCGAACTCGCCGCCACCAAGGTAAACTTCGGCCTTGGACAGCGCGCCATCGCCTGAGCGGACATGGACCCGCGCCGCGTCAGCCGGCAGTGCATCGCGGAACGCCGTGCTGGTCATGCCCAGTGGCGCAAAGAGATTGGCGGTCAGGTAATCATTCAGCCGCTCACCAGTCGCGGCCTCAATCGCCAGCCCGACCCAGTCGGTCGCGACGGAGTATTCCCAGCGCTCACCCGGATCGAACATCAACGGCATGGTCACCGATGCGCGGCTGCCCGGCTTCGGCATCCCGACCGCGCCGAAGTATTGCAGCACTTCGGGGTGGATGAAGAAATACCCCAGGCCCGCGGTGTGGGTCAGCAGGTGGCGCAGGGTGATCGCGCGGCTGGCCGGGCGAAGCTGCGGCTGACCCTGTTCATCGAAGCCGGTCAGCACTTGCGGGTTGGCCAGTTCGGGCAGCAGCGCGCCGATATCGGCGTCCAGCTCCAGCCGGCCCTGCTCGACCAGCTGCATCGCGCCGACTGAAACCAGCGCCTTGGTCATCGAAGCAATCTGGCAAACCGTGTCGAGCTGCATCGCCGCGCCGCTGCTGACATCGGCCAGACCCAGTACCTCGGCATGGCGGACGCCGTCGCGATCGACGATCAGTCCCACGGCACCGGGCAGGTTGGCTTCGGCAAAGGCGGCGGCAAAGGGTGTGGTCTGGTTCATGGGGGGAAGGCTAGCGGGCCAGGGCCACAAGGGGAAGCATCATTGCAGCAGGCTGGCAGGCCGGGTAGTGACCGGGCCATGACTGTTACCACCCGCTTCGCCCCTTCGCCGACCGGCACACTCCACGTTGGCAATGTCCGGACGGCGCTGCACAACTGGCTGCTGGCCAAACAGGCAGGCGGGCGGTTCCTGTTGCGGATTGACGATACCGACAAGGAACGCAGCCGCGAGGACTTCGTTGACGCCATTCGCGCCGATCTCGCCTGGCTGGGCCTGGTGCCTGATGGTGAGGAGCGCCAGTCAGCCCGGTTCGATCTCTATGAGCGCGAATTTGCCAAGCTCGTTGCAGCAGGCAGGGTCTATCGCTGCTATGAAACCGCGCAGGAGCTGGACCTGAAGCGCAAGGTGTTGCTCGGGCGCGGCTTGCCACCGATCTATGATCGGTCGGCGTTGCAACTGACAGAGGACGATCACGCTGCGAAGTCCGCTGCGGGGGAACGACCGCACTGGCGCTTCCTGCTCGATCACGATCAGCCGATCGAATGGCTCGATGGCATTCGCGGGCCCCAGCAGTTCGATCCGCGCCAGATGTCCGATCCGGTGGTGCGCCGTGCTGATGGTTCATGGCTCTACATGCTCCCCTCAGCGATTGATGATATCGAGATGGGCATCACCAGCGTGCTGCGCGGGGAAGATCACGTTTCCAACACCGCGACCCAGGCGCAAATGTTCGCCGCGCTGGGTGCCACGCCGCCGCAGTTCGCGCATGAGGCGCTGCTGGTCGGGGCCGAGGGCAAGCTGTCCAAGCGGCTTGGCTCGCTCGGCATGGCCGAACTGCGTGAGGCCGGGATTGAGCCGCAGGCGGTGATCGCGCTGCTGGCGCGGTTGGGCACCTCTGATCCGGTTGATCCGGCGCTTGATACCGATGCCCTGGCCGCCAGCTTTAACCTGGCCCATTTCGGCCGGGCGCCGGCCCGCTTCGATGAGGTGGAGCTGGCCCGCGTCAACGCCGCGATCATCCATCAGCTGCCCTTCGCCGCTGTTGCTGATCGTCTTCCAACTGGCATGGACGAGGCTGCCTGGCACACCATTCGCCCGAACTTGTCGCGCCTGTCCGAAACGGCCGACTGGTGGCAGGTCGTGACCGGGCCGATTGCTGCGTCAGCGCAGTCCGACGAAGACCGGGCCTATCTGGCCGTTGCTGCCGATGTGCTCGAACAGGTGGGAGCAGACTGGTCCGCGCTGACCGCCGCCTTGAAAGAGCAGACCGGGCGCAAGGGCAAACCGCTGTTCCTGCCGCTGCGCCAGGCGCTGACGGGGCAGGATCACGGGCCGGAGATGGCGGCGCTATTGCCGCTGATCGGGAAAGCGGCGGCGCTGGAGCGGCTGCGGGCTGCATGATGAGATAGCAGGACCGCTGACCAATCGGGACAGCTGCCCCCAACCCCGCTCGTCCTGAGCCTGTCGAAGGACCGCACGGGTTCTGCGCGTGCGATGCGCTGCGCCAGCGAAGACGACCCTTCGACAAGCTCAGGGTGAGCGGGGTTAGTGAGGGGAGAGGCCCTTCAACTGCCTGGGCTGCGATCTGGCCGGCTGGTTCGTCAGCCGCTTCGAGCAGGCGCTTCGCCACCGTCCTCAACCGCTGCCCCCAAACCCGTTTGTCCTGAGCTTGTCGAAGGACCGCACTGGTTCTTCGCGTGCGATTCGTTGCGCCAGCGAAAACGACCCTTCGACAAGCTCAGGGTGAGCGGGGTTGGTGAGGGGAGATGCCCTTCAACCG
>CAZNFV010000245.1:0-2528 GCA_964572445.1 uncultured Novosphingobium sp. | reverse complement strand
CCTGTAGTCTCGGCAATGATGGACGTTTCCGACGGGCTGCTGCTCGACGCCAGCCGCATGGCCAGGGCATCGGGTGTAACCTTCTCTCTCGACAGCACCGCAGTGCCAATCGCTGTGCCGGAACACCGCCGGGCTGAAGCGCTGCGCTGGGGTGAGGATTACCAGCTCTTGTTCACCTTGCCGGTCGGACTGGAGTCACCAGTCCAGGCCCACCGGATTGGCGAGGCTGTTGCCGGCGGAGCTGCTCCGATCATTCTGGACGGCACCCCGCTCAGCCAAACCTCTGGTCTGGGTTACGAACACCGTTAACAACCAAAGCCGCCGGTCTTTAGCTTGTCGAAGGTTCATTGGCTTCACAGGCGCCACGCAAGAACAAGGGCGATGCTTCGACAAGCTCAGCATAAGTGGTTCTAGGAAAAGATGGCCACCTAAAGCGGCGAAACGTCCACCCCCCGCGCCTTCAGGATGGGTTTCAGTGCGTAATAGGCGTGCTTGGTCCGGTGGTTCGGAATGCCCGGATAGAGGTGATGGACGATGTGGTACTGCATTCCCATCGACAGGATATGGCCGACCCGGCTCTTGAACACATAGGTGTTCTCGTACCGCCCGGTCTTGCCTTCGCGCGGGTGGTGCGGCGCCCAGGACAGGAAAAAGCGAATATAGCTGAGGCCGATATGCCGTGGCAGCCACCAGATCAGGGCGGCTTCGATTGCATAGCCATTCCAGGCCATGGTGAAGAGCGTGGCCATGAAGACCAGCTGCAGAACCATCGTTTCCACCAGCGCGCGGCGCGCCTCGGGCGTGCCCATTTCGGCCAGGATCCGCTTGTAGTGATGGATCGAGCCATCGACGCCCGGCTGCCGGTTGTACCAGGTCTTGTACCAGGCCAGCCACATGTTGGGGGCCTCGTCGGTAAAGTCCGGATCCTTGTCAGGATGGTTGGTGTGATAGTGATGCTCAAGGTGCATCAACCGCGCCATTGAGAACGGGAAGACGATCGGAATGGTCGAGACCGCACCCACCGCCTCGTTCAGCCAGCGGGTGCTCGTGCCGGGGCGGCCGAGGTTGGAATGCATCGCTTCATGGCTGGTAACATAGCCGCCGACGCTGAACACACAGGACAAGGCAAAGGCCAGCGGCAGATTGAGCAGGCCCATGATCGCCAGCGGGAAGAATGACAGCCAGACCGCAAAGCAGCCGAACGCCGCCACCGCATAGGGCCACATCGGCCCGCCATGGAATTGGCGGGCAATCGCAATTTCTTCCTTGCGCAGATCACGCCGGGTGTGGCGATCAAGCCCGTCCACGCCCAGCGGCAGTGCCGGTCGGTCAACAGCCGTAGTGTCAACCAGCTGGTGGTCGCTATGCAGCAGGTTTTGTTCGCTCATAGCCAGCGCCCCCTGAGATTGGCGACCAGCCCCCAGGTGCCACCGATGATCAGCCCAAAGCCGATGCGGCTGATCCCGAAGGGGGCATCGATCTGCACCGCCGCCATCACTTGCGCAATCAGCGGTGCGATGAAGCCGATCCCGAAGAAGAACGGCATCCAGGTGAGCAGGTGTTTAAGAACCATGGCCATGGCGTTAACCTCCCACAAACCCTGAAAATAAGCAATATTGCTTGCATTAATCACTTGGCTGCTCGCGAAACCCACGGTTTTCCGTGGGGCCTGGACAGGCCGTGCGAAATGATTGCATGCCCCCAAAACGTCCTATAGCCTCTCCCCAGCCCCGCGTTCGCGGGGTTCCTACTAATAATAAAAAGGGGGAGCGAACTCGTGGATCTCGTCACGCTCGCAATTATCCTGGGACTGGTCGCCGTGCTCTACGGTTTCATTACCAGTCGCCAGGTACTCGGCGCCGCAGCCGGAAACGAAAAAATGCAGGAAATTGCTGCAGCCATCCAGGAAGGCGCCCAAGCCTATCTTGGCCGGCAGTACCGCACCATTGCCATGGTGGGCGCGGTCGTTGCAGTCCTGGTTTATGTATTCCTCGATATGCCGCGTGGCGGTTCACCAGTATCGGCGGCAGGCTTCCTGCTCGGTTCGATCCTGTCGGGCGCTACCGGGTTCATTGGCATGAACATTTCGGTCAGGGCCAACGTCCGCACGGCGGCTGCAGCACAGCAAGGCCTGCAACAAGGCCTGACGCTGGCGTTCCGCGCCGGGGCAATTACCGGGATGCTGGTGGCGGGCCTCGCGCTGCTCGCGATTGCAGTTTTCTTCTGGTACCTGACCGGCCCAGCCGGCCATTCGGTTGGTGGTGCTGACCGCACTGTCGTCGACGGCCTGGTCGCGCTGGCATTTGGTGCCTCGCTGATCTCGATCTTCGCCCGCCTTGGCGGCGGGATCTTCACCAAGGCGGCTGACGTCGGCGCCGATCTGGTTGGCAAGGTCGAAGCTGGAATTCCCGAGGATGATCCACGCAACCCGGCCGTCATCGCCGACAACGTCGGTGACAACGTTGGCGACTGCGCCGGCATGGCCGCCGACCTGTTCGAAACCTATGCGTTTACCGTTGTGGCAACGA
>CAZNFV010000244.1:0-2529 GCA_964572445.1 uncultured Novosphingobium sp. | reverse complement strand
CGACCGACCGGGTGTTTCGCAAGGTCTGGGAAATGGCCTGCTATGCCGGGTTCGTTTCCGCGCGTGAGGCGGCGAAGCTGATGGTGCCGCGGGGAACCGGCAAGATCTTCGTGACCGGGGCCACCGCTGGCCTGCGCGGCAATCCCGGCTATGCTGCTTTTGCCGCCGCCAAGGCCGGTCTCCGCGCCGTGGCCCAGTCTGCAGCGCGCGAACTGTGGCCGCACGGCATCCATGTCGCTCATCTGGTGATCGATGCCGGGGTAGATACCGAATGGGTCCGCGCGCGGGTAACCGAACGGATTGGGGCCGAGGCACTGGCCGCCCAGCCCGATTTGCTGATGCCACCCGAAGCCGTGGCCGAGGCCTATTGGTCGCTCTACACTCAGCCAAAGGCCGCCTGGACTTTTGAGCAGGAAATCCGGCCATACGGGGAGAAATGGTAATGGCGCGCGAGATTGAATTCATGTTCGACTTTGGCGGGCCCAATTCCTGGTTCGTCCACCATGCAATCCCGGCGATCGAGGCGGCTGGCAAGGTCCGCTTTCGCTATATGCCGGTGCTGCTGGGCGGCATCTTCAAGGCCACCGGCAACCAGCCGCCGCTGATGACCTATGGCCATATCGCAGCCAAGGTCGCCTATGACCGGCTGGAGATGCAGCGTTTCATGGCGCAGCACGGGATCACCGGCTTCCAGTTCAATCCGCATTTCCCCGTCAACACCCTGCTGGCGATGCGCGGCGCGATTGCGGCCGAGCAGCTGGGCTGCGGACCGGCCTATCGCGAGGCGATGTATCGCGCCCTGTGGCAGGACGGGCTGAAGCTGGATGATGCGGAGGTCTGGACCGGCGTGTTGACCGCAGCCGGGCTCGATGTCGCAGCACTCACCGCATTGGTCAGTGATGGTGCGGTGAAAGCAGAGCTGGTCGCGAACACGGAAAGCGCCGTAGCGCGCGGTGCCTTCGGGGTGCCGAGCTTCTTCCTGGGTGATGAAATGTGGTTCGGCAAGGACCGGTTGCGCGACGTGGTTGAAGCTGCGGGCGGCTGAGCCTTGCCAACGGCTCCCGCCCCATGCATGCTGCTTTAATCGAACGGTTAAAGGCCGGCGAAGCGCGGAGAGCCTGACATGAGCGAATACCCCCTGCCCTATAACTCCACCGATCTTTCCGGCCGCGTCGCGCTGGTCACTGGCGCGTCATCAGGGCTGGGTGCCCGCTTTGCCGAAGTGCTGGCCAGCCAGGGGGCTGCCGTGGTCCTGGCCGCCCGGCGCAAGGACCGGCTGGAAGCCTTGGCCGACAAGATCCGCGCCGCTGGCGGCAGGGCCTTGGCAGTCCAGATGGACGCGACTGACGCGGATTCGATGATCGCCGCTGTCGCCGCTGGCGAAGAGGCTTTCGGCACCGTCGACATCCTGGTCAATAACGCCGGGATGCCCGATGCCCAGCGCGCCCATAAGATGAGCCTGGACCTGATCGACAACGTGCTGGGCGTGAACCTGCGCGGGCCGTGGATTCTATCGTGCGAAGTCGCGCGGCGGCTGATGGCTGCGGGCAAGCCGGGACGGATCGTCAATATCAGTTCGGTTGCGCACTTCCGCTATGATGGCAGCGGCGCCGCGCTCTATGCCGTGACCAAGACCGCAATCGCCCGGATGACCGAAGCGCTCAGCATGGAATGGGCGCCCTATGGGATCAACGTCAACGCCATCGCGCCGGGCATGTTCGTGTCTGAGATGACCGACGGGATGTTTGAGCGGATGGGCGGCAATCCCGCCCCGCACCTTGCCCGCCAGCGCGTGCCAGTGCCCGAGCAGATGGATTCGACCCTGCTCTATCTCGTCGCCCCCGCCAGCGAATGCGTCACCGGGGCGATCATCCGGATCGACGATGGCCAAAGCTCCGCCGTCCGCCTGCGCAAGTAAGGAAACCTAGCCATGCTGGTAACTGTCGAACGTGATGGCCCGGTTGCCGTCGTCACCCTGAACCGGCCCGAGGCGATGAACGCCCTCTCGCGCGGGCTGCGCGCGCAGCTGGCGCAGGTGATGATTGAGCTGAACGCCGAAGACCGGATTCGCGCCGTGGTGCTGACCGGAGCCGGTACCCGCGCGTTCACCGCCGGGCTCGACCTTAAGGAACTGGGCGTCGAAGGACTGGGTGCGGCCAATGCCAGCGAGGCAGTCGCCAATCCGGTCAAAGCCATCGAGCAGTGCCGCAAGCCGGTGATCGGCGCGATCAACGGGGTGGCGATTACCGGCGGGTTTGAGGTCGCCATTGCCTGTGACATCCTCATCGCCAGCGAAAACGCCCGCTTTGCCGATACCCATGCCCGGGTCGGGATCATGCCCGGCTGGGGCTTGTCCCAAAAGCTATCGCGCCTGATCGGGATCAGCCGCGCCAAGGAGATATCGCTGACCGGCAACTTTCTGGATGCGCAGACCGCCTGTGCCTGGGGCCTGGTAAACCGGGTAGTCCCCGCTGACGCCTTGCTCGCCACGGCCAAGCAGCTGGCCCACGACATTGCCAGCGCCGATCC
>CAZNFV010000243.1:0-2532 GCA_964572445.1 uncultured Novosphingobium sp. | reverse complement strand
CATCGACATCCATGAACTCACGCAGCGGGGTGCCGCTGCCCCATATCGTCACCGCGGTGCGCTGTAGCTTGGCCTCGTGCACCTTGCGGATCAGAGCTGGCATGACGTGGCTGGAAGCCAGGTCAAAATTGTCGCCAGGGCCATAAAGATTGGTCGGCATGGCGCTGATAAAGTCGCAGCCGTATTGTCGGCGGTAAGCCTGGGCCTGTTTGATCCCGGCGATCTTGGCGATTGCATACCATTCATTGGTCGGTTCAAGCGCACCGGTCAGCAGCGCGTCTTCACGGATCGGCTGCGAGGCATGCTTTGGATAGATGCAAGACGATCCCAAGAACAAAAGCTTCTCAACCCCAGTCTCGTGCGCGCTGGTGGTGATGGCTGTCGAGATCAGCAGGTTGTCGAGCAGAAACTGAACGGGGTAGGATTCGTTGGCAAGAATGCCGCCGACCTTCGCGGCGGCGACGAAGACTGCGTCCGGTCGGTTCGCCTCCATCCATCGGCGAACATCTGCCCGTTCGGTAAGATCTACATGGGCCCGATCGACGGTCAGGATCGTACAATTCTCTTGCTTGAGGCGGCGCACAAGCGCTGCCCCGACCATCCCGCGATGACCGGCGACCCAGACCCTTTTACCGTTTATCGCGAAAAGCTTGTGACCCGACTTTTCAGCTGACACTTTGTTTCAGCTCCCTCCCGAATAGAGCCTCACTATGCGACCCATAGCATTTTTTACGTGTTCATGATTTCCGTCAAGTGTACGTCCAAGCCTCACAACGGTTAAGTTGCTGGAAGGTGATATCAATACGAACTGGCCAAGGTGCCCGTTCATGGAGAACGCATTCCGTCCGGCGCCCGGGAACGGCAGATGCTTATCGCCCGGTTGTGGTCGGTTGAGCCAGACCTGGGCCCCATAGCCCGGATTGCGCGGGTTGGCGGTTGTCATGAATTCGATCCAGCTCGCCGGAAGCAGCTGGGATCCATTGACGCTGCCCTTGTTTCGGAGGAATTCGCCGAAGCGAGCCCAATCCCTCGCGGTCGCATGCATTAGGCTGCCGCCGATCAGGGTGCCGGCGGCGTCGTATTCGGGAACAATGCTTTTCATGCCGAGCGGTTCAAATAGCCGGCTGCGTAAGTATTCATTCACGACCCTGCGGCGTTCGGCTGGATCGGTGCTGGAAGTGAGCGCGCGCGCAGCGATGTCGGCGAGGATCACGGTCGTTGCGCTTGAGTATTCCCATTTGCGCCCTGGCTCGGCCTCTAGTGGTTGAGCCTCGGCATAGGCAGCCATGGCATCGCGGCCGTCAAGGAACAACATTCTGACTTCGTCGGAATCGTAAATCGGATCTCCTGCTTCAGTGTGCCGCAGTCCTGAGCGCATCTGCAGCAATTGCCGCAGCGTAATCTCACCACGCGGGTCGCCCGAGCGTTGCCAGGTCGGCACCGGTGCACTTTCATCGAGGCGCAGCCGACCATCGGAAACCAGCAGGCCGATCAGGGTGCCCGTAACGGTCTTGGCCATCGACCAACTGATGAATCGGGTGTTCTCGTGATATCCGGCAGCGTATCTTTCGGCCACGATTCGGCCGTTATGAAGCACCAGCACGGCCCGCGTCTCGTCTGAACCGGGCTGGCTGAACAGCTGGTCGACAGCACGAGCCAGCGCCTCCCTCCGCACGTCGGGATCCTTGGCCGCCGCGTTGATTGCTTCGATGGACAGCAGCTTCTGCTCAGGTTCCTGCGCGCTGCACGCGATCATACTTGGCAGGGCCAGCAAGGGCAGGATAAGGGACAGGCGACGCGTCGGCATGGCGCACATCCCTTGCGCAAAGGCTGGTCGATGGCAACTATAAACCCTGCACCGTCAGTGCGTTCGGGAACCCGGCGCTGGCCATGGGTACTGGTGGCTGTGTTCGGTATGCTGCTGGTATTGTTCTGGCAGCCGTTAAACAGCTTTGCGAAGACAGGCGCAGCTTACGGGGCGCGGGTTGCTTGTTCGTGTCACTACCTTGGTGGCCGCCGACTCGACGATTGCCGCAAGGATTTTGAGCCGGGAATGGAGCTTGTGATACTTAGTGCTGATCGCGATGCAAAAAGTGTAACTGCTCGCTTCCCACTCCTTGCCACCCAGACCGCGACCTTTGTCGAAGGGCAGGGCTGCCGACTTGCGCCATGGAGCAACCATTGATGGCTGCAGTTGACTCAGTGCGGGTGATCCGCCAGGTGCAATCTACTGTTTGGCCACAAGATTGGGCATGACAATTCCTATAACGCCAGTGATCCTCTGCGGCGGTAATGGCACGCGCCTCTGGCCGCGCAGTCGTGCCAGCCAGCCCAAGCCTTTCCTCGCGCTGATTGGTGATTCGACCCTGTTCGAAGCGACCGTGGGGCGCGCTGCACCCGAACATGGCTTTACTGCACCGCTGGTTGTGACGGGTGCACGCCATGTCGAGCATGTCGAGGCCCAACTGGGCGATGCCCTTGGCGCGACGATCGTGGTTGAGCCAGCGGCGCGGAATACGGCGGCGGCAATCG
>CAZNFV010000242.1:0-2675 GCA_964572445.1 uncultured Novosphingobium sp. | reverse complement strand
GTCTTGGATGGCCCCTCTCCGGTAAGAGTGCAGAAATCTGGCCCGTCCACTGCTATGGCATGGTTGGCGTCGGGCGCGACCTTTCGCCCAGCACCGGCAGCGGGGCAGAGCTCTATACCGTGATCGGCCATGCGCCGCGCCATCTCGATCGCAACATTGCGCTGGTCGGCCGGGTGATTGAGGGGATTGAGCACCTCTCCAGCCTGCCGCGCGGGACCGGGGCCTTGGGTTTCTATGAAGCGCCTGAGGAGCGCACCAGCATCACATCGGTCCGGATCGGCACCGAGGTCAGCGGCTTGCCGGCCTACGAGTACCTCTCAACCGAGAGCGATAGCTTCGCGCGCTATGCCGATGCCCGCGCCAATCGCCGCGATGCCTTCTTTATTCGTCCGGCAGGCGGGGCGGACATCTGCAATATCCCGGTGCCGGTGCGGCGGGCGAAGTGAAAATGGGTTCACACGAAGTCACGAAGATGTTCGGCAAATTCGCAGGCCCGTTATCTTGACCGGCCGCGTCATGGCCAATGCGCGCGAAGACCCCCCGCTTCGCCGCAATCCCGGCATCTTCGTGTCTTCGGGTGAAACAAATTGACTGAAACCATCACTCACACCGGCACGCTCTGGCGCTGGCAGGGTGGTTCTGGCGGCTCCTGGCATTTCCTGACCATCGATGGTCCAGCCGGCGAAGCCGTGTCCGGCACGGCGCTGATGCGGCGGATGGAGAAGACGCTGGGCGGGTTCGGCTCGCTCAAGGTGACGGCGACAATCGGCGACAGTCAGTTCAAAACCTCGCTATTCCCGAGCAAGGAATTGGGGTGGCTGTTGCCGGTCAAGGCCTCTGTCCGCAAGGCTGAAGGGATTGGCGAGGGCGACGTGGTTGCTGTAACCCTCGCGGTCTAAAGCCGCTCAGCCTCCGCCACGGCATCACTCGCGCGCAGGGCTGAGACGATCCGGGTAAGGTGCGCGAGGTCGCTAACTTCTAGGTCTGCGTCATAGGTGCTGAACAGCTCATCGCGGCTGGAATTTTCCAGCGCGGCGATGTTGGCGCGGTTGCTGGCGAAGATACCTGCGGCTTCGGCCAGGGTGCCGGGGCGGTTGTGCAGCACGATCCGGATCCGCGCGACGGCGCCGGTGGTCCGGTCACCCCATGACAGGTCCAACCAATCGGCATCGACCCCGCTTGCCAGTGTGAGGCAGTCAATTGCGTGGACTTCCACCCCCTTGCCCGGCACCCGCACGCCCACGATCCGGTCGCCCGGCACCGGGTGGCAGCATTCAGCCAGGTGAAAGGCGACCCCGGCGGTGAGCCCACGGATCGAAATTGCACGTTCCTGCTTGGGCCAGTGTTCCGGGTTTTCCATACCGGTGGTACTGCCCGGAACCAGAGCTTCCATCACCTGACGGTCATCCAGCTTGGCCGTACCAATCGCAATCAGCAGGTCTTCCTCGCCCGTCAGGCCAAGCCGCTTGACCGCTTCACGCACAGCCTTCTTGCCGATCTTGCTGGGCAGGCGATCCGCGATGCCTTCCAGCAGGTTGCGCCCGATCGCGGCCACTTCCTGACGCTCCTTCGCCCGAACAGCGCGGCGGATCGCGGCGCGAGCCTTGCCGGTGACAACAAACCCCAGCCAGGACAGCTGGGGCGAGGCGGTGCGATTCTTGATAATCTCCACCACATCGCCATTATTCAACTGCGTGCGGAGCGGCACGTGGCGGCCGTTGATCTTGGCCCCCACCGCGAAGTTGCCCAGGTCTGAGTGAACTGCATAGGCAAAGTCGACCGGGGTCGAGCCCTTGGGCAGTTGATGCAGCGCCCCCTTGGGGGTGAAAGCAAAGATGCGGTCCTGGTAGATCGCCATCCGGGTATGTTCGAGCAGTTCCTCGGCATCGTGGCTGGCATCGACGATTTCGATCAGATCACGCAGCCAGCCGACCTGGCCATCGGGACGATCGCCTTGCTTGTAGGCCCAGTGCGCTGCCAGGCCGAACTCGTTGGTGCGGTGCATGTCGTGGGTGCGGATCTGCACCTCCATCCGCATCGAGTTTTCGAAGATCAGGCTGGTGTGGAGTGACCGGTAACCGTTCGACTTTGGCGTCGAGAGGTAGTCCTTGAAGCGGCCCGGGATCATCTGCCAGGTCGTGTGAAGCACGCCCATCGCGCGGTAGCAGTCCTCGGTTGTGTCGGTCAGCACGCGGAACGCCATGATATCGGTGATCTGTTCGAAGCTGACGTGGCGTTCAGCCATCTTCTTCCAGATCGAATAGGGGTGCTTTTCGCGCCCTGACACTTCAACCTTCAGCCCCGCCTCAGCCAGGGCCTGCTTGATCGCCAGGGCGATGGCATCAACCTGCCCACCATCGGTTGCGCGGATCTGCGCCAGCCGGCCGGTGATCGTGGCATAGCCCTCTGGCTCAAGCTGCTCGAAGGCCAGCAGCTGCATCTCGCGCATGTATTCGTACATGCCAACCCGCTCGGCCAGCGGGGCGTAGATCTCCATCGTCTCGCGCGCGATCCGGCTGCGCTTCTCTTCACTCTTGATGAAGTGCAGCGTGCGCATGTTGTGCAGCCGGTCAGCCAGCTTGACCAGCAGGACACGGATATCCTCGCTCATCGCCAGCAGGAACTTGCGCAGGTTTTCCGCCGCGCGCTCGTTCTCGCTCATCGCCTCGATCTTG
>CAZNFV010000241.1:0-2681 GCA_964572445.1 uncultured Novosphingobium sp. | reverse complement strand
TGCTTGACCTGACCGAGGCTGGGCAACGCGTGACCTTCCTGCATGGCGGGATGGGTGGGCGCGGCAATGCGAGCTACAAGACCAGCACCAACCGCGCCCCGCGCCAGCATCAGCCCGGCGAAATGGGGCAGGAGATGTATGTCTGGCTGCGGCTGAAACTGCTGGCCGATGCGGGCCTGCTTGGCATGCCGAATGCGGGCAAGAGCACCTTCATCAACAAGATTACCAATACCAAGGCCAAAGTCGGCGATTACGCCTTCACCACGCTGAAGCCGCAACTGGGTGTTGTGCGTCACCGCGACCGGGAATTTGTCCTGGCCGACATTCCCGGCCTGATCGCCGGGGCGGCGGACGGCGCAGGAATCGGGGACCGCTTCCTGGGCCATATCGAGCGTTGCCGTGTGCTGATCCACCTGATCGACATTAACGGCACCGATCCGGCCGAGGCGCTGGAGATCATTGAGGAAGAACTTCAGGTCTATGGCAACGGGCTGGACAAAAAGCCCCGCCTGATCGCGCTCAACAAGGTCGATACGGTTGATGCCGAGCTGGTGAAGATGTTCATCAAAGAACTGAAGGCCGCCGGAGCCAAGAAGGTCTATCCGATCTCCGGCGCGACGGGCAAGGGTTTGGACGCGCTGTTGGACGGCGTGATTGAGCATCTTCCGGCCGCCACGGTGACCGAACGACCCAGAGGCGAACGCGAAGAGGGCGAAGACACGCCCTGGTCGCCGCTCTAACCGTTGCATCGCGCGCTGATTACCTTAATCGGCAAGCCATGAAGATTACCCGCCTGTCCGATCTGGCCGATGCCGGCCTGTGCCGCCGCTTGGTGGTTAAGGTTGGCTCGTCGTTACTCGTTGGCCCGGATGGGGTCCGCCGAGACTGGATCATGGGGCTGGTCGCAGAAATCGCTGCGGCGCGGGCGCGGGGCCAGGAAGTGATCGTGGTCTCATCCGGCGCAATCGCGCTGGGGGCAGCCACCTTGCGGTTGGAAAAGGGCGGACGTGGCAGCCTGGCCGATGCGCAGGCGGCGGCCGCGGTTGGCCAGATTGCGCTGTCTGGCCTGTGGGCCGAGTTGCTGGGCGCGCACCGGGTTACCGCCGCGCAATTGCTGCTGACGCTGGAAGACCTTGAGGACCGGCGTCGCTACCTCAATGCCACGGCCACGCTCACCCGGCTGCTCGATGCCGGTGCCGTGCCGGTAATCAACGAGAATGACAGTGTCGCCACCCAGGAAATCCGCTTCGGCGATAATGACCGGCTGGCCGCGCGGGTGGCCCAGGCGGCCCAGGCGAATGCCGTGCTGCTGCTGTCTGATGTCGACGGCCTGTTCGATCGCAACCCGGCCGAAGCGGGGGCCAGGCTGCTGCCAGAAGTGCGCGGGGTAACAGCAGAAGTCCACGCCATGGCCACTGGCGGCTCAACCTCGGGCATGGGCTCAGGCGGTATGACCTCCAAACTTCAGGCGGCCGAGATCGCTGAACGCGCCGGGATTGCACTCGCCATCGCCAGCGGCCTCCACGATGCGCCGCTGGCGCGGGCGACGGCGCAAGGGATCGGCACCCTGTTCCTGCCGCGCCGCAAGGATGCCGGGCGCAAGGCCTGGCTGGGCGGGCGACTGCGGCTTAAAGGCGCGCTGGTAATCGATGCGGGCGCGGCCAAGGCCCTGGGTAACGGCTCCAGCCTGCTCGCCGCCGGAGTGATGCGCATTGAGGGCGAGTTCCAGCGCGGCGACGCGGTTGCGATCCGCACTGATGCCGGTGAAACGCTGGCGCATGGGCTGGCTGAATATGATGCGCTGGAATGTGCCCGCCTGATGGGCACCAATTCGGCGGAGCACGCTGCGCTGCTGGGCTATGCCCCGCGATCTGCCGTTGTGCACCGCGATCAGCTGGTCCTGCTGTGACCATTGCCATTACCGGGGCGACGGGGTTTGTCGGCCAGGCGCTGCTGGACCGCGCCGCCGAGGCTGGCATCGCCGTTCGGGCCCTGACCCGGCGCGAGCAACCCGCGCGCGAGGGCGTTGAATGGGTGAGGGGGGACCTCGACGATCATGCGGCGCTGACGTTGCTGTGCCAGGGGACGACTGCGATCATCCATGTCGCCGGGGTGGTCAATGCGCCCGACGCCGGAGGATTTGAGCGCGGCAATGTTATCGGCACGCTCAATGTGATCGAAGCTGCCCGCGCGGCCGGCGTGCCGCGATTGCTCCATGTCTCATCGCTTTCTGCGCGTGAGCCGGACTTGTCCGCCTATGGCAACAGCAAGGCCCGCGCCGAAAAGCTGGTCCGGGCCAGCGGGATTGACTGGACCATTGTCCGCCCGCCCGGAATCTATGGCCCGCGCGATACCGAATATCTCGAAATGTTCCGGCTCGCGCGGTGGGGCGTGTTGCCGGTGCCGCCCAAAGAAGGGCGCAGCTCGCTGATCCATGTCGATGACCTGGCGCGGCTGCTGTTGGCGCTGCTTCCCGCGAGCGAGGAAGTGATGCACCGCGTTTATGAGCCGGACGACGGGCGCACGCAGGGCTGGAGCCATCATGACCTTGCCCGCACGATCGGCTGGGCCGTGGGAAAGCGGCCTTGGGTCATCCATCTCAGCCGGGCCTGGCTTGAACGCGTGGCGCGGGCCGATCGTTTTGTGCGCAAGCACAAGGCCAAGCTGACGCTCGACCGGGT
>CAZNFV010000240.1:0-2722 GCA_964572445.1 uncultured Novosphingobium sp. | reverse complement strand
CTGATCTGGTTCACGATCGCGTTGACCGAGACGTACAGATCGCTCTTGTCGTCGGTCGGCCCGGAAATGATCAGCGGGGTGCGGGCCTCGTCGATCAGGATCGAGTCCACTTCATCGACGATCGCATAGTTGAACGGGCGGTGGACCATCTGGCCCCGCTCCTGCTTCATATTGTCGCGCAGGTAATCGAAGCCGAGCTCGTTGTTGGTGGCATAGGTGATGTCGCAGGCATAGGCCTCACGCCGCGCATCTTCTGCCATGTTCGGCACGATCACACCCACGGTCAGGCCGAGGAAGGTGTAAATCTGCCCCATCCACTCAGCATCGCGCTTGGCCAGGTAATCGTTGACCGTCACAACGTGGACGCCCTTGCCTTCCAGCGCGTTGAGGTAGACCGCAACGGTGGCGACCAGCGTCTTACCCTCGCCTGTCCGCATTTCGGCAATTTCACCGCGATGCAGAACGATCCCGCCGATCATCTGCACATCAAAGTGCCGCATCCCCATCCGGCGCTTGCCCGCCTCACGCACGGTTGCAAAAGCCTCTGGCAGGATCTCGTCGAGCGTCTTGCCCTCTTCGATCTGGCGCCGGAACTTGACGGTCTGAGCGGCCAGTTCCTCGTCAGTCAGAGCCTCAATCGTTGGCTCGAAAGCGTTGATCTGCTGGACAATCTTTTCAAGCGATTTGACGTAACGGTCGTTGGACGAACCGAAAATGGCTTTGGCAATGGCGCCGATCATGGGCAATTCCTGCTATGTCAGAAGTATCGATGCAGGCGCGCGGCAACCTTCGGCCGGGCGCTGATGGTTCGGTAAATTGGGACGGCGCGCTATTCCAGCGCGCGGTCAGGTCCGAACAGCACCGACGGAATATAGACTTGTCCCCGGCCCGGCCGGATGCGGACAGCCTGCCGCTCGCGCCGTTCCTTTTGTGCTGCTGGGGCATCGATAGCCTGGGTCTGCGCCGGTGAAGGCCGGGCAGTGCCGCGTGAGCCTTCGGACACGCCGATTTCGGTATCCGCACCGCCGTTCATACGCGCCTGGACAGGGCCAGCTTGCGCGACGAGCCCTGTCATCAGGGCCAACAAGGCGAGGAGGATACGCTTCATTACGTGTTGATATAGGTGAGCGATAGCAAATCGTCCACCCCGCAGGGGTTTAACCTCCCCCGAAAAGCCAAGCGCCGCGCCTGCACTGGGCAGACGCGGCGCAAATAGGCTGTACGACCGCGAGGCGTCGCGGTCGTCAGAAGCGCTGCTTAGTTAACAGCGTCCTTCAGACCCTTGCCGGCCTTGAACTTCGGCTGAGCCGAAGCCTTGATTGCCATCGGTTCGCCAGTGCGCGGGTTGCGACCGGTCGAAGCCTTGCGCTTAGCAACCGAGAAGGTGCCGAAGCCAACGAGACGGACTTCATCGCCGCTCTTCAGAGCACCGGTGATTGCGTCAAAAACGCCTTCAACAGCCTTGGTGGCGTCGGTCTTGGTCAGGCCGCTTGCTTCAGCGACTGCGCCGATCAGATCGTTCTTGTTCATGGAGAGTACCCCCTACTTTTGAGAAATGGATGACTTACTTGATTCGCCTCGAAAAGCTGCCGGAATTGAGCCGCTTTTCTGGGAACTGTCAAAGTGAAAGGATGGCGATGTGGCGCGATTATCCACCGATTCCCGCCATTCCTGTCGGTCTATGCGTAGTAAAAGGCGGATCCGGGCGATGCTGCAATGCAGCGAATCGCCCGGAACCAGCCAAATTGCAATCAATGGGCGGTGTGAACCGCCACCGGCGCAGCCCCTGGATGGCTGGCCAGATCATCCGCCTCGGTCCACTCAATCGCCACCAGCGGTGCAATCAGCGCCCGCTCCAGCACTTGATCCACGTGGGAAACCGGGATGATTTCAAGCGCGGCTGTGATGTTCGCTGGCAGTTCGACCAGGTCCTTCACGTTCTCTTCGGGGATCAGCACCGTGGTGATTCCGCCCCGCAACGCTGCCAGCAGCTTTTCCTTCAATCCGCCGATCGCCAGCACCCGCCCGCGCAGTGTCACCTCGCCAGTCATGGCGATGTCCTTGCGGACGGCGATGCCGCTGAGGGTTGAGACGATCGAAGTGACCATCCCGACGCCTGCGCTTGGTCCGTCCTTGGGCACCGCCCCTTCGGGCAAGTGGATGTGGATGTCCTTGCGCGCAATCAGGCTGGGCTTGATGCCGTAAGCAGGCGAACGGGCGCGGACGAAGCTGAAGGCGGCCTGGACCGACTCATTCATCACCTCGCCCAGCTTGCCGGTGGTCTTGACCATTCCCTTGCCGGGCACGGTCACGCTTTCGATGGTCAGCAGTTCTCCGCCGACCTCGGTCCAGGCCAAGCCAGTAACTGCGCCCACCTGATGCTCTTCCTCAGCCTCGCCGAAGCGGTACTTGCGGACGCCGGCATAGTCGCCAAGGTTTTCCGGCGTGATCGTGATCGAAGTCGCCTGGCCTTCAAGGATTTTACGCAGGCTCTTGCGCGCCAGCCGTGCAATCTCACGCTCCAGCGTGCGCACGCCCGCTTCGCGGGTGTAAAAGCGCAGCAGATCCCGCAGCGCAGCAGTTTCCAGCGTGAACTCGCCGGGCTTCAGGCCGTGAGCCTCAATCTGCTTGGCGATCAGGTGACGCTCGGCAATCTGGACCTTTTCGTCCTCGGTATAGCCTTCGAGCCGGATGATCTCCATGCGGTCCAGCAGCGCTTGTG
>CAZNFV010000239.1:0-2733 GCA_964572445.1 uncultured Novosphingobium sp. | reverse complement strand
GCCAGGTCCTGAAATCCTTGGCGGTGAAGTTGCTGCCGGTGATCTGGCGCATATAGGCGTTCACGTCGCCCGAACTGACGGCATGGGCCTGCCCGTCTTCGCCCTGGAACTGGAACAATTGCTGCCCCGGCAGGTCCTGGCACCGCCGAACGATCCGGATCACCTTGCGGTCGGTTAGTCGTACCTCGCGCATGATTCCGCTTTTGCCCCGGTACTTCAGCGCCAGCCCCTTGCGATCAAGGCGAGCGTGGCGATTTCGCAGCGTGGTGAGCCCGAACGACTTGTTCTCCCGCGCATAGGCCTGATTGCCGATCCGCAGGTAAGCGCAGTCAAGAATCCGGACGACCGCAGCCAGCACCGCGGTGCGGCTTTGCGGATGGCCCTTCAGGTCGCGATCAAGGCGCTGCCGCAGGCTGGGGAGCGCGGCACCGAAGGCCGCGCAATTGGCAAATTTGCGGCTCTCCTGGGCTTCGCGAAAGGCGAGGTGATAGCGGTACTGGCGCCGTCCGCGGGCATCGGTGCCGATGGCCTGAAGGTGGCCGTTCGGATCGGCGCAAAACCGGGCGTCGGTATAAGCGGGCGGCAAGGCGATACGGTTTAGTCGGTCTATCTCGACCGGATCGCGGATTTGCTGCCCGTCTTCCTCTCGGTAATAACGCCAGCCTTGGCCTTTCCGCCGGCGCCGGATCGTCAGGGTGGTGACATCGGCGTAAAACAGATCCCCGTCATCCAGCAGCGGCTGGTCATCGTTCCCCGGTAAGTGCTTCGGTACCCGCTGCGCCATGGGGGGCAGAATCATCCCCGGTCTGTGCTTGTTCCCGGTCTTTTTTCTGGTGGAGCAGCTGGCTGATCACTGCAGCCAGCTCGTTCAAAGGATAGGGCTTGGCCAGGATTGGCAAGCCGTCAAGCGCGACCCCGCTCCGTCCATGTCCGGTTGTCAGCAACAGGCCGATGTCAGGCCGGATCAGCAATGCCGCCTCGGCCAGATCGCGGCCATCCATCCCTGGCATTGAGATGTCGGTAATCAGCAGATCAATTTGCGGATTGGCTGAAACTTTTTTCAGTGCTTCATAACCGTTGGCAGCAACGATCACCCGGTAGCCTAGTGCCTGTAGCGACGTTTGCGTTGCCAGGCGGACCAGCGCTTCGTCCTCGACCACCAGAATCAGTTCGCCTTTGCCCGGGCTGGTCGGCTGCTCAACTCGGGCCGGCACGACACCTGCGGGCTCGTTGCAGGCTGGCAAAACGATGCAGACGCATGTTCCCACCTTCGGCGTTGACCGGATAGTGATCTGGCCGCCGGACTGGGTGACAAAGCCATGAACCTGCGACAATCCCAAGCCAGTTCCCATTCCGACCTCTTTGGTGGTGAAGAACGGATCGAAGACGCGCGTCAGCTGTTCGGGGGTCATGCCCGCGCCGGTATCTTCAATCAGGATCTCCACTTGGTTGCCGCGACGCCGGGTCAAAATGGAAAGCCGACCGCCAGCAGGCATGGCGTCGCGTGCATTGACGGCCAGGTTGACCAGCGCATTTTCAAGTTGGGAGTTATCGACCTCGACCCAGCCTGCTGCCGGATCGAGATCGAGTTTGATCTCGATTTGCTTCTCGAAAGTTCGGTCAAGCAAGCCCTGTGTCCGGATCACCAGCTCATTGACTGCGACAGGGGCGGGCTCAAGTTTCTGTTGGCGCGCAAAGGCCAGCAGCCGGGCAGTAAGATCTGCGGCACTGGTCGCCCCGGCCATTGCAGTTTCAATTGTCGCAGCAAGGGCGGCAGGTTTGATATTCGGCAATTGGTGCCGCACCGTATCAAGCGAGCTGATCACCACCGCGAGCATGTTGTTAAAATCATGCGCGATCCCGCCGGTCAGCTGGCCCAGGCTTTCGATCTTCTGCAACTGCCGAAGCGATTCCTGCGCTGCTTCGCGTTCGGTCATTTCGCGTTGCACGGTCGCGAGCGCCGTTTCGAGCTGAGCGGTCCGCGCGGCCACCCGGCGCTCCAGCTCAGCCTCGCGGTTCCGCGCTTCGCTCACATCCCGGCCAATCCCGATTACCCCGATGATCTTGCCGTCCCTGATCCAGGGGTTCTTCTCCACGCTAAACCAGCGCGGCTCGCCATCGACCTCAAGCTGCAGATCTACTTCCGACTGTTCTCCTCGTTCCAGCGCCGCGCGGTCTGCGGCAGCCATCTGCGCGGCCTCTTCAGGATCGTTGGTCGGGGGAACCGGGATGCCGTGCAGTTCGGTAATCGGCCGGCTGACGATATCGTGGAACCGCTTGTTGGCAAAAAGGATTTCGCCGCGGCGAGTCTTGACGAAAATAGCATTATGACTGGAATCGATAATCGACTGCAGCAGATGGCGGCCGGCCTCCAGCACCATTTCGCTGTGAGCCTTGATCCGCTGTTCGCGGGCTTTGTCCCGCGCCCGCAATAGTCCCGAGACAGCTGCGCCACACAGCACACTCAACACCACGGTGAAGGCGGTGAGCAGCGCCCGCCACTGCCCAGCCAGCGCTTCATGGTGATCGGCCAGCGCTTGGCTTCGCACCAAGGATGTCTGCTTGGCAGCCTCTAGCCCCGCCAGCTCACGCCGCAGGGCGTCCATCGCCTGCTTGCCCTTCTGTAGCGAAGCCATCAGGCTGGGTGGGTCAATTCTTCCTTTTTCGAACAACGACAAACTGCGATCCAGTTGCTGCATCCGCGAAGCCGCCAGTTCCTCAATCCGCTTTGCC
>CAZNFV010000238.1:0-2767 GCA_964572445.1 uncultured Novosphingobium sp. | reverse complement strand
GCGTGGTCACCGCCCATTCGGGGTTATCGCCCAGCCCGGCGGAGAAGCTCGCTTCGGGGAACTGAATCGGTTCGATCCGGGCCGGATCATCGTAATACCGCACCTCGATCCGGTCGAGCCCGCGGACCCGGCCTTCGATCACATAGAAGTCCTGGAACAGGTCAAATCCGGTCAGGTAAAACTCGTCCGTCCCTTCGATCAGCGTGGTCCAGTTGCTCGGATCGGCCAGCGGGGCCGTGGCCAGGCGGAAGTTCTCATGCGTGTCATTGACCTGGATGAACAGGGTCTCACCATGCAGGTCAGCCTCATATTCCACCCCGGCCTGCCGGGCCTTGACCAGCAGCGGCGCGGCCATGGGATCAGCCGCCGGGACCAGCCGGACTTCGCTCGTCTCATGATCGGATGTGCCGATGATCAGCCACTGTTCATTGGCCGAAAGTGAGGCGCCGACGCGGAAGCCTTCGTCATCCTCGTGATAGAGCTCAACATCGCTGGACAGCGGCTGGCCCAGCCAGTGCAGCCGGGCATTGTCCGTCCGCCACTGTTCGTTGGCGAGCGAGTAAACCAGGCCGGTGTCGTTCGCGACCCAGACCAGGCTGGAAAGCGTGCCGGGAATCTCGTCAGGCAGCAATTCGCCGGTGGCGATCACCTTGATCCGGGCGGTGAAGCGTTCCGAGCCATTGTCATCGACAGACCAGGCCAGCAGCTTGCCATCGTTCGAGACCGCAATGGCCCCCAACCGGAAATATTCGTGCCCTTCGGCCAGGGCAACCTCATCCAGGATCAGCTCGTCCGCGCTGCCATCGTCCTTGGCGGCAACCGGTCTGCGCCACCATTTCTTGTATTCGGCCCCTTCCTCAAACTCGATCCAGTAAAGGTAAGCGCCGTCCTTCTGCGGGACCGACTTGTCGGCTTCCTTGATCCGGGCGCGCATTTCCTTGAACAGCGCATCGATCCGGTCCTGCTGGCCAGCCATCCGCGCTTCGAACCAGGCGTTCTCGGCCGCAAGGTGGGCCAGCACTTCAGCGTCCTTGACCTCAGGATAACCGGGGTCGCGCAGCCAGGCATAGTCATCGGTCACGGTGATCCCGTGATGGGTCACGCTGCTGGGCTTCTTTAAGGCTTTGGGGGGTGTGGTAAGACTCATGCCTAGGCTCTATGGTGCGCACAGAAGGACTGCAAGCCATGCTGATGAACACTCAAGAAGCCCGATTGGAAGCGCTGCGCAAGGAATTGAAGGCCCGCGGCCTCGATGGCTTCGTGATCCCGATCTCTGATGAACACATGAGCGAATATGTCGGCGGCTATGCCCAGCGGCTGGCCTGGCTGACCGGCTTTGGCGGATCGGCCGGCACCGCCGCCGTCCTGGCGGATCGGGCCGCGATTTTTGTCGATGGCCGTTACACCATTCAGGTCCGCGATCAGGTCGACGCGCGTCTGTTTGAATACCGCTCGGTTCCGGCTGAACCGATCCCGGCCTGGCTGGCCGATCATGCCCCGGCGGGCGCCAAGATTGGCTTCGATCCCTGGTTGCATGGCAAGCCGTGGGTCGATGCCTGCACCGCCGCCTTGGCCGCCAAAGGCGCGACCATGGTGCCCGTTTCCAGCAACCCGCTTGACGCTGTCTGGGCCGATCGCCCGGCGCCATCGCCCGCCCCGGCGCTGGTCCACCCGACCGCGCTGGCTGGCCAATCGAGCGAGGCCAAGCGCAGCCAGGTGGCGGAATGGCTCGCCACCAAAGGCCTTGATGCCGCGGTTGTCTCAGCGCTTGATGGGGTGGCCTGGCTGCTGAATATTCGCGGCGAAGATGTGGAGCGGACACCGGTCGCGCTGTCCTTCGTAATCGCCCATGCTGATGGCACGGCCGAACTGTTCATCGCTGAAGAGAAAGTCACGCCCGAACTGCGCGCCCACCTGGGCAATGCCGTGACCATCGCCCCCTATGCGGCGTTTGAAGCTGGCCTGGGCAAGTTGGGCGGCAAGAAAGTCGCGGTCGATCCTGAACGTTCGGTCCACGCCGTCTATGCCGCGCTGGCGGCAGCCGGGGCGAGCGCGATTGATCTGCTTGATCCCACCGTGCTGCCCAAGGCGCAGAAAAACCCGGTCGAACAGCAGGGCCAGCGCAGTGCACAGGCCCGCGATGGCGCCGCGATTGCCAAGTTCCTCCACTGGCTGTCCGTCGAAGCGCCGAAGGGCGGGCAGACCGAACTTTCGGCCGCTGCCCAGCTCCGCGCCTATCGCGAAGAGACCGGGCTACTGCGTGACCTGTCGTTCGACACGATCTCTGCCGCCGGGCCTCACGCCGCGATCCCGCATTACCGGGTCGATGAAGAATCGAACCTGCCGATCGAACCAAACTCGGTTTTCCTGGTCGATTCCGGCGGGCAGTATGCCGATGGCACGACCGACATTACCCGCACCATCTGGGTTGGCCCGGGTGCACCAAGAGCGGAGCACAAGGATCGCTTCACCCGCGTGCTGAAGGGCCACATCGCGCTGGATCGGGCGGTCTTCCCGCAGGGCACGGTTGGCGGGCAGCTTGATACGCTCGCCCGGCAATACCTGTGGGCGGCGGGCGTGGACTATGCCCACGGCACTGGCCACGGGGTTGGCAGCTTCCTGTCAGTCCACGAAGGACCGCAGCGGATTGCCAAGGCCCAAGGCGGACAGGCCGGGACGGGGCAGGAACTGCTGGCCGGGATGATCCTTTCCAACGAGCCGGGCTATTACAAGGCTGGCGATTTCGGCATCCGGATCGAGAACCTGG
>CAZNFV010000237.1:0-2789 GCA_964572445.1 uncultured Novosphingobium sp. | reverse complement strand
ACGAAACAGGACCGGCGCGGCGTGCCTTACCAGGCCCCGCGCCGGTCTTTTCGTTTGCGGTGAAGTGGGCTAGCATTGCCTCATGGCAGACGCGGCAGCTCCCCCACCGGCACTCGCCATACCGGCTCCACCATCGCCGGTGCGCATTGCAATCCCGGTTATTGTGCCCAGCACCCGGCAGTGCGACCCGGCCGCCGGTGACGAGATCGTGGTCTGCGCCGTCGATCCGGCCGCCTTCCGGCTTGGTATGATTGCGGCAAAGCCGGAGCCCGGTTTGCCCAAGGCTGAGTTCAAGCTGTCGGGCAATGCATCAATCGGGGTACAGCTTCAGTCGGGCAGTCTCGGCAACACACCGACGAATCGCGCCATGATTACGCTCAAGGTTGCTTTCTAGGGCGCCATGCGGCCAAGAGCGGCGTAGCGGGGTTTGACCCGCTTCAACGCGAACCCTGGCAGGCGACATGATCACCCCGAGCTTCCACCTCATCGGCTTGCCGACCGACTGCAATTCATCCTTCTCGCGCGGCCCGGCGGAGGCTCCGGCGGCCATTCGCGCCGCGCTGTGGAGCGATCGTGGCAATCTGGCGGCGGAAGACGGGCAGGAAATCGGCCATGACTTCCTGCTCGAAGATCGTGGCGATCTCTCCCTGACCGAAGCGCCCGAAGACGATGCGGTGATCCAGGCCGCCGTGACCGAAAGCTTGAACGCTGACGCAATTCCCCTGTTGCTGGGCGGCGACCATTGTGTGACCTTCCCGATCGTCGAGGCGATTGCGGCCAAGCACGGCCCGGTCAGCATTCTGCACTTTGATGCCCATCCCGATCTCTATGACGATTTCGAAGGCAACCCGCGCAGTCATGCCTCTCCCTTCGCGCGAATTCTTGAAGCGGGCTTGTGCCGCCGGCTGGTGCAGGTCGGCATTCGCACCCTCAACCGGCACTGCCGTGAACAGGCCGCCCGGTTTGGAGTGGAAATCATCCCGATGGCGGATTTCACCCCCGGCAAGGTGCCGGTGCTGGATGGCCCGCTGTATATCTCGCTTGATCTTGACGGGTTCGACCCCTCCGAGGCCCCCGGCGTTTCCCATCCCGAACCGGGTGGGTTGCGGGTGCGCGAGGTGCTGGCCGTGCTCCATGCGCAAACCGGGCAGATTGTCGGGGCCGATGTGGTTGAGCTTAACCCACGCTTCGACGCCCATGACCGCACCGCAATCCTCGCCGCGAAGCTGGTGCGGGAAGTTGCCGCAACGGCTGCCCGTAACCTGCGATAGTTTCTGCCGGAAGGATGAATTGCAGGTTGTGCGAACCGGCGCTGCGACTTAGCCTTCCAGAATGACTACAGAGACCGATTGGCGCGCACAGGTAGGCCGCAGCTGGGCGCAGAACTACGCGCTGACTGATCGCTCGTTTTCGGGCCTCACCCAAATGTTGCTTGATCGCGCAGCGCCGCTGGTTGGCAGTGCAGTGCTGGATGTCGGCTGCGGGGCAGGGGAGCTGGCGCTGGCCCTGGCCCGGCAGAATGCCGGCGCGCAGGTGATCGGAGTCGATATTTCGCGCGATCTGATCGACGTGGCGAAAAGCCGCGCGGCCGGTCTGGGCAACGCCTGTTTTATTGAAGCCGACGCCGGTTCCTGGCGCGATCCGGAATTCGCGCCGGACCTGGTCGTTTCGCGGCACGGGGTAATGTTCTTCGCCGATCCTGTTGCAGCGTTCACCAATATCAGAGCCGGGGCGGCAGGCGCGCGGCTGATGTTCAGCTGCTTCCGCACCCCCGGTGAAAATGCCTGGGCCGCGGGTCTGGCAGATTTGCTGGGCCTGCCACCATCACCAAACCCGCGCGCGCCCGGGCCGTTCGCTTTTGCCGAGCGCGCCCATGTCGAATCGATTCTTAACGCAGCAGGCTGGCAGGACGTGGCCTTCGAGGCGGCTGATTTCGCTTACGTCTGCGGAATGGGTGAGGACCCGGTTGAGGATGCGCTGGGGCTGTTTCGCCGGATTGGCCCCGCTGCGCCACACTTGCGCGCTCTGGAAGGCCCGGCGCTTGCTGCTGCGGAAGCGCGCATTCGCGAATGGCTGGAACAGCACCGCAGCGGGAATCTTGTCGCGATGTCTGCCGCCGCCTGGATCGTGACAGCGCACAGCGATTAGCGGGATCGATCAGTCCGATCGTTCCTTCCCGCTTGCCGCAAAACCGTGGCTGGCCTAGTGGCGTGGCCCTATGACCTCGACGAACGAAATTCGCCGCTCCTTCCTCGATTACTTCGGCTCGCAAGGGCACGAGGTGGTGCAGTCGGCCCCGCTGGTTCCGTACAACGATCCAACCCTGATGTTCACCAACGCCGGGATGGTGCCGTTCAAGAACGTCTTCACCGGTCTGGAAACCCGCGCGACGCCGCGCGCCACGTCCAGCCAGAAGTGCGTTCGCGCCGGGGGCAAGCACAACGATCTCGATAATGTCGGCTATACCGCCCGGCACCACACCTTCTTCGAGATGCTGGGCAACTTCAGCTTTGGTGACTATTTCAAGGAACAGGCGATCACCCACGCCTGGACCCTGCTGACCAAGGAATGGGGCATAGATCCCAACCGGCTGACCGCCACCGTCTATCACACCGATGACGAGGCGTTTGGCCTGTGGCAGAAGATCGCCGGTTTGCCGGAAGAGCGGATCATCCGGATTGCCACCAAGGACAACTTCTGGGCGATGGGTTCGGACGGACCCTGCGGCCCGTGTTCGGAAATCTTCTGGGACCACGGCCCCCAGATCGCCGGTGGCCCGCCCGGATCGC
>CAZNFV010000236.1:2481-2792 GCA_964572445.1 uncultured Novosphingobium sp. | reverse complement strand
TTCCTCGGGCGTACAGATGGCCGGGGCACGGTACCCGCGGCCGCGGCAGACCTCAAGCTCCACATTGAAATTCACATCCTTGGTCAGCGTGCAGATATGATGCTCGGGATTGAGGACCTCAATGGTCTCATCCGAAATGATGTCCTTGGCCTTGGTCATTGGTCTTCCTTCTAGATGACCCCGGCCTGTGGCCGCGGGCGAGTGTTCAAAATTGCGGGAATGGATCAGATGGCGTCGTTGTCACGCTCACCCGTGCGGATCCGCACGGCGCGTTCAACGGGGATGACGAAGATCTTGCCGTCGCCGATGCG
>CAZNFV010000236.1:0-2471 GCA_964572445.1 uncultured Novosphingobium sp. | reverse complement strand
GGCGGCGGCGATGGCTTCGACAACACGGTCGGCCAGTGCATCGTCCACGACCACTTCAAGCTTCACCTTGGGCAGGAAGTCGACGACATATTCGGCGCCGCGATAGAGCTCAGTGTGGCCCTTCTGGCGCCCAAAGCCCTTGGCTTCGGTCACTGTGATGCCGGACACGCCCACTTCGTGCAGCGCTTCCTTCACTTCATCGAGCTTGAACGGCTTGATGATCGCTTCGATCTTTTTCACTTGTCATTCCCCTGCGCGCTGCGCCGGTACCAGTCCGGCGTTAACCGGGTCCGGTCCTGACGTTCGAGTGCCGCTCCAATTCCTCAATCAAGAATCGTGCCAGCACCAATCCCTCGGCCCTAGGACAACCCGCTGCCGTCGAAAAGAGTGGATTCGCAAGATTTGAATCGAATGAGGTGGATGCAGGATTCAATTCATGCGCAGTAACGGCGCAAAGCTTGCCTGATTTTTCAGCAGCTCTGCCTAAAAAATAGGCAGATTAAAGATTGAGGCCTGCGGTCTCTTCCAGCCCGGCCATCAGGTTCAGGCTTTGCACTGCGGCACCGCTGGCACCCTTACCCAGGTTGTCGAGCCGCGCGATCAGCCGCGCCTGGGTGCCATCGCTGGCACCGAACACCCACAGATCAAGCCGGTCCGATGGCTGCATCGAACGGCGCAGCAGCAGCTCGTCCTTGGGTTCGTCATGCACCGTCACGATTTTGCTGCCGGCATAGAACTCCGCCAGCGCCAGCCGCAGCACTTCGGGCGATCCGGCCATCGGCATAACGCTCAGCGGCAGCGGCACTTCGACCACCATGCCGCGCTGCGCATCGATCACCGCCGGAGCGAACAGCGGCGGGTGGGTCAGGCCAGCATAGCGCCGCATTTCTGCAACGTGTTTGTGCCCCATGCCCAGGCCATAGGCGCGAAAGGCAATATCGCCATCATCGTCAAACCGCTGGATCATGGCTTTGCCGCCACCAGAATAACCCGAGACGGCGTTGACGGTATAGGGCCAGTCGGCTGGCAGCAGGCCTGCACGGACCAGCGGGGCGATCAGGCCCAGAAAACCGGTCGGATAGCAGCCGGGGTTGCTGATGCGGGAAGCGGCTGCGATTGCATCCCGGCCGGTCAGTTCTGGAAAACCATAGGTCCAGCCATCGGCCACGCGGTGCGCGCTGGAGGCATCGATGATCCGCACGGCGGCGCCTTCGGCCAGGATCAAGGCTTCCTTCGCGGCCTCATCGGGCAGGCACAACACGGCAAAGTCCGCCGCGTGATAGGCATCGCGCCGCGCGCCTGCATCCTTGCGGGCCTGTTCGTCCAGGATCAGCAGTTCGAATTCGGCCCGCGGCGCCAGCCGTTCGACAATCTCCAGCCCGGTTGTGCCAACCGCGCCATCGATGAAAACCGTCTGCGCCACTTAGGCTTCGAGCGCTTCGACGGGCAGGTAGCCGACGCAGCCGTCCTCGCCCACCTGGCCCCAGGCCCAGCCGCCGGTCACGTCGAGCACATTGAACAGCGCGCCGCCAGGCAGCGCTTCGCGTAGGTCCGCGTCCGTGCGGTTGGCGGCCAGCAGGCTCGCTCCCGCAGCGGTGACCTTGCGCGGCATCGGCACGGCATAGTGCGGTACGAAGCAGCGCCCGGCCAGGCGGATGTGCGCCAGATCACCACGCACCGGCCAATGCGCGTCATCAAGCTTTTCAGCCGGGCCGGAGAGGGCGAACTGGCCCTCGGGAATGACGATCTGCGACAAGGTTTCGTGCCCCGGAAACTGGAAGACCGGGCGATTAGCGGCGCGGGGGCCGTAGGGCAAGTTATCCATAACGTCCCTTCAACAGGCCCCAGGCTGCGCGCAGGCCCAGGGCGTCGCCGCCTTTGGGCCGGCCAGGCTTGGCGGCGGGGCGCCAGGCGAAGGTATCGAAGTGGGCCCAGTCAGTCCCGGCGGGCACGAACCGATCCAGGAACAGCGCGCCGACCGAAGCCCCGGCAAAGCCATTGCTGCTGGAGTTGTTGAGATCGGCAATGTCGCTCTTCAGGTATTCGCGGTAACCTTCGTAGAGCGGCAGGCGCCAGCACGGATCGTTGGCCTGCGCTCCGGCGGCGAGCATTTCGGTGGCTGTTTCCTCAGTCCGAGTGAACAGGGCGGGCAGGTCTGGCCCGACCGCGACGCGCGCCGCTCCGGTCAGCGTGGCGAAGTCGATCAGCAGTTCGGGCTCTTCCTCACCTGCTCGGGTCAGGGCATCGCCCAGCACCAGCCGTCCTTCGGCATCGGTATTGCCAATCTCGACCGATAGGCCCGCACGGCTTTTCAGCACGTCACCGGGGCGGAAGGCGTTGCCGGCGATCGCGTTCTCCACCGCCGGGATCAACAGGTGTAGCCGCACCTTGAGCTGGCCTTGCATGACCAGTTGGGCGAGGGCGAGGGCGTGGGCCGCGCCGCCCATGTCCTTCTTCATGTTGCGCATGCC
>CAZNFV010000235.1:0-2833 GCA_964572445.1 uncultured Novosphingobium sp. | reverse complement strand
ATGCTGACGTGGACGGCGCCCACATCGCCACCCTGCTGATGACTTTCTTCTTCCAGGAAATGCCCGAAGTGGTTCGCCGCGGGCATCTCTACCTCGCGCAGCCGCCGCTTTACCGCCTGACCGCCGGCAAAGAGAGCGCCTATGCCCGCGACGACGCCCACCGCGCGGAGCTGGAAACAACCCGGTTCAAGGGCAAGAAGGTTGAAGTTGGCCGGTTCAAGGGTCTGGGCGAAATGAACCCGGGCCAATTGCGCGAAACGACGATGGATCCGGCCAAGCGCAGCCTGATCCGCATTACCCTGCCCCCGGAATATGAAGGCCGCGCGGCGGTAAAGGACCTGGTTGACCGCCTGATGGGCCGCGATCCGGCTCAGCGGTTCATGTTCATCCAGAACCGCGCAGCAGATATTGATCCTGAACTGATCGACGCCTGAGCAAGGCTGCCCCGGGCGCCTTATCGTTCCGGGTTAAGCCGCATTTCGCAGCGCAGCCCTTGCGGATCAAAACTCAGCTTCGAAGGACCCAGCAAAGGGTGCGCTAACAGCGCGCTGCCCAGCCCCTGCCGCGTGGGTGGCTGAACTTCCGGGCCATCGATTTCCTGCCAGACCAGCATCGCCTCGTTGCTGGCTTCATCCGAAGACAGCTCAACCATCACGCGGCCGTCTGAAACGGACAAGGCACCATATTTGACTGAATTGGTGCAAAGCTCGTGGACCGCGAGGATCAGGGGAACGCACAGTTCCCCGGGCAAGGTGCTGCTCTGTCCCGCGAAGCTTATGCGTTGTTTGTCCATGAATGGCTGGCACGCCGCTTCCACTGTTTCGCGCAAATCACACGTCTTGCCGCCATGGCGCGACAGCAAGTCCAGGCCACCAGCCAAGGCTCCCATTCGCTTCGCAAATCCGGCCATGAAGTTTGCCGGATCACTTTTAAATGTCAGCGCCGCCAGAGAATTGACCACCGTCAGCGTGTTGCGCACGCGGTGCATCAGCTCCTCATTAAGGTATTCAGCCCGGTCGGTTGCATCCTGCAGCTGGGCCACGGTCGCACGCAAGGTCTGCGCGATGGCAACCAGCATCATGCAAGACAGCACGAACAAACCCATCATCGAGACGGTTTGCAAATCCGTGGTAATCGAAATCCGCGGCCGCATAAAAAACAGGTTCACGACAGCCATCGATACGAAGATGCTGACCAGGCCTGCCCGCCAACCGGCCAACAGGGTGCAAATCACAATTACCGGGTAAAAGGTGATGAAGGGAATGAGATCGGCCGCCGAGCCAATCAGCCAGCGGAGCAAGGTGCCGATACCCACCGAGAGGCTTAGCACGACCAGGCTGTTTGCCAGCGTTGGCGCCTGAAGCAGCCTTGATCGTATGAAGTCGTGTCGCGTCATATCACCACCAAGCTAAACGACCGCCCCAGGCTATATCTTGGTTTCCGGCTTTCTGGAATACGACACGGTCGAGCGGGACGCCGTTTTTTGTCACTTGCCTCGCACCGCTGCGCTCCCTATCGTTTAACCGAACGATTAACGACCGGGGATGACCATTTCCATGCAGCGCTTTGAAGGCACTTCCAATTACGTCGCAACGGATGACCTCAAGGTCGCAGTTAACGCGGCGGTGCTGTTGCGCCGCCCGCTGCTGGTCAAGGGTGAACCGGGCACCGGCAAGACCGTGCTGGCCCACGAAATCGCCAAGGCCGTCAACGCGCCGTTGATTGAATGGAACGTCAAGTCGACCACCAAGGCCCAGCAGGGTCTTTACGAGTATGATGCGGTTGCCCGTTTGCGCGATGGCCAGCTGGGTGATGAGCGGGTCCACGACATCGCCAACTACATCAAGAAGGGCAAGCTGTGGGAAGCCTTCACCGCGCCCGAGCTGCCCGTGTTGCTGATCGACGAGATCGATAAGGCTGACATCGAGTTTCCGAACGATCTGTTGCAGGAACTCGATCGGATGAGCTTCGACGTTTACGAAACGAAGGAGCGGATTGCCGCGAAGGAACGCCCGATCGTGGTGATCACCTCGAACAACGAAAAGGAACTGCCCGACGCCTTCCTGCGCCGCTGCTTCTTCCACTATATCAAGTTCCCTGATCGTGACACGATGCAGGCGATTGTCGATGTGCACTTCCCTAATATCCAGAAGACGCTCGTCTCCAAGGCGATGGAAATCTTCTACGAAGTGCGCGAAGTGCCGGGCCTGAAGAAAAAGCCCTCGACTTCGGAATTGCTCGATTGGCTGAAGCTGCTGCTGAACGAGGATATGCCGCTCGACGTGTTGCAGAACCGCGATCCATCCAAGGCGATCCCGCCGCTTCACGGCGCGCTGCTCAAGAATGAGCAGGACGTGATGCTGTTTGAACGCCTGGCCTTCATGGCCCGCCGCCAGAGCTGATCCGAAACAGCTTATCCATGCCCATTCCCCCGTCCATGCTGAGCTTGTCGAAGCACTGTCCTTGCTCTTGCCGGCTGGCTCGCGCCGCGCCGCAAGAAGGCCAGTCCTTCGACAAGCTCAGGATAGCCGGGCTTGGTTGAACCGGAGCTGCGGCCATGTTCTTCAACTTCATCGACGAGCTGCGCAGCGCCGGCATCCAGGCCTCCTTCAAGGAGCACCTGGTGCTGCTCGAAGCGCTCGACAAGGATGTGATCGAACAGACGCCCGAGCAGTTCTATTACCTGTCTCGCGCCATTTTCGTGAAGGATGAAGGCCTGCTCGATAAGTTCGATCAGGTCTTCAACAAGGTCTTCAAGGGCATCCTGACCGACTATGGCCAGAACCCGGTCGACGTGCCTGAGGAATGGCTGAAGGCCGTCGCTGAAAAATTC
>CAZNFV010000234.1:0-2844 GCA_964572445.1 uncultured Novosphingobium sp. | reverse complement strand
CAGCGTTTCCGCACGGCCGCCCAGCGCCACGCCCAGCCGCGTCATCTCGGACTGGCTGCGGGTCAGCAGGGCTGAGCGGGTATTGACCCCGGCGCCCAGTGCATCGCCCATGCCAGTCGCAATCGCAAAAATGTTCTTGAGCGCGCCGCCCAGCTCAGCGCCAATCGGATCGTCATTGGTATAGACGCGGAACAGGCCGGTGCGGAACAGGTCCTGCAGTTCGCGAACGATCACGTCATCATCCATCGCCAGCACTGCTGCAGCAGCCAACCCGGACATGATTTCCTTCGCCAGGTTCGGACCGGTCAGCACGCCGAGGGGGTGGCCGGGCAGTTCCTCGCCAATCACCTCAGTCATGCGCTTGCCAGTGGATAGCTCAAAGCCTTTGGCCAGGCTGATGATCGGCACCCACGGGCGGATGAACGGCCGGATGGCGGCGGCAGTATCGCGGGTTACTTGCGAAGGCACGCCGAACACGATCACATCGGCGCCGCTGACCGCCTCGGCCAATTCGCAAGTTGCCCGCAAAGTGTTGGTTAGCCGCGCATCCGGCAGGTAGCGGCTGTTGCTGGAGTGCTGGTTGATTTCGTCAACCGTGGACTGGCTCCGCGCCCACAAGGTGGTTGGCGCATTGCGCGCGACCAGCGAGGCCACAGTCGTGCCCCATGAGCCGCCCCCCAGCAGCCCGACCTTGAGTTCCCGTGCCAGGACCCGCTTTGCCACTTAGCCCCCTCTCACCGTTCTTTTTTATCAGCTTGATGCAGGATCGGGCTTTGCGCAAGCGGCTTGCCACGTGCTCCTGCAGGTGCCAATCGGCGGATATGACAAATGGCCGCATCCTTCCGCTCGAAGCGATCCACAACTTCCGTGACTATGGCGGCTATGATGGCCTTGATGGCCGCAAGGTTCGCACCGGCCTGTTGTGGCGATCGGCCCAGCATGGCGAGGCGACCGATGCCGATCTGGCCGAAGTGGCGCGGCTTGGTCTGGCGACGGTCATCGATCTGCGCGGCACCAGCGAGCGTGAGGCCAATCCATGCCGCCGTGCGCCGGGCTTCACGGCAGAGGTGTTACACAGCCAGGGTGAGACCGCCGGGCTGGCGCTGCATGTTGAAGCGGCGGAGGGTGCGCTCAGCCAGGCGCAGGCCCGCGCTGCGATGATGCGGCTTTACGAAGGCATCGCCTTCCGCGAGAATCTACTGCCAATGATCCGCGCCTATTTCGCTGCGCTGTTGAAAGCGCCGCAGCCGAGCCTGGTTCACTGCGTGGCGGGCAAGGACCGCACCGGTTTTGCCGTCGCGATGACCCAGCACGTGCTGGGCGTGTCACGCGATGCGATTGTGGCTGATTACCTGCTGACCAACGTGGCCGGGAACATTGAGCGCCGGATTGAGCAGGGCGCCGAAACGATCCGCGCAAAGTATGGATCAATTGACGATGCCACGATCCGCACGCTGATGGGCGTGGAAGAGGATTACATCGTTACCGCGCTCGACAGCGCCGAGGCCGCGCACGGGTCGCTCGATGCCTATCTTGAAGCCGTGCTGGGGATCGATGCGGCGGCGCGTGAAACGCTGCGGGCGCATTACCTCGAAGCTTAGAGGAAAGCCCGAACCTCTGCCATGAACCGGTCAAACTGGTCATGGTGCAGCCAGTGACCGGCGTTTTCAAACTCGATCACCTTGGGATCGTTCTTGAACACGCCAAGGCGGCCGTCCTTTTCGGGGTTCGACGCCCAGGAATTGGCGCCGTATAGCAGCAGCATCGGGCAGGAAATGTCGCCCCACAGCTCTTCCGTGCGGGATTCGGGGACATCCTCGAACGGCCAGACGTTCAGGTAGGGATCGAACTTCCAGCTCCAGGTGCCATCCTCGTTGCGGCTGGCGCCGTGGATCGTGAGGTGCCGGGCCTGCTCGTCAGTCAGGAAAGAGTTTTCGTCCTTCATGCGGGCATAGGCGGCTTCGATGCTGGGATACCGGCGCGGAATACGGCCCGCAGCAGCACGGCGTTTATCGATCCATTCGCGGAACCTGTTGGCATAGCCGGCGGCTTCACGTTCAGCGCGGGTCTTGGGTGATGGGCCAAGCCCTTCGATATTGACGAAGCGCCGAACCTTTTCAGGATAGAGCCCCGTATAGCGGGAGGCGATGTTGCCGCCCAGCGAGTGGGCAATGATGGTGACCTGGTCATGCCCCAGCGTGTGAACGAGCTGAGCGAAGTCATAGACCAGACCATTCATCTCGTAATTGCCGTCTGGCGCCCAGGCGCTGTCGCCATGGCCGCGCAGATCCGGGGCGATCACGTGCCAGTCTTTCGCCAGTTCTTCGGCCACCCAGTCCCACGAACGGCAATGATCGCGCCCGCCGTGCTGCAGGATCAGCGGCGGCGCGCCAGGATTGCCCCAATCCACATAGTGGAGGCGCAGGCGCTGGGAGATGAAGCTGTTGGAGGTTGGGCCGTGGATCATGGGCAAGACCTTTGCGCGTTCAGGCGCGAGGCGTCAATCGGTGGGGAAAGCGCCTGTCTTGGGTTTGCGCACCGGCCATGCGCTCCCTAGATGGGGCGCAAGAGCAACAGGGAACTGTCATGGCCGTCCACACCACAAAGATGCTGATTATCGGTTCCGGCCCTGCCGGGCTTTCTGCCGCAATCTATGGCGCCCGCGCCGGGATGGAGCCGATCGTGGTTCAGGGTCTTCAGCCGGGCGGCCAGCTGACCATCACCACCGATGTGGAGAATTACCCCGGCTTCCGAGACGTTATCCAGGGCCCCTGGCTGATGCAGGAAATGCAGGCTCAGGCTGAACATGTCGGCACCCGGATGCTGTGGGACACGATTGTTTCA
>CAZNFV010000233.1:0-2904 GCA_964572445.1 uncultured Novosphingobium sp. | reverse complement strand
CTGCCGCCGCTGCTTCAACCTGTGTGACAGCTTCCCGATCCTGTTCGATTCGATTGATGAGAGCCCGAACGAGGAGGTTGAGGACCTTACCAAGCCGCAGCTGAAAGCCGTCGTTGACGCGTGCACGCTTTGCGACATGTGCTTCCTGACCAAGTGCCCCTATGTGCCGCCGCACAGCTTTGACCTGGATTTCCCGCATCTGATGCTGCGCGCCCGCGCCATTGAGCATCGCAAGGGTGAGACATCGCTGGCTGACCGCGAGCTGGCCAAGATGACCCGCAATGGCAAGCTGGGTTCGGCTGTGGCCGGCCTCGCCAACTGGGCGACCGATCCGGACAACAGCATGACCCGTGGCCTGATGGAATCGACCCTTGGGATCGATCGCCGCGCGCACGTGCCGACCTTTGCGGAAGTGCCGCTGGTGAACAAGGCCGTGGGCATGATCCCGCAGCCCAATCCTGATGGCCCCGCCTTCGGCAAGAAGGTCGTGCTTTATGCCGGCTGCCATGACAATTTCAACGACGGCACCGCAGGCGAAGCCGCGATCAAGGTGCTGGCGCATAACGGCGTGCGGGTCCGGGTGGAATATCCTGACTGCTGTGCCATGCCCAAGTTCGAGAACGGGGACTTGCCGGCCGTCGCCAGCGCCGCAACCCGCATTTCGGCCTTCTTCCAGCCGCTGATCGAAGACGGATGGGACATTGTTCCGCTGACCACGTCCTGCGCACTGATGCTCAAGTTTGAATGGCCGTTGATCGAGCCTGAGAACGAGGCAGTGCAGCTGCTCAGCAAGCACTGCTTTGACGTGTCGGAATATGTTGTGGCGCTGTCCAAGGACACCGGCCTGGCCCCGATTGAGGCTATGCCGACCGCGATCGCCGTGCACTTTGCCTGCCACGCCCGCGCCCAGAACATGGGTCCGAAGGCGATGGAAATGCTCAAGCTGATCCCCGAAGCCAAGCCCGCTCTGACTGAGCGTTGCTCGGGCCACGGCGGCAAGTGGGGCATCTTCAAGGAAAACTTCGATCGCGCTGTAAAGGTGGGCAAGCCCGCCGCACGCAACCTGCTGAAGAGCGAGCCTGACCTGATTGTCAGCGAGTGCCCACTGGCCGGACCGCACCTGCAGCAGGTAATCGAAAGCACCGGGGCCCAGGCCCCTGACCGTATCGGCCACCCCATCGAGGTAATGGCCCAGGCTTATGGACTTTAAAATCATGCCCAGAGACGCCCGCACCATTACGGCCGACGATATCCTGCCGCTCGATCGCTACGAGCTGATCCGCAATGACAAGAAGCAGGAAGCCCTGCTGCGTAAGCAATTGACCCGGATGGGCGTGGGACCACACGCCACCGTGCTGTTCGAAACCTGGGATTCAATGTGGCTTCAGGTCCAGGAAATGCTGCGGATTGAAAAGGGCGGGGCAGATCAGTTGGTCGATGAGCTGGCCGCCTATGATCCGATGATCCCCAAGGGGCGCGAACTGACCTGCACCCTGTTGTTCGAGATCGCCGATCCGGACCGCCGCGACGCCTTCCTGCGGACGATCGGTGGGGTGGAAGACCACATTTCGATCCAGGTCGGCGGCAAGGTGGTTATGGCCCGTCCCGAAGGTGATGTTGAACGCACCCGCGAAAGCGATGGCAAGACCAGTGCCGTACACTTCCTGCACTTTGATTTCGATGATGCCGCAATTGCCGCATGGCAATCAGTCGAAGGTAACGCGATGGTGGTGATTGATCACCCCAATTACGGCCACGCTGCAATCATCAGCACAGATAGCCGCGAATATCTGGGGCGGGAGTGCTTCGGCGCCTAGGCTGCTTTCCGGCTATTCAATGGAGCTCGCACCGCTGCGGATGCGTGATGCTTCGCGGAGATTGGCAATCTCTTGTTCGGTAAGCACATGCGGCGGCGGCGTCTTTGACGCCCGCAGCACTTTTTGCCGGCCGGGTAGCATGTCTTCGGGCCGGGCATACTGGCTGGGAAGCGGCATCGCTCCGCCCGTGTAGGACGGGTTCCGAGGAGGTGCGGCCAGTGCCGACGGCCCGGAGAAGTCCTGATCGCTGAGGGGTGGATCTTCCATCGGCATAGACCGGGTAGGTGCGACCTTCAGCTTATTGTTCACCAGCTTGTGCGCGCCGAGCAGATTGACTTCAGTCTTCTTGATCTCGTTTTGCTTGACCGTTTCCTTGACGGCTTCGGTCGTGCTGCCATCGGCGAACAGCGCGATGCAGATGGTGATTGCCACCGTCGCTGCAGCAAAGTGCTTCAGCAAAGTGGGTGAGATCGGCAGGGATGTTTTGGCGCGACGCATGCCAGCATCGTTAGCTGGCGAAGGTTAAGCGCTCGCCAATTTTATTTGGTTACCAATGGGTTGATAGCCGCCGGAGTAAAAGGGGTACCCCGACGGCCATCGTTTCTCCTCCCCAGGAGCTTGATGGCTCAGTTGTAAGTGCCGAGCCGATGGTAGAGCGCGTTGATCCGCGCAATTTCTTCGGGTCCGTCTACCGCCTTGGCATGGCTGGCGAGGGCTGCCCGGAGCAGCTGGAAGTCGGCCGTCGAAAGCAGTGCGCGGGCGCGCTGCGGTTCGCGGGTTTCGGTAGCGGTCGTGGTCGTCATCGCACCTTCTCCTTATGCTGCGAGTTGATTGAACGTCGGGACCTTCGCTGCGAACTGGTTCCCTCCGCGGTTTTATGCCGCGAACTGGTTCCCTCCGCGGTTTTATGCCGCGAACTGGTTCATCGTGTTGTGTTCGCCGCCTGCCTTAAGTGCGGCTTCACCGGCGAAGTATTCCTTGTGATCGTCTCCGATGTCGCTGCCCGACATGTTCTGGTGCTTCACACAGGCGATACCCTGGCGGATTTCCTGACGCTGCACGCCCTTGACGTAGCCCAGCATGCCCT
>CAZNFV010000232.1:0-2952 GCA_964572445.1 uncultured Novosphingobium sp. | reverse complement strand
CCCGGCCAAAGGCGCTGGTGATCAGGAACAGCCCGATCCCGGCCATGATCAGCAGGCCGGCCACGAAGTAAAACTCGTGGGGCCAGATTTCGATCGCAAACATATAGAACCGGCGGTTGGCCAGATCGACCAGCACCGCCTGGTCCGGGGCATAGGGCCCCCGGTCCCAGCGCAGCCACGGCGTGAGGTAATAGATCCCCAGCGTAAGGATCAGCATGAACCACTTGAAGCGGCGGAACGGACCGCTCACCACCTTGGGAAAAACGGCCTTGCGCTTTTCATAGTAGGGCGCAGCGCCCGCCGGCTCAGGGCTTAGCATTGGTCCCACCTGTCGCAGGAGTTGCGGCTGCGACAGGTGACGGCGCTGCCGCCGGTGCCGCAAAATCCTCACCGCCCCCAAGCGAATGGACATAGGCCGCCAGCATCTTGATCGTTACCGGATCAAGCTTGCTGCCCCAGGCCGGCATCACCCCGGCGTGCGCCTGGGTAATGCTGCCGACAACCTGTTCGCGCTTGCCGCCATACAGCCAGATCGCATCGGCCAGGTTCGGCGCACCGACCGGCCGGCCACCCTTGGCGTCAGCGCCGTGGCAGACCGCGCAATTGGCGGCGAACAGAGTTGCACCCTGCGGGTTAGCCTTGCTCTTGCCGGTCAGCGACAACACGTGATCAGCCACGGCGGCAATATCGGCGGGGGGCAGGATTCCGTCCTTGCCAAAGTTTGGCATCAGGCTCTGGCGTGTGGCATCATTGCCGGGCTGGCGGATGCCATTGACCAGCGTGGTCTCGATTTCCTTGATGTTGCCGCCCCACAGCCAGTCGTCGTCGCGCAGGTTGGGATAGCCCGTGCTGCCGGCTGCGCCGGAACCGTGACATTGCACGCAGTTGACCCGGAATGCGGCACGGCCGCCTTCGATCGCGGCGCGCATCAGTTCGGGCTTGCCGGCCAGCTGCTCAATCGGCGTTGCCGCCAGCGCCGCCAGAGTTCCGGCGCGGCGCGCATCTTCAGCCTTCATTTCATCGGCCAGCTGGCCGCGACTGGTCCAGCCGGATAGCCCTTCGGTACCCTTATTGGCCAAGGGGATCGCCGGGTAGACAATCACATAGCCAATCGCGAACGCGATACAGGCGTAAAACGTCCACAGCCACCAGCGCGGCAGCGGGTTGTTGAGTTCCTCGATTCCGTCCCAGCTATGGCCAACGGTTTCGACACCGGTTGCTTCATCGATGCGCTTTTTAGACATCGTCGTCGTCCTTGAAGATCATGGTCCTGGCCGCCTCGTTGGCGGAGCTGGCACCCGGGCGGAACGGCCACAGCACCAGCACGAGGAAGGTCACCAGCATGGCCAGCAGCCCCCAGCTGTCAGCGATGTGCCGCAGCATGTCGTAAGTAGAGTGCGTGCTCACCGGCCCTTCTCCTTGGCCAGATCCTCTTGCGCGGCAGCAGCGTTCACATCTACAAGCGTGCCCAGCATTTGCAGGTAGGCCACAAGCGCATCCATCTCGGTCAGCTTGTCGGGCTGGCCATCGAAATCGCGAACCTGCGATTTGGGATAGCGCTTGTTCAGGTCAGCCGCGTCACCCATCAGATCGCCTTGCAGCTTCAGGTCTTCGTTGGCCTTCGCGATCTGGTCCTTGGTATAGGGCGTGCCAGCCCGGTAGAGTGCGGTCAGCGTGGCACTGGCATCGCCGGCATCGAGGTCGCGGTCGGCCAGGAAAGCATAGGTCGGCATGACCGATTCCGGCACCACGGCGCGGGGATTCTTCAGGTGCTGGACGTGCCATTCATCCGAATAGCGCCCGCCAACCCGCGCCAGGTCCGGCCCGGTGCGCTTTGAGCCCCACTGGAACGGCCGGTCATACATCGATTCCGCCGCCAGACTGTAATGCCCGTACCGTTCCACTTCATCGCGGAACGGGCGGATCATCTGGCTGTGGCAGACATAGCAGCCCTCACGCACATAGATGTCACGCCCGGCTTGTTCGAGCGGGGTGTAGGGGCGCATCCCGTCCACCTTCTCGATCGTGTTGTCGATCCAGAACAGCGGCGCGATTTCCACGATCCCGCCGATCGTCACGGCGGCGAAGGCAGCCAGACCGAACAGCGCGATGTTGCGCTCCATCTTCTTGTGGCGCTTCCAGTCTTCCTTGGGAGCAGCTTCAGTTGCGTTTGCAGTCATGGTCTGTGGCCCCCTTATTCGGCCGGAACAGCAGTGCGCGGACGATCGGCGGCAGCCGCAACGGGTGCCAGCGGCCGGGCCACGCCCAACGGACGATCTGCATCGGGATCATGCGGCGGGTGATAGAGCGGTTGCTCATCACGCAGCTTGCCCAGGATCGTCATCCAGACATTGAAGCTCATGATGCCGGCACCGGTCAGGAACATGCCCCCGCCAAAGGCGCGCAGCAGGTACATCGGGTGCAGTGCGGCGACCGTTTCAGCGAAGGAATTCACCAGGTAGCCATCGGCCCCGTATTCCCGCCACATCAGGCCTTGGGTGATCCCCGCCACCCACATCGCGGAGGCGTAGAAAACGATCCCCAGCGTGGCCAGCCAGAAGTGCCAGTTGACCATCCGCAGCGAATAGAGCCGTTCACGGCCCCACAGGCGCGGCACGAGGTAATAGACGCAGGCAAAGGTGATCATGCCGTTCCAGCCGAGCGCGCCGGAATGGACATGGCCGATGGTCCAATCGGTGTAGTGCGAGAGCGAGTTGACGCTCTTGATGCTCATCATCGGGCCTTCGAACGTGCTCATGCCGTAGAAGGCCAGCGCCAGCACCATCATGCGGATGATCGGATCGGTGCGGACCTTGTCCCAGGCGCCGTTCAGCGTCATCAGGCCGTTGATCATCCCGCCCCAGCTTGGCATCCACAGCATGACCGAGAAGACCATCCCCAGCGTCTGCGCCCAGTCGGGCAGCGCGGTGTAGTGGAGGTGGTGCGGACCTG
>CAZNFV010000231.1:2033-2955 GCA_964572445.1 uncultured Novosphingobium sp. | reverse complement strand
GCCAAATCGTAGCGGCAGAGGCGCTGCCCATGCCGCCTAACCGCGCCGTTGGGCCGTTTCGCTTAACCGGCGCCTGGCACCTGACCAGTCCCAACAGCAGCTTCCTGGGCTTTTCCACCCTCGCCGTTCCTGCTGCTGGCCGGCTGACGGCTTTCAGTGACACCGGGATAAGGCTCGACATGCCGCAGCCGGGCCAACCAGGGCTGGTGCGAATCGCGCCGCTGATGCCCCGCAGAGGCGCGCTGAAGGCCTATCGCGATGTTGAGGCAGCAGCGCTTGATCCTGCGACCGGCGAGTTCTGGCTGGCGCTGGAGGGGCGCAATCTGTTCATGCGGACCGTGCGGGGCAAGCCGCTGCCGGAAACGATCGCGGGTCCGGAACTGGCCGGCTGGGCAACCAACAGCGGGGCAGAGACCATGGTCCGGCTGGCCGACGGCCGGTTTCTGATACTTGCCGAAGGGAGTGGGCTTGACCACGCTGCGCGGCTGCTGCCCCATGCACCGGATGGGACGGACCGGGCACTGCGGTTCAGCTTCACGGCACCCGCCGATTACCTTCCGACCGACGCGGCGCAGCTACCCGATGGGCGCGTCCTGATTCTGTTGCGGGAACTGCGCTGGCCAATGCCGCCGCGCTTCGGCACGCGAATCATGCTTGCCGATCCGGCTGCGATTCGCGCTGGGGGTAAATGGTCTGGCCAGGTCATCGCCAGCCTTGATGGCACGGGGCTGGAAGAGAACTATGAAGGCCTGGCAATTGAACCGGGGGCGGACGGTCAGGTCATTGCCTGGCTGATTAGCGATAACAACGGCGCAGTCACCCAGCGGACGCTGCTGCTGCGGCTTGAGCTCCGCTTGTCTGACCTGCCGCCACGCCAGATGCAGGCTCGAACGCAGACAAAGCAAAAGGCGCCCGGCTGACC
>CAZNFV010000231.1:0-2023 GCA_964572445.1 uncultured Novosphingobium sp. | reverse complement strand
CGGACGCCCTTGCAATGTTCTGGCCCGGACCCGCGGGCCCGGCGCAAATCAGGCGGCTTGCGCCTTAACCAGTTCGCGCTTTACCTTCAGCGCAGTGGCCGAAAGCTTGGTATCGACTGTCTTCAGCAACCAGTTGTCCAGGCCGCCAACGTGCTCAACCGAACGCAGTCCATGCGTCGAAACGCGGAACTTGAAGCTGCGGTCGAGCTTTTCCGACATCAGCGTGACGTTCTGCAGGTTGGGCAGGAACACGCGCTTGGTCTTGTTGTTGGCGTGGCTGACGTTGTTGCCGACTTGGCGACCCTTGCCGGTCAGTTCGCAGATGCGGGACATGTCAAAACTCGCTTAGAAAAATGGATACCCGTCGAGGGGGAAGGCGGCCCCTACCGATTCACCCTTGTGCGGTCAAGTTATTGCGGCCAATTCCGCAGAAATGAGCCGCTGGCCCCTTCCTGATCCGATGATTCAGGCGCTGGATGAAGCGCGGCAGGGCGAATCTGCCGGTGAAGTGCCGATCGGGGCGGTGATCGTTAAGGATGGCGTGGTTATCGCGGCGGCCCACAACCTGCCGCGCAGCCTGTCGGATCCAACGGCTCACGCTGAAATCCTGGCGATTCGCGCGGCAGCCAAGGCGCTGGGGAACGCGCGACTCGAGGGCTGCGAGCTGTGGGTCACGCTGGAGCCTTGCCCGATGTGCGCCGGGGCGATCAGCCATGCCCGAATCGACAAGCTCTATTACGCCGCCAGTGATCCCAAAGGCGGTGCGGTAGAACATGGAGCGCGCGTGTTTGACCAGGCGCAGTGCCTGCACCGGCCTGAAGTCTATTCAGGCATGGGTGAACAGGCGGCTGCCGACCTGTTGCGCAGTTTTTTCAAGACCAAGCGCTAAAGCCCACGCCAGATCTTCATGTCCGCCGAATCGGGCGGGCCAAGCGCACGGCGCGGACAGGCCTGCGGCAGGAAGTCCAGACCATAGCAAAGCCGCAGTTCACGCAGCCAGCCGGTTGAGCTGGTGACGACGCCCACTGCGTCGTGCGGCCAGCCCGGGTTGCGGGCGATGAATGCACGGCGCAGATCACCAACGGTCAGCCCGTCCTGGCGGGAGAGACGATCTGCATCGGGCCAGTGGATTGACCGCCAGAGGATACTCGCCACTTTGAAATAGCCTTCTGGGCGCCGCGCCATGCACGATCCATGCTTGGCCCAGGCATGTTCGAGCAGGCGCAGGCTTGGGGTCATGCAGAGGTGCTGGGCGAGCAGAGCCGCAGACGGTCGCGGGGTGAGCGAACACCATTGCGGCCACTGTCCGGCCTGGCCCTCGGGCCATAGTCCGTGGAGGACAAAGCCGAAGCGGCCCGCTTTCCCGCTGCATTGCAAGCGATCACCATTCCCGCGCCCCTTGCAATGTTCGGGCGACCAGCTCGCGACCAGACTATAACGGGCCACCGGCATGCGCCGGGTCGGTTCGTCTTGTTGTGGTGGGGCTGGCACTGCGACCTGTGCCAACGGGCGGCACTGATAGGCCTGGGCCAGAGCCGGCAGTGGCAGCAGCGCGGTTAGAAGGGCCAGCGCGGCGCGGATCATAGCGGCGTGAAGTCTAGCCCGATATCGGCGGCGGGGGCACTCTGGGTAAGCCGGCCGACCGAGACATAGGTCACGCCCGTGGCTGCGATCGCGCCGATTGTATCCAGCCGCACCCCGCCAGACGCCTCGCTCGGCACACGGCCCGCAATCAGTGCGACAGCTTCGCGTAAGGTTGGCACCGCCATATTGTCGAGCAGCAGGTGGCTGGCCCCAGCGGCCAGCGCCGGTTCGATCTGATCGAGATGATCGACTTCGCAGATCACATCCTGAACCCCGGCAGCCCGGGCGCGGCGCACCGCTTCGGCGACGCCACCAGCAACGAGGACATGATTGTCCTTGATCATCGCCGCATCCCACAGGCCCATGCGGTGGTTCTTCGCGCCGCCCATTCGGGTGGCGTACTTTTCGAGGTGACGCAGGCCGGGGATGGTCTTGCGGG
>CAZNFV010000230.1:0-3003 GCA_964572445.1 uncultured Novosphingobium sp. | reverse complement strand
TACCGTCGCGGAAATCGTCGCCAATATCCTTGCCCATCGTAACGCCGTCAGAGACATAGTCGATCGCATCATCGACCAACTGAAATGCAATACCCAGATTGCGGCCATAGGTATCAAGCGCCAGTTCATCCGCTTCCGGCCGTTCGGCAACCACGGCGGCAATCCGGCAAGCAGCCGCAAACAGCGCCGCAGTCTTTGCGCCGATAATGTCGAGATATTTTTCCTCGCCAGTCGCAATCTGGCGCTGCGCGGTCAACTGGTTGACTTCGCCCTCGGCGATGATCGCCGATGTGCTGGAAAGGATCTTCAATACCTTGAGCGATCCATCCTCTACCATCAGTTCGAAAGAGCGGCTGAACAGGAAGTCGCCAACAAGTACCGCGGCCGGATTGCCAAAAATCAGGTTTGCGGCGGTCTTGCCGCGACGCATCTCGCTGCCGTCAACGACATCATCATGCAGCAGCGTGGCGGTGTGGATGAATTCAACCGCAGCAGCCAGCTTGTGGTGGCGTGTGCCGTGGTAATCGCACAGTGCGGCGCCAGCCAGGGTCAGCATCGGCCGCATCCGCTTGCCACCGCCGGCAATCAAATGGCCGGCGAGCGTGGGGATCAGCGGGATCCGGCTCTGCATCTTGTCCAGGATCACCGCATTGACGGCATTCATGCCTTCGGCGGTCAGCGCCAGCATCGGCGCCAAAGACGGTGAGCCAGCAGGCTCAGGCGCGCGCTTGCGCAGGGGAATGACGTCGGCGCTCATTGCTTGCGCCCCTAGCGAGACTAGCTGCCCGTCGGCAAGTGCTATTGCAGCAATAGCCTTTCGCAAAACCACATGCTAGCGGACCAAATATGTCCGAACCCGATCCCGTTCTCGCCGGCTATCGCGCCTCCATCGACAATATCGATGCCGCCCTGATCCACATTCTGGCTGAGCGGTTCCGCATCACCAAGGCGGTTGGCAGCTACAAGGCCGAGAACCGCCTCCCGGCTTCCGATCCGGGCCGCGAAGAACGACAGATTGCCCGGCTGCGACAGCTGGCGACCGAGGCCAACCTCGATCCGGAATTCTCCGAGAAATTCCTGCGTTTCATCATCGAAGAAGTGATCCGCCACCATCAGCAGGCAGCGGAGCAGTAAAGCTTCAGGCCAGTTTGCCGACCCGCGGCAGGCGCAGCTTGACCAGCAGGCCGCCCAGGTCTTCGCTCTCATCAAGCGTGACGTTACCGCCATAGATTTCGGCGACATCGCGAACGATTGCCAGGCCAAGACCGGTCCCCGGCTTGCTGGTATCCAGCCGCGCACCGCGATCAAAAATACGGCTGCGTGCGGCTTCAGGAATTCCTTGGCCATCATCCTCGACCCAAATCTCGCACCAGTCCGGATCGGCTGTGGGATCAATGGTCACGAATACCGAGCCCCCGCCATATTTGGCCGCGTTCTCAATCAAGTTGCCCAGAATCTCGTCCAGGTCCTGCCGTTCAATCGCCACTTCGGCGCTGCGGTTGCCATCCAGGTCAAAGCGGGTCTGCTCGTGCAGTCGGGTCACGGCGCGCAGCACGGCCTCGACACTTTCTGCCACCGAGGCGCGGCTTAGCCCCGCTGCCCGCCGGCCAACCGCCCTGGCCCGCGCCAGATGGTGATCGACTTGCCGCCGCATCACCGCGGCTTCGCGGATCACGGTGTCGGACAGATCAGGGGCCTGGGCCGTGGCGGCGTTCATGACCACGGTGAGCGGAGTCTTGAGCGCGTGCGCCAGATTGCCGGCGTGGGTGCGTGCTTCCTCCGCCTGCTTTTCAGAATGAGCCAGCAAGGCATTCAATTCCTGGACCAGCGGCTGTACTTCAAGCGGCAGCGGCTCAGTCACGCGGTTCTGCCCAGTGGTCCGCAGGTGCTGGATCGCCAGTCGCACGCGGCGGAGCGGCCCAAGGCCATACCAGGATTGCAGCGCCGCCATCAGGAACAGGCCCAATCCCAAAACCAGGAAGCTCCAGACCAGAATGGAGCGGATCCGGGTAATCTGATCGTCCAGATCTTCACGGCTGGCGGCGACAGCAAATTTCCAGCGGGTTTCGCTGTCTGGCAAGATAACCGAGCGTTCAATTACGCGCAGCGGCTCGTCAGGGAACTGGAAGTTATCATAAAGGTGCGGCGCCTTGTCGAAGTGGTTCGCCTTGAGCTCCAGCCCCCGATCCCACAGCGACCGCGATGGAAAATTCTCATGCCCGGCGCCCGTCACCAGCCAATAACGGCCGCTGTTCGGCTCAAGAAACCGCTGGTCCCCCAGCGGCCGGTTAAAGAACACTTCTCCATCCGGCCCGATCTCGGCCGAAGCGATCATCGCGTTCATCACATATTCGAGCTGTTCATCGAAATTGCGACTGACCAGACCGGTCAGCGTCCGATCGAGTGCAAAGCCACCCAGCGAAAGCAAGATGACGATCCACCCTGCCGCAATCAGGATGATGCGCCGCGATAGCGAGCCCGTCTGCGCGGCCCGGCGCGCCGAAGGATCGCCCCCCAAAGTCACAATTTAGCCGCGGCTGCCTTCGGCCGGATCATCGAGGCTATAGCCCAGACCGCGAATCGTAGTGATCACATCGGCCCCCAGCTTCTTGCGAATTCGCGTGACAAATACCTCGATAGTATTTGAATCACGGTCAAAATCCTGATCGTAGATATGCTCGATCAGTTCGGTCCGGCTGACCACTTTGCCCTTGTGGTGCAGCAGATAGGACAGCAGCTTGTACTCCTGGGCGGTCAGCTTGACCGGTTCCCCATCCAACGTCACCCGGCCCGAGCGCGTATCCAGCCGCACGTCGCCAGCGATCAGTTCGCTGCTGGTATTGCCCGACGCACGGCGGATCAGCGCCCGCAGCCGAGCAATCAGTTCTTCGGTCTGGAACGGCTTGGCCAGATAATCATCGGCCCCGGCATCAAGACCGGCCACCTTGTCAGACCAGCTATCACGCGCCGTCAGGACCAGGACCGGGAACTTGCGGCCTTCCT
>CAZNFV010000229.1:0-3025 GCA_964572445.1 uncultured Novosphingobium sp. | reverse complement strand
TGCGCCGCCGCCAGCAAGTCCGCACGATCCTGGACCATCTGATCCGCTGCGATGGTGATTGCCCGACCGTGCTGATGGGCGATTGCAACGAATGGAGCCTTCATCGTGGCGCGCTGAGCGAATTTCGCGCGCCCTGGCGCCTGATCACGCCCGGCGCTACCTTCCCCGCGCGCCGCCCGGTCGGCCGGCTCGACCGGCTGGTGCTGTGCGAGAAGTGGGAGCTTGAAGAGGCGGGCGTGCATCATTCCGCACTGGCGGCGAAGGCATCGGATCACTTGCCGGTTTGGGTGAGAGCGGTCTTGCCTAAAAAATAGGCAGCTGCGCAGGATTCGGGCGCTTGGGTATCCTCTTGCGCAATCCTTTTTCGCTAAATCCATTGTTTTGATGCGCTAATTTCAAACTGGCACGGCCGTTGCTTTGTAGATCTCGCCGGGATGGTCCTGGCAGGTAAACAGGGGACGGGCATGAAATTCATCATCGCCATCATCAAGCCCTTCAAGCTTGACGAGGTGCGTGAAGCGCTCGGCGCCATTGGCGTGGCGGGCATGACCGTGACCGAGGTCAAAGGCTTCGGGCGGCAAAAGGGGCAGACCGAGATTTATCGCGGCGCCGAATATTCAACCAACATGTTGCCCAAGGTGAAAGTTGAAGTGGCAGTGGCCGATGACCTGGCTGACCAGGTGATCGAAACGATCCAGCAGGTCGCCAGCACATCGTCGATTGGCGATGGCAAGATCTTCGTGCTCGATCTGGCGTCTGCCACCCGCATCCGCACCGGCGAAACCGGGGACACTGCACTGTGAGCGCCAAGGCTTTCACAAGTGCGGGCCCTGACAGGAGGACTTATCCAATGATCCGCAAGCTTGCTGGCGGTGCGGGCGCGCTTGGCGCCTGGCTCGCTTCCACTTCCATGGCCATGGCACAGGATGTTGCCGCAGTGGCCGCTCCAGTTGTTGCCCCCGTGGCCGAAGGCCCGATCAAGGCCCCGACCGCCGAACAGATGGCCGGCATGGTCGATAAAGGCGATACCGCCTTCATGCTGATCTCCGCCGTGCTGGTGCTGATGATGAGCGTGCCTGCGCTGGCGCTGTTCTATGGCGGCCTGGTCCGCACCAAGAACATGCTGAGCGTGCTGATGCAGGTCTTCATGATCGTCAGCATCGCCGCGCTGGTCTGGGTTGGCTGGGGCTATTCGATGGCCTTCACCTCGGGCGGCGATTCCGCCCTCGCGCCGTTCGTCGGCGGGTTCAGCAAGGCCTTCCTGGTCGGGGTTTCCGCCTCAACCTATGCGGCGACCTTCTCCAACAACGTCTACCTGCCCGAATTCGTCTTCGTGGTGTTCCAGATGACCTTCGCCTGCATCACGCCGGCGCTGATCGTGGGCGCCTTTGCCGAACGCGTGAAATTCTGGCCGCTGATGCTGTTCATGGTGCTGTGGCTGACCATCGTCTATTTCCCGATGGCGCACATGGTTTGGTACTGGGCTGGCCCAGACTTCCTGGCCGATGCCAAGGCCGACGTCGGCTATCTATGGGGCATGGGCGCGCTGGACTTCGCCGGTGGCACCGTGGTTCACATCAACGCCGGGATCGCTGGCCTGGTGGGCTGCCTGATGATCGGCAAGCGGATCGGCTTTGGCCGCGAAGCGACGCCGCCGCACTCGCTGACCATGACCATGATCGGTGCCTCGCTGCTGTGGGTGGGCTGGTTCGGCTTTAACGCTGGCTCCAACCTCGAAGCCAATGGCGTGACGGCGGTGGCCTTCATTAACACCTTCGTCGCCACTGCCGCTGCTGCCCTATCCTGGGCCGTGGTTGAGCAGATCCACCACAAGAAACCTTCGATGCTGGGCGCTGCCACGGGTGCCGTTGCCGGCCTGGTCGCGATCACCCCGGCTTCGGGCTTTGCCGCTCCGGTCACTTCGATCGCACTTGGCCTGATTGTCTCGCCAATCTGCTACTTCTTCGTCAGCTACGTTAAGAACAAGCTCAAGTACGACGATACGCTGGACGTCTTCGGCGTGCACTGTGTTGGCGGGATCGTCGGCGCAATCGGCACCGCGGTTGTCGCTGATCCGGCGCTCGGCGGGCAGGGCTTCTTTGACTACACCGTCTTCCCGGCGGCAGTCGGCAGCTATGACATGGCCGCCCAGCTGATCACCCAGATCAAGGCCGTGGCGATCACGCTGCTGTGGTCTGGCGGGGTCTCGGCGATCCTCTTCTACCTGGTCGACAAGATCTTTGGCCTGCGTCCCACCGAGGAAGCAGAGCGCGAAGGCCTCGACCTCAACGAACACGGCGAGCGCGCTTACAACATGTAACGCCTGCCCTCAGCTTGGCGGGTTCGGGGCTCTTCCTCCTCTCCTCACCCGATCCCGCCTCCCAGCGTTCCTCCTGCGAACGCCAACTTTAAGGGCCGGAGCATTGCTGCTCCGGCCCTATTTTTAATTCCTCCTCGGCACGGCGAGGGGGACCACCGCAGGTGGTGGAGGGGTACGGGCCGGTGGGGCGCTAGATTGGGAGGAATCAGCGGCTGAGTGCGGCTTCGGACTCGCGCATCAGTTCCGCCATAATATCGGCCACCGGCTCTTCCGCAGTGACCATGCCGACGGACTGACCAGCCATCAGCGAGCCGTTCTCGATATCGCCGTCGATCACCGCGCGGCGCAAGGCGCCTGCCCAGTACTGTTCGATCTGAAGCTGGGCTTCGCCCATTTCGATCGTGCCGGCATCCACCAACTTGGCAACTTCGACCTGCTTGGCGGTGAATTCTTCGGTGCCCTTGTTCTTCAAGGCGCGGACCGGGATCACCGGCAGGCGCGGATCAACCTGAACCGAGGCAACCGCATCGCGGGCATTGGCGCGGAAGAACGCCTTCTTGAAATCAGGGTGAGCGATCGATTCAGTCGCGCAGGCAAAGCGGGTGCCCAGCTGGACGCCACACGCGCCCATTTCGAGGTAAGCCGCGATCATATCGCCGCGCCCGATGCCGCCCGCCACGAAGACCACAAAGTCCTCGGCCAGCG
>CAZNFV010000228.1:0-3038 GCA_964572445.1 uncultured Novosphingobium sp. | reverse complement strand
AAGTCCTGCGGGCGCAACAGCTGCGCCAGAATCTGCGGGGAGCCAGGATAGAGTTGCGGCTCGGCCCCGATATTCACCGCCGCTACGGCGGCGCGGTAGTCGTTCAGCAAGGGGTTCTGGTCAGCAAAGGCCTGCAGTACACCCTGCGTTGCTTCGCCGGTGCGCTGGGCATCGTCGCCGTTAAGATCGTATAGCCCGCAGCCAGCATGGGTGTCGATCAGGGTGAGCGCGCTCTCTTTGAGCTGCAAGGCCTGCACGAGGGCGATCAGCAGGCTGTGCTTCACGACATCGGCGCTATTTCCGGCATGGAAGGAATGGCGATAATTCATTGTGGTCGCTAACTTTTATACAGGTCGATCGGTCAGTGACCAGAGCACTGACGTATGGAAGCAGAAGCGCTACTACAAGCTGGCTTCAACATGATGCCAGCACTGCAGATCCGGCTACTCCTCCGCACTGATTTCGATGCTGCCAAAGTTGATCAGCGCAGCAATCAGAACAGCGGTCGGTTCGGCAGCCACCTCAATGGACGTGATCGGGATATGATCGTGCGCGCATAAGCGTTCAGCGAAAGCAGCCGTCTCGCCCGAACAGGCGAAGGAATGCCCATCGACGAATAGCATCACGCCATCCGCGCGCTCCCGAACAAATGCAAATCGGCTTGCCGGGTTGCGGTTCAGCATTGTCGGTGCCGAGACCATGGCGCGAATATCGCTGGCGGCAATTGAGGCTTCGGGTGTCCAATCGATATCGAGGTTCTTGGGGGTGGAGTTGTACTGGCCGAACCATCGCGCGAAGGCCTGGCGGTCCATCAGTTTCTCCGTGAGCATGGTATGCAGGTCTTCAAGCGCCTGCGCCGTGATCTCGCCGGGGTTCTCCTGCACTGCCAGCGCTGGATCGGCATAACGGCAGTCTTCATCAGCTTGCTCGACCAGATCATCGGCCCATTGCTCGATCAATTCATCGCGCGACGGCGCGCGAAAGCCGATCGAGTAGGTCATGCAATCATCACCGACCGCGATGCCATTATGGGCTACCCCGGGCGGGACATAGAGAACATCGCCGGGTTCCAGCACCCACTCCTGCGTCGGTTCGAACTTGGCGAGCAATCGCAGGTCATCGTGCGGGAGCAGTTCGGTCGAACCGTCGCAGGCCGCGCCAATCTGCCACCGCCGCCGGCCAAGACCCTGGATCAGGAACACGTCATAGTGATCGAAGTGCGGCCCCACCCCGCCCTGGTCGACAGCATAGCTGACCATGACATCATCGATCCGCCAATTGGGAATGAAGCGGAATGAATTGAGCAAGGCGCTGACGTCCGGCACGTGATGGTCAACCGCGTTGACCAGCAGCGTCCAGGGCTCTTGCCCAAGACTGCCAAAGCGGTCTTCGGCAAACGGTCCATGTTCAAGGGCCAAGGTGCCGGAACCTTGCGTGACCAGCCGGGCTTCGACGCCGTCTTCGCAGGCGAGGCCGGCCAATTCGTCAGGCTCCAGCGGGTTGCTCCACGAAGTCCACATGTTCCTGATCAGCAGCGGCTGCTTCTGCCAGTAGTCACGCAAAAAATGGTCGACCTGAAAATCACGGAATTGCACAGTTAGCCCGCCTGCTTCGTCTTGTGCGCGGCGAGAAGGCCGTCCAGTTCCTCGATCCGGAGCCGTTCTGGCGTTCCCCTGGCAAGTCCCTTGAGGCGACAGGCGGCCCATAAGCGCTTCCGCTCGGATTCAAGCGCCTTCTGATAAAGATCAGCCATGACTTATTGCTTCTTTCCCGGTCTTTTGGTGCGGGGTCGCCCCTCTGCCAGACTGCCCGTGTTGGTGATGTCTTCGGCGGTCAACTTGTCCCACCGCTTAAGGCGCTCCGTTGAAAGCGTGCCTTCGGCGATCGCAGCTTGAATGGCACAGCCAGGCTCGGCCGCGTGGGTGCAGTTCGTGAACCGGCATTCGAGCGTGAGAAGGACGATGTCGTCGAACACTTCAGCCAGACCAGTTGCTGCATCAGAAACCTGAAGCTCCCGCATACCGGGCGTGTCCATCAGCCATCCGCCTTGCTCCAGCCGATGCATTTCGCGCACAGTGGTGGTGTGGCGGCCCTTGCCGTCCTGTTCGCGCACTGCTTGCGTCGCGATCGCGTCCGATCCCCGCAGGGTGTTTACAAGCGTGGACTTACCAACCCCGGAGGAGCCCAGCAGGGCAACGGTTTCGCCCACGCCGCAACAGCTCGCCAGCCGGGCGACACTTGCCGGATCGCGCGCGTTGACCAGTTCGACCTGCAGGCCTGACTGCAATTCAAGCGCCGCGTTGCGAAACTGTTCGGGGGAATCGGTCAGGTCGATCTTGGTAAGGACAACGACCGGCTTCACATTGACCTCCCGCGCGAGCACGAGATAGCGCTCCAGTCGCGGAATGTTGAAATCCTGGTTGCAGGACGCAACGATAAACAGCGTATCCACGTTCGCTGCGATCAGCTGCAGCCGGCGATCATCACCGGGCGCGCGCCGCTTGAACAGGCTGGCACGGTTCAGAACCCGCACCGGCTCAAGCCGTTCGCGGTCAACCAGCAGCCAATCGCCGGCGGTCGGACGATCTTCCTCGCCCTGCGAATTGGGCAGGTGTGACGGGATCATGCAGTCCAGTTCGGCACCAGCAACCGCCAGGGCACCGCGGTGGACAGCCATCACCCGCACCGGCCAGCACGCTTGCGCTTCAGCGGCCGAGACCTGCGTGCTGAAAAACGGTTTCCAGCCGAGATTGGCGAGGATCGGATCGGGCACTTCCATCGGTTCAGCAAGGTGCTTTCATGGCTTGATCGCTCAGATTCAGGAACCGGAAGAGTCCCGTTGGGGCCGCGATCAAGGTGCTCGCAGCAAGGCAAATCCAGCATCAGCGGCAATTGGGCGCATATAGATCAACTGGGCGGTTGGATAGTGGCCCCTGCCCCTAGTGCAGCCTCTAAGTCCAGCCTCTAAGTCCAGTCCGCTAGCCCAGTCCGGCGACCAGCGCCGGGATATGCTGGCGAAATGCAAAGAAGCCCTTGGT
>CAZNFV010000227.1:0-3051 GCA_964572445.1 uncultured Novosphingobium sp. | reverse complement strand
GGGCGTGAATCCAAGGTTGATGAAACGCTCCTGGACATAGCCTTCCAGCAACTCCCGCACCCAGGCGCGGCAATGAAGGCCTTTGCGCGCGACCGAGATCAGGAAGGTCTCCAACGGGGCATAGAGGAACAAAGCCTGGGCCTGGCCCTGCAGTGTCAATACCAGCTCAGCCAGCGGGTTGAGGATATTGGATGGCTTGACGATCACCGCCTCACCGGTGCCGAAAGGTCGGCCCAGAAGCCGCAGCGCGAGGTCGGCTGCCCGCGCCACAGCAGCGGGGGGAGCGCCCCGGCGCCTAAATCCAACCACATCATTCAGGATCGCTGGTTCACTCAGGCCCATGGCGACGCCCGGGACTGAGAGCGCCCGGGTTAGCAGCGTCGAACCGCAGAAGGCCGAATGGAACAGGAGGTGCAACTTACCGTGCGACTGGCTGAGCAATTGCTCAGCCGGCAAGTCAGGTGACGTCGGCCTGGTTCCGAGCAGCGAATCGATCAGGAAGGCCTGGCTTTCGTGCTCTTGCCGGGGCAAGTGGATAAAGCGCACGGCATCATCGCTTTCGACATAGCGATGGGCCAGCCACTGGGCATCGGCCAGATCGAAAGCGAGCTGCGCAGACATGACACGGGTCTAGGGCGCGTCGCGCCGCATCGCAACTGCCGCTTGCCGCTTTGCCCGCACGCTTATAAGCCTGAGCATAATGGCTTCGTCACCCGCCCAGATTGCCAATGCCGAAGGTGTGGCCGCCCTACGTGTGGGCGATGCCGCTGCGGCTGTTGCCGCCTTCATGCGCGCCACCGCAGCCGATCCGGCGGCGGGGCCACTGTGGCGCAACCTGGCCCATGCCCACCGCATGGCCGGAGATGGGGCCGGTGAACGTGCCGCCTTGAATGAGGCGCTGTCGCTCGACCGGCTGGACTTTGCGGCGCACCTGCGGCTGGCCCAATTGCACCAGCGCCTGGGCGAAGAAACCGAAGCGCTGATTGCCTGGAACGCTGCGGAGCAGCTGGCGGCACAGCTGCCCGTCCTCGCCCCAGAGGTGGCCAGTGAATTGGCTGCGGGGCGCGCCTATTGCGAAGCATTGCGCAGCCGCCTGGCGGTTGCCGCCGATGCAGCGCTTGCTGCTGACCCCAACCGCGATGAAACTGAAGAGCGTCGCGTCCGTGCTTTTGTGGATCACGCACTTGGTCGGCGACGCGTTTATCATAACCAGTGCGCGGGGGTGTTCTATCCGTTCCTGCCTGAGGACGAATATTTTGACCGTCGGCACTTCCCCTGGTTCGAAGAGCTGGAAGCCGCGACAGCCGATATCCAGATTGAACTGCGCGGCCTGCTTGATGCCCCAGGTGACCTGATCCGGCCCTATGTGCGCTTTGAAGCTGGCACGCCGGATAACGAATGGAGCCCACTCGACGGTTCGCTCGATTGGTCGGCCTGCTTCCTGTGGGAATATGGCGCGCCGCACCAGGCGGTGCTCGATCGTTGCCCGCGGACGGCGGACCTGCTCGATCGCTTGCCACTGGCGCGGATCCCTGGCCGCGCGCCCAACGCATTTTTCTCGGTGCTGCGCCCGAACAGCAAAATCCCGCCGCACACCGGAGTGACCAACACCCGCGCGATCATCCACCTTGCGCTTGAAGTGCCGCCCGGCTGCGGCTTTCGGGTCGGTAACGAAACCCGCGAGTGGGCGGAAGGGAAGGCCTTTGCCTTTGATGATTCGATCGAGCACGAGGCGTGGAACGATAGCGACCAGCGCCGTGCGGTGCTGATCATCGATGCATGGAACCCCCACCTAAGCGCTCGCGAGCAGGCTGCGGTTCTGGAATATTTTGCCGCTGCTGACAGCGCCCTGACGGGCGGCGGCCCGCGGTGATTGAGGCAGGAACGCTGCGAAACTCAGCGATCGCTTGAGCATTTAATGCGGGTGCAATAGTCTCAAGCGGTATTTTCAGGGTTCGGCGCATATCGAATCCTTCCGGAAGGAACTGTTCATGACTCTAATGCTCGCTGCAATTTTCCTGCTTGGTTCGGATGGCGCTGCCCTGACAGCCCCAGTAACGGCTGTAGCTGCGATCGATCCAAAGAAGATGAGCCAGTCCGAAATCCGCGCCCACAATGCGAAGCTGGCGCGGACCGATCCGAATTACATTCGCTGCGTCCGTTCTGCGGAAGTCGGCTCGCTGGTGGCGCGCAATTATAGCTGCCGCACGGTTGAGCAGTGGCACAAGTCAGACCTGGCGGGTAACGACGAAGCGCGGCGAGTCCGTGACGAAATGTCGAGCAAGGCCATGAACACCAATTAGGGCGCGGGCAGGGGCGTTGACGCTTAAGCCTTTTTTGCCCTAATTACGGAAAACCACGTGGAGCTGAGCGCGATGTCCATTCTTGCCACGGTATTGATCCTCGCCACTGGTTCGGCCCAAGTGACGCTGCCGTTGATCAACGGACCGATCGTGATGAAGCAATCGGAAATACGCGCGTACAACGCCAAGTTGTCGCGCGATCATCCGCATTACATCCGTTGCGTTATAGATACCGAAACAGGCTCACTGGTGAAGAGCAAGCCGATCTGCCGAACCAACCAGGAGTGGGACCGGGTTGAAACGGATGGCAACAATGCTGCCCGCGAAACGGTTGAGGCCGTTCAACGCGGATGGAGAGCTACTGCACCTTGACGCTTGCGCCGCCAGTGCTGTGCTAGTTTGCTTGCCGAATAACCCGGACCCCGGGCTGGCCGTCGACGTTGGCCATATAGCTACCCAGTGAGGCTTTGCGGATTCGGATGGCCGAGCCCGCCTTGGGATAGGTATTGCGCCCGTCGGTCTGCTTCCAACGCGCCCCGTCCGTCAGGGTAAAGACCGGATAGCCGTCACTGGCCATGCGGATCGCGCTGATCTTTCCTTCAATCTCGGTCACTTCCTCATCCTTGCCGTCGCCGAACAGCTTGAGGCTGGGTAGCGCGAGACCGAACAGACCCTTCTTGGCTTCGCGTACTGTCGCGCGGTCGGTCACCACCAGATCGTTGGTCGCCCGTGCCGCATCCATCGCCCC
>CAZNFV010000226.1:0-3127 GCA_964572445.1 uncultured Novosphingobium sp. | reverse complement strand
TCGTTGCCTATGCCAACCAGGGCGATTGCCCCACGCTGATGCTCAACGCCCCGGTGCCTGCTGCCAAGAAGGTGCTCGATAAGGCCGGGCTCAAGGTTGAGGACATCGACGTCTGGGAAATCAACGAAGCCTTTGCTGTCGTCGCCGAAAAGTTCATTCGCGATCTTAAGCTTGATCGCGACAAGGTGAACATCAACGGCGGCGCGATGGCGCTGGGTCACCCGATTGGTGCAACTGGTTCGATTCTGATCGGCACCGCGCTGGATGAGCTTGAGCGTTCGGGCGGCCGTTATGGCCTGGTCACCATGTGCGCCGCTGGCGGCATGGCCCCGGCCATCATCATCGAACGCCTGTAATCAGTCGCGGGGGAAGGGGAGCACGTGCCGATGCCGATACTCTATGACTTCCCCCGCGCACCCAGTCCGCGCCGCGCCCGGATCGTGCTGGCCGAAAAGGGCATCGCCCACGAAACCCGGATCGTTGACCTCGCCGCTGGTGAGCAGCAGTCCGACGCCTTCCGCGCGATCAATCCGGGGCTGACTGTCCCGGCGCTCGCGCTGGAAGATGGCACGGTACTGACCGACAATGCCGGGATCGCTGCCTGGGCCGAAGCCTTCAAGCCTGAACCGCCGCTATTCGGCACCACGCCCACCGACAAAGCCGAAATCGCCAGCTGGAACAGCAAGGCGGAGGGCGAGTGCATGATGGCCATTGCCGAGGCGATGCGGAACACCGCCCCCGCGATGAAAGACCGCGCGCTGCCCGGACCGGTCAATTACGCCCAGATCCCCGAACTGGCCGAGCGCGGCATGGCCCGGCTGGTCCATTTCCTCGACAAGCTCGATAGCCACCTGGCGGCCCAAGACTACCTCGCCGCCAGCGGCTTCTCGATTGCCGACATCACCTGCGGTGTCGCGGTGGATTTCGCGCGGGTGCTGCGGATCGATCCGGGCGAGGGGCGGCCCAACCTGGCCGCCTGGCGCGCTCGCCTCGCCGACCGGCCCAGCTGGAGCCTTTAGGCGGTTATGGCGCTCTCGCTCACCGTCCACGGCGCAGCGCAGACCGTCACCGGATCATGTTACGAACTGCGCTCCGGCCAATCGCGCTTGCTGCTTGATTGTGGACTGTTCCAAGGCTCCCGGTCGCTGGAGGCGCTTAATCACGAGCCGCTCCCGTTCGATGTAGCGGGGCTGGATGCAGTGGTCCTTAGTCACGCCCATATCGATCACAGTGGTCAGCTCCCTCGGCTGACTGCTGCGGGCTATTCCGGACCCCTCTGGTGCACCGAGGAGACGGCTGAACTGCTCCAGTTCATGTTGGCCGATGCGGGCCGCATCCAGGAGTATGAAGCAGAACGTCGCAACCGCCGGCGCGACCGGGCGGGCGATGATCCGTTTAAGCCGATTTATACTGAGGCGGATGCCGTAGCCGCCGCCCGGCTGGCCCGGGTGGCCAAGCTGGGTGAATGGTTCGAACCAGCCCAAGGCTTCCGTTGCCGCTTGTGGAACGCGGGCCACATCCTTGGGTCCGCTTCGATCGAGGTCGAGGCTGAAGGTACCCGGCTGCTCTACTCGGGCGATCTGGGGCCAGACAACAAAGCGTTCCACCCCGATCCCGATGCCCCGGCCGGATTCGATCACGTGATCTGCGAGAGCACCTATGGCGATCGGGCCCGCACCAAAATAGCGATCGCAGAGCGGCGGCAATTGCTGGAGGCGGAAATTCTCGCCGCGCGGGCCCGCGGGGGAAACCTGGTGGTGCCATCTTTCGCGCTGGAACGGACGCAGGAGCTGTTGCTCGATATTGCGACGCTGTCTAGCGAGGGACGGATCGGCCATGCGATGGTCTTCGTCGATTCCCCGCTGGCCAACCGTGCAACTGCAGCCTTCCGCAAATACGTTGACCAGCTTGAGGACACAGGCGGGCGCGATGTCTTTGGTCACCCTTCGATCCAGTATGTCAACGATGTCGCGGAATCGATGAAGCTAAACACCATGTCGGGCGCAATCATCCTGGCTGCATCCGGCATGTGTGAAGCCGGGCGCATCCGCCACCACTTGTTCTACAATCTGCCCCGCCGGGATTCGACCGTGTTGTTCGTGGGCTTCCAGGCCGAAGGCTCGCTTGGGCGAGTGATTTTAGAAGGGGCGAAGCGCGTCCGTATTTCAGGCCGCGATGTGCAGGTACGGGCTCAGGTGCGTGAGATCGACAGTTACTCTGCCCATGCCGACCAGTCCGAACTTCTGACCTGGATCGCCGAGCGCGGCCCGATCGCGGGTAGCCTGTTGCTGGATCACGGAGAGAAGGGTGCGATCGCGGAACTGCGCCGCCTGGCCGAAAGTCAGGCTCTGGCGTCATCCCTGGTCGTCCCTGAAATCGGTGAGACCTGGGAGCTACCCCCCGGCCAGCCTGCCCGCCGCACCAAAACCGGGCGTACTGATCTGCGGCCGGCACTGGGGCGCGACTGGCAAAACGATTATGCCGATTTGGCGACCAGCTTCAAGCGTCGGCTCACCGCGATCCGCGATGCCGAAGCGCGCCAGAAAGCGATCGCCCAGATGCGCGCCGTACTGGATAGCTACAACGAATTTCGCGAGCACAAACGGGATCACGGCTACCACCACGATCCGCACAAAGGCCCGCGCAAGGACTAATGTGGGCGGGGGACGCGCGACGGACGCGGTAGACCGTAGTTCACCCCATTCTCCTTGACCCCCTGCAGGATTTCACCTAGGGGCCGCGCTCTTCCGGACTTGTTCCGGTTTGAGCTGAACATTGCCGGTGCGCCTGCTTTCACAGGTAATCCGTCAAAGTAACCCGGTCTTTTCAGCCGGGTGGAGCGTTTTCGGCTCGCGATGAAACACCGGGCGGGGCTTGCCTCCGTCGCTTCGTTTTTCGCGATTCGCCCGCACTTCACCTTGCCGCGACGACCATAGCCAAGGTGAAGAGTACTTCATGCCTACGATTAACCAGCTGGTCCGCAAGGGCCGCGAACCGCAGAAGGCCAAGTCCAAGGTCCCTGCGATGGAACAGAACCCGCAGAAGCGCGGCGTCTGCACTCGCGTTTACACGACGACCCCGAAGAAGCCGAACTCGGCACTTCGCAAGGTTGCCAAGATCCGCCTGA
>CAZNFV010000225.1:0-3135 GCA_964572445.1 uncultured Novosphingobium sp. | reverse complement strand
GCGGTTGGTATACTTCTTGGCGATCGAGATCACGAGGCGGAGGTTCGCTTCGACCATTTCCTTCTTGGCGATGCGCGCTTCACGCTCGCCCTTCTGGACCATGTTCACGATCCGGCGGAACTCGTTAAGGCTCATGCCGGTCGCCGCAGCGATATCGGCCACCTCGGCGCGAATCCGTTCAACCGGATCGGCCTCGGTCTCGGCAAAGGCCGCCCACTTCTTGTCCTTCGTCGCCATGGCCTGCAGCCAGGCATCATCCAGCTCACGCCCGACATAGCTGTCGAGGAAGTCCTTGCGGTTGACCTTGTGGCGTTCGGCCAGGCGCAGCATCTGGCCACCCAAGGCGGTCAGGCGGCGGTTGAAGGCATAGAGGTTGTCGACCAGGTATTCGATCTTGGTCGCATGGAACTGAACTGATTCAACCTGTGCAGTCAGGTCTTCACGCAGCTGCTGATAGGTCTTTTCCTTGGCGGCGGAAAACACCCCGCCGGCACCCATCACGTTCAGGCGTTCGCCCTGCAGCTTTTCGAACTTCTTGAACAGCGAGGTGATTTCAGCGAACTTCTCAAGCGCGTGCGGCTTGAGCTGGGCTTCCATCTGCGCGAGGCTGAGGGTGTTATCCTCTTCCTCTTCCTCGACCGGACGGCGGGCGCGACGTTCGATGCCGTCTTCGTCCTCTTCGTCAGCCGATTCTTCTTCCTCGACGTCCTCTTCTTCCTTGAAAGTCGGACCAGCCGTGGCTTCGGTGATCTCACCATCGCCTTCGGCTTCACCTTCTTCGGTCAGGCTTTCGGGCGCCGGTTCCTTCGAAAGCATGGCATCGAGATCGAGAATCTCGCGCAGCTGCATTTCTTCGTTATTCAGGGCTTCGGACCACTGAATGATGGCGTGGAAGGTGATCGGGCTCTCGCACAGGCCCAGAATCATGGTGTCGCGACCGGCTTCGATCCGCTTGGCGATGGCGATCTCGCCTTCGACCGCGCCCATTTCGCGCAGGTACATCCGCACGGGATCGTCGGTGCGCTCGATCGTTTCCTTGCGCTTGATCAAGTCTGGCCGCTCGGCCATCCCGTCGGGCTGTTCGTCGACTTCGTCGACTTCCTTCTCGTCAGGATCGACCGCGTCTTCGTCGCTTTCGACGATATTGACGCCCATCTCGCTGATCGCGGCCATAATGTCCTCGATCTGCTCAGAGGTCATCTGGTCCTGCGGCAGGGCCTCGTTCAGCTCGTCAACAGTGATCACCCCGCGGCGCTTGGCCCGGGCAATCAGCTTCTTGATCGAGGCTTCATTGAGATCGATCAGCGGGGCGTCACCACCCTCGTTGCCGCCGCCGATGTTGTCTTCTTCGTCCATCATTCCGCCATTGGTTTGGCAGGGGAAGGTTGCACCGCCCCCGCTCGCGCGCTGGCCATTTGCCGCAAGCGCGCATCGAATTCCAGTTTTCTCTTCAACAGCCTTTGCTGTTCGGCATAGGCCCCCTCCGACAAGTCACTCTCAAACCGCTCAGTCGCGGCCTTAAGAGCCACTTCCAGCGCCGGACGCTCGACCAGCAGGCCGATTGCCTGAGCCAGTTCGGCGCGGGCCTGTTCCGGCGGAATAGTGTCCTCCAGAAAGCCAAAGCGCATTGCAGAGTATTCCTCAGGGGTGGGGGCTGCCATACCCCGCTCGGCCAATATGGGTTCCATTGCCCGGTTTTCAAGCACTGCCGCCGAGTCGGCCAGATCGAGCAGCGCATCGAACCGTGGATCGGACAGTTGGGCCTGGCCCAGGGCATCGGCGTGGTGGCGGATCTGGTCGGGAAAACGCAGCAACCCGGCCAGGATCGCCGCCGACAATCCATCGCGCGGCGGAGTGCGGCGCGCCCGCGACGGCGACCGGGCCGGGGCAGCTGGCTTGCGCCAATCGCCGCTCTCCCGGCGGGGGAAGGCAAACGCCGAAAACCGCTCAAGCAGTTCGCGCCGGTACAGCGACTGGATATCGCGATCGGCAATCGTCTCGACATGGGCCAGCAGCCGCGCCTTGAGCCCGGCCTTGTCTTCTGGCGTAACCAGCGGGACCGCATCGCGTTCGTGCTCCCACAGCACTTCAACAAGCGAGCGGGCATTGCCAAGCTGGGCTTCCATCGCCGCCGCGCCTTGCTGCTTGATCAGGTCATCAGGATCGAGCCCGGCCGGCAGGCGCGTGATTTTCAGCGAGTGGGACGGGCGGAGCAGGGGCAAGGCGCGGGTAATGGCCCGCATCGCCGCGCGCTGGCCGGCGGCATCGCCATCGAAACACAGCACCGGCGTTTCAACCAGCCGCCACAGCAGTTCGATTTGCCGTTCGGTGAGGGCGGTGCCCAGCGGCGCGACGGCATCGGCAAAGCCAGCGGCGGCAAGGGCGATCACGTCCATATAGCCTTCGACCACGACGATCCGGCCGGTCTGGCGGCTGGCCGGGCCCGCGCGGTGCAGGTTGTAAAGCGTCCGCCCCTTGTCAAACAGCGGGGTGTCTGGCGAGTTCAGATATTTCGGCGCATCGGTCTTCTGCGCATCGAGAATGCGCCCGCCAAAGGCGATGACGCGCCCGCGGGCATCCTCAATCGGCAGCATCAGGCGGCCGCGGAACCGGTCATAGGGTTCCTTGTCTTCTACCGCGATGCGCAGGCCGGCTTCGATCAGCTTGTCCTCGGGCACGTCCTTCAGCGCGGCCTTCATCGCCTGACGGCCTTCGGGCGCAAAGCCAAACCCAAAGCGCTGGAGCGTGTGGGCATCAAACCCGCGGGTTGCGAGGTAATCGCGCGCCTTGCCCCCCTCTGGCCCGGCCAGTTGCGCCACGAACCAATCCTGCGCCGCCTTCATGACGTCGTGCAGGGTATCGCGCTGCTCAGCCGCCTGGGCGGCGCGCGGATCGGGGGCGGGGACTTCCAGCCCGGCTTCGCTGGCCAGCTCCTTGACCGCATCCATGAACGACAGGCCGCGCTGATCGGTCATCCAGCGGATCACATCGCCATGCGCGCCGCACCCGAAGCAGTGGTAGAACCCCTTCTGGTCGTTGACCGTAAAGCTTGGGCTTTTCTCATTATGGAACGGGCAACAGGCCTTGAACTCATGCCCCGCCTTGGTGAGCCGCGTCGTCCGGGAAATGACGCTG
>CAZNFV010000224.1:0-3136 GCA_964572445.1 uncultured Novosphingobium sp. | reverse complement strand
CCACATCTTCCTGCACCTTGATCACATCGATCCCAAGGTGCTGGGCGAACGCCTGCCGGGCATCACCGAAAGCGGCAAGATCTTTGCCGGTGTCGACCTGACCCGCCAGCCGCTCCCCGTGGTGCCGACCGTGCACTACAACATGGGCGGCATTCCGTGTGACTATCATGGCCGGGTGATGACCATCGGGCCTGATGGCAATCCTGAAACCCCGGTGCAGGGCCTGTTCGCCGTGGGCGAAGCGGCTTGCGTTTCGGTCCATGGCGCGAACCGCCTGGGCTCGAACTCGCTGATCGATCTGGTGGTGTTCGGCCGCGCGACCGGCCACTACCTTAAGGAAAATATCAAGCCGGGCACGGCCCATGCCGAACTGCCCAAGGACAGTGCCGATATGGCGCTGGGCCGGCTCGATCACTTCCGCCACGCCGATGGTGGCTCGCCGACCGCCGAAGTGCGCACCGAAATGCAGCGCACGATGTCGATGCACGCTGCCGTGTTCCGCAACGATGAACTGATGGCAGAGGGCAAGGCCAAGCTGGCCGCGACTTATGAGCGGATGGCTGACATCAAGGTCCACGACCGCTCGCTGATCTGGAATTCAGACCTGGTTGAAACGCTGGAACTGGATAACCTGATCAGCCAGGCTGCCGTAACGCTGCACAGCGCCCACAACCGCAAGGAAAGCCGCGGCGCCCACGCGCACGAGGACTTCCCTGAGCGTGATGACGCCAACTGGATGAAGCACACCGCAGCCTGGTTCGATGGCTGGGGCGGCAAGGGTGGTGCGGTGAAGATCGATTACCGCCCGGTCCACGAATATACGCTGACTGACGATGTTGAGTACATCAAGCCGAAGAAGCGGGTGTACTGATACGGGCGCTGAGATCGGCATTGATGGGTTTGGCGCCAAGCGCCGCCGTCATTGCCGGTCTCGCGGCCGCTACTTTTGCCAGGCCGGTTAAGCTAGGCTCGCCTCATCCCCACCCAATTGCCCGGGCACGTCCATGCGCTCATGGAGCACGCGGACAATCACTACATTTGCGTCCGTGACTTGATAGAAGATCAGGTGATGGCCGCTGGGAAACTTGCGGAACGCTCCGACCCGAGAGCGGTGCACTGGCCCGAGTTCTGGGTAATCCTGTAAGCGCCCCATATCCCTGCCGAGCGTCGCGACATAGCCTTCAGCTTGGTCGAGCCCCCAGACGTGAGCGGTATAATCCCAGATCGCATCCAAATCGCGCCGCGCCGATGGCAGCAAGCGCAGCGTCTTCATGCAGCGCCTTTATAATTGGCGCGCTTCTCACCAAGAAACTCAGCGAAGTCGAACGGTTCGGGCGGTCCGCTGTCCAACCCTTCCTGCAGCGCGCGTTCTAACGCCTGGTACTTCGTATCCTCGTGCATAAATTTTCGCATAGCTTCGCGCACGACTTCGCTGGTCGAGCCGAACTCGCCGCTTTCGACCTTCTTGCGGGCGAACTCGATGAAGGGGGCACCAAGGGCGATTGAAGTATTCTTGCTGCTCATGTCCCACTGGTACCATATTTTGGTACTTGGATCAAACGAAGCCAGTTCTCTTGCTTTGCCAGCCCGGAAGCGGGCGTACTAAGCGATTTTGAGGCCATCAGACCGCGCTGCTAGCGTTTGGTCCGATGGTCTCGAAATAGCGGGCGATCTGGCTGATTGCCGTATCGCTGAGCGTGATGAAGGCACGGCGTTTGTCGGTGCTGTCATGCTGCCGTTCGACCAGGCCGGCATTTTCCAGCACGGAAATCCAGCGCAGTGCCGTCGTTGGCGGGACGCCTGAGGCGAGGCAGAGTGACGTCACCGAAATCCGGCGGTTTTCCGCAGTGGCCGCAGTCAGATCCAGCAGCATGTCCCACACGGGATCGGCGAACAGTTCGTCGGCAAAGAATCGCGACCGGAGTTGCCGCTGCCGGATGATCCGCCGGACCAGCCGGGGATCGGGCAATGGCGGGCGGGTTGCCGGCCAGGGGCTTTGCCGTGAGTTATGGCCGGGGCCGGGGGACATGATCGCGCCGGAAGCCATTTCCTCCCAGTTTGAAGGTTCGTTGCCGTCTAGTTTGGCCAGGACCTGCGATAACGATTGCGACAGCGCTTCAAGCCCGTGCACAAAATCCGCTGAGTAAGCGTTCACCCTCTGTCTCCCCCCAAGCCCGTTACCGGGCAGACATCGTCCTGACTTGCTTTGGCCGGCACCACCGGACCTTCCCGAGCTTCGGATAATAGAACTGGTTTATAACGGAGTAACAAACTGTTGCGGTTAATTCCGTCCTATAGCCATCCCCTAACAAACTGGATCGGCTATCTCAGGCCGCCAGATTAATGATGGCGAGAGACGCGGTGCCCAGTGCGCCGCGCGTCATGTTCAACATCGGGGAGGACTGGCCAGCCAGGGCTGATTCAAAACCCTGTTGGGCCGGTGATGGCTTAACGCCAGCGCAGCCGGTCTGGCGTCAGTTGATCGACGCTGGTCACGCCCATCAGCTTCATGCCGCGCTCGATCTCATCCTTCAGCAGCAGGATCGCGCGCTCGACCCCTTCCTGCCCGGCGGCGGCGAGGGCATAAAGATAGAGCCGGCCGCCCGAGGCCGCCGTGGCACCGGTGCAGAGGCTCTTCAGCACATGGGTGCCGCGCCGCACGCCGCCATCGCAGATGATCTCGATCTCGCCGCCCACGGCGTCGACAATTTCGCGCAACTGGTCGAACGGCGCGCGGCTGCCATCAAGCTGGCGGCCGCCGTGGTTGGAGATCATGATTGCGTCTGCGCCAATTTCTACCGCGCGGCGGGCGTCGGCGGCGCTCATCACGCCCTTCAGGCAGAAGGTTCCACCCCATTGCGCGCGGATATCGGCGGCGGTGTTCCAGTCCATCGACTGATCAAGCATCGTGTTGAAATAGCCAGCGATCGAGACCGCCTCACCAGTGCCTTCGGCCACGTGGGTATCAAGGTTGGGCAGGCTGAACTTTTCGCGCAGCATATAGTCCAGCCCCCAGCGCGGCTTCATCGCATAGCCCAGAAGGTTGTGCGCCGTGAACTTTGGCGGCGAGGTGAAGCCGGACCGCGCGCAGCGTTCGCGCTTGCCCGCGACGATCGTGTCCACCGTCAGCGCGATG
>CAZNFV010000223.1:0-3145 GCA_964572445.1 uncultured Novosphingobium sp. | reverse complement strand
GAGCGCGAGCAGACCCTGAACCAGCTGCTGGTCGAAATGGATGGATTTGAGGCCAACGAAGGCATCATCATCATCGCCGCGACCAACCGCCCTGACGTGCTTGACCCGGCGCTGTTGCGGCCGGGCCGGTTTGACCGTCAGGTTGTGGTGCCGGTGCCTGATGTTGATGGGCGCGAGCAGATCCTGGCGGTCCACATGAAGAAGGTGCCGCTGGCGCCCGACGTCAATCCGCGCACCATTGCGCGCGGCACGCCGGGCTTCTCTGGCGCGGATCTGGCCAATCTGGTCAACGAAGCTGCCCTGCTCGCTGCGCGCCGCAACAAGCGGCTGGTCGCGATGCAGGAATTTGAAGACGCCAAGGACAAGGTGATGATGGGGGCGGAGCGCCGCTCAATGGTCATGACCGAAGACGAAAAGCGGATGACCGCGTTCCATGAAGCTGGACACGCGATCGTTTCGGTCAAGGAAGCGGCGTCTGATCCGATCCACAAGGCCACGATCATTCCGCGTGGCCGCGCGCTTGGCATGGTGATGCGCCTGCCAGAACGGGACAATTATTCTTACCACCGCGACAAGATGCACGCGAACCTCTCGGTTTCAATGGGCGGCCGCGTGGCGGAAGAGCTGGTCTTCGGGCATGACAAGGTCAGCTCGGGCGCCAGCTCGGACATCCAGTATGCCACCAGCCTGGCCCGTAACATGGTCACCAAGTGGGGCATGTCGGACAAGCTTGGCCCGCTGCAATATGAAGACCAGTACGAAGGCTATCTGGGCGCCGGCGGATCACAGCGCACCTTTGCCTCGGACGAGACCAACAAGCTGATCGACAGCGAAATTCGCGGTCTGGTCGATGATGCCCACAAGCGGGCGACCGACATCCTCAAGACCCACGAGGACAAGCTGCATCTGCTGGCCAACGCCCTGCTGGAATATGAAACCCTGACTGGCGAGGAGATCAACCAGCTGATGGATAGCGGCAAGCTGGACCGGCCCGACCGGCCGAATGGCCCGGCTGCGCCGACCCCGGTCAAGGGCTCGGCCATTCCCAAGACCGGCAAGCGCTTCTCCGGCGGTGCCGCTGCCCAGGGCGCGTAAACCCCTGTCGGCGCTGTTGGCCTATTCGGCTGACAGCGCCAGCACGGCCATCAGGAACATCGTCAGCGCAAAAAAGGCGTAGAGCCCCATCGCCGCTGTGCGCCAGAGCGCGCCCCAGCGGGTGAGCGCATAGGTATAGCGCACTTGCTTGTAGATATGGACTGGCGGGATGAAGACCATCCCCGCTGCCAGCATGGGTACGCCCAGCTTTGATCCGATGGTCAGGACCGAAACCAGCAAGGTCATGAAGCACAGCGAATAGGTTACGAAAACGGTGTGATCGTACAGCCCAAAGCGGCGCTTGAACGCAAACAGCAGCCAGACAAACGGCACCGAGATCGGGATCAGCAACCACGCGAATTTGTAAGCGTTGGATTGCAACTGATAGAGCGCCAGCTGCGGATTTTCCCGCGCGGCGGTCAGCATCTCGTTGATCAGTGGTGCATCACTATAGACGCCCGACTTGCCGTTTTTGGGCTTAACCCCGGCCTCCTTCAGCAACTCCCCAGCCGGATCCTGCACGCGCCGGCCGTCAACATCGACGGCGGCGGATTCACCCAGGGTTGGCCCAAACTGCTTCACCACGGCAAACATCAGGAACACGGCAAACAGGAACAGCGCAATCGGGGAGACATAGGTCGCCCGGCGGCCGTCAATATAGTCGCGGGTCATCCGGCCCGGACGGAACACCAGCGCCGGCAGGGTCCGCCAGATCTTCCCTTCAAAGTGGAAGACCCCGTGCAGGAAATCATGGAAGAAGGCCCCCAGCGTCTTGTGGACGTGGGCTGCTTGGCCGCACTGATGGCAGTGGCTGCCGATCAGACCCGTGCCGCAGTTCAGGCAGACGCCTTCCTGTGCATTGCCAGCAGCGCGGCCTTCGCCGTGGGCCGGTTCAACGGCCCGCGCTGCCAGTGCACCTTGGGCAATATCGCCGATAAATTCAGGATCGCTCACCGGTTTCTCCCCACAGCACTGCAGTTCATGGTCTTGTCAGCTGCGTGCGGTCAAGCCATGCCCTGCAAAACGATCCGGGAGACGAAGATGCGCCGCCTTACCCTGCTTGCCCTGCTGCTGGCTGCCCCAGCCGCCGCCAACACCGGCGAAATGTCGGTTGCCGCGTTCCTGTCAAAAGCTGACGCGCTCAAGGCCAAAGGGCTGATGGCGCTGGGTTCACCCGACATCAAGCTGCTGCGGGCCGAAGGGCAAGCCGCCGGCATGGCCTATGGCGTCCGGCTGCAACAGGAACGCGCTTCCGGCAAGCCCAGCTCGTGCCCACCGAAAGGGGCCCGGCCTTCGTCAAACGCAGTGCTCGATCACTTGCGGACCTATCCGGCCACGAAGCGGCCCAGCACTTCGATGAAGGCGGCGATGGCCGATTACTTCATCAAGAATTATCCCTGCCGCTAACCCATAAGCGAACGGCCCGCCTCCCCATGGGGAAGCGGACCGCTTGAACGCAGCAATCGCGTGAGCGATCAGCCTTCGTAATCGCCGCCGATCGAGGTGTTGCGCACCGGCGCGGCAGCGGTGATCCGCAGCGCTTCAGCCGACTGGCTGAGCGAGCCGATGTCATCAACTTCATCGTCGTCTTCAGGCAGCACGCGCTGCAGCGAATTGATCACGGTTTCCTTCAGCAGGTCCGGACGCACCGTCTGATCCGCGATTTCGCGCAGCGCGACAACCGGGTTCTTGTCCCGATCGCGATCAATGGTCAGCTCTGCGCCGCCAGAGATTTCGCGCGCGCGCTGGGCCGCCATCAACACCAGGTCGAAGCGGTTGGGGATCTTGTCGACGCAATCTTCAACAGTAACGCGCGCCATCGGGCACTCCAGTTCATGAAATCCGGGAAAGACCGGCTGTTACGGCCTGCGCGATTCGCAAGTCAAGAAAAAAACATCTAAAGTATTGTATAGTAATGGTTATTCGTAAGGTTCAAAACTGCGCGAATCGGGCGCAAGATTGCCGAACTTCGTGAACTCGCTCTGGAAGTGCAGATAGACGTTGCCGGTTGAACCATGGCGCTGCTTGGCGATGATCACAGTGGCCTTGT
>CAZNFV010000222.1:0-3159 GCA_964572445.1 uncultured Novosphingobium sp. | reverse complement strand
CCGGGAACCAGTCGTTCCACCCCCAGCGGTTCAAGCAGCCAGCGCAGCGCAAGGTATTCGCCGTATGGCACCAGGTGGGCCTTGGCATAGGAGCCGCGGATCGTGCCGGCATGATCCAGTGCCGTCACCACATTGCGTGCGCCCACCACCCGGTCGCGCGCGATTTCAAGGTCGACCGTACCAGTGAGCAAGGTCGCACCCGGACCAATTGCGCGGCCGAGGCGGGCACGGGCCAGCGCCGGATCGGCCCCATAGGTGTCGAGGTAATAGCGCTCTGGATAGCCCTCGCGGAGATAATCCGGAACGCCAGATTCGGGCCAGAGCACCAGCCGCTCACCCTGCCCGGCCGAGAGTCCGGCAAGGCGGTGATACTGCCAGTCAAACCAGGCCGGATCGTTCAGCACATCCTGACGAATATCAGGTTGAACCAGCGTGTAGCGTCGCTGGGAAAGCTGTTCGGGCGGATTGGCCAGTTGTGGCAGCAGCATCGCCGCCAGCGGGATTAGCGCCAGTGCCGCGCCGCGAAGATCGCGCTTGCCGCGCGCTGCCGCTGCCCACCAGCAGCCGGCCAGCAAGACGATCAGGCCAGAGAGCGCATAGGTGCCCAGCCAGGGAAGCAACAGGGCCAGGCCAGGCCGTGCGAACGGACCCAGCGCCGCCACGCCCAGCGGATTCCAGGCAAAGCCGGTAAAGACCCAGCTACGCAGCCATTCGCTGATGATCCAGCCGCCGGCCAGGGCCAGCACCAGCCCCGGCACTGAGCGCCGGGCCAGCCAGCCCACCAGCGCTGCAAGCGCCGGATAGACCGCGAGATAGAAGGAAAGCAGCACCACCGCGACCCAGCCCAGCCAGGCGGGCATATTGGCCTGATAGGTAAAGGCTGTGGCGATCCAGTTGTTGCCAAGACTGAAGTGGCCGACCCCGAACCACCAGCCGATCAGCGCCGCCTGCTTCCAGGCCGGTGCATTACGGACCAGCGCAGTCAGTCCGGCCACAGCCAGCAGGGTCAGCGGCCACAGGCCCAGCGGCTGGAACCCGGTGGCGGCCAACGCCCCCAGGACCAGCGCAGCCTTGCGCGGATGGTTCAGCACAAGGTCCAGCGAGCGGTGCAAGCTAGAACCTGGCCCCGATCACTTGGCCGATTCGAGCTGTTCGTCAGCGCCGTCCGCCGCAGGCTTGCGGCGCGGCAGCTTGCGGCGCGGCTTGGCTTCGGCTTCACCTGCGGCCTCAACCGCGGGCGTTTCCTCACGGTTGCCAATTGCCGGCGGCAAGAGCGAAGGATCAAGCCCGCTCGGCTCTGCCCCGCCATCGCGGTCATCCCGGCGCGGGCGACGATCATCACGGCGCGGACGCAGGCCACGGGTGCCGCGCTCTTCACGCGGAGCCCGTTCTTCACGGGGCGCACGATCTTCGCGGGGAGCACGCACGAAGGGATTCTCGGCCGGCTCATAAGGATTGGCGCGCGCGGCTTCTTCTTCGCTGCCATTCTCTTCGGCACGCGACGGGGCTTGTTCAGCGCGCTCTTCACGGCGGGGCCGCTCTTCACGCTCACGGCGGTTGTAGACCGGCTGGTCGAAGCTGGGGAAATCGCTGTCGGCAGTGAAATCGCCGGCGTCATCGCTATCCTCGCGCTCGCCCTCGGCACCTTCCTGCCAGCGTTCGTCACGCGGGCGGCGTTGCTCTTCCTGGCGGACGCGCTGATCGGCGATCACGCGGAAATAGTGGTCGGCAAACTGCAGGTAATATTCCGCGTTAACACGGTCACCGTTCAGGTGCGCATCCTGCGCCAGCTTGCGATACTTTTCGAGCAGCTGCGGCGCATTGCCCCGCGCGCGGCTGTCAATCCGGTTGAGTTGCTGGCCACCACCGCCACCACCACCGCCTCCGCCCGGGCGATTGCCACGGCCGCGACGACGGTTGTTGTTGTTATTATTGTGGTTACCACGGTTATTGTTGTTCAAGGGTTTCAATTCCCTGTTTCAGCGGCTGCGGGGCCGCGAGACCCGTACCCCCCGGTGGCACCATCGCGCGCCGGGGCCCGACATCTGCTTGCTAGACTGGCACCAGGGCCAGGATCTTCGCAAATGCTGGATTGGACCGTGGGGACGCCTTGCTTGCGTGCCTGCCTCGATCTGTTTGGTTATTTACGCGCTCGCCGCAGCAATGCCAAGCGCTTTCTTGAATTCCAGCACGCGCGGACGGCCCGCGAGGTCACGGTGAAGCGCCGACGAAAGGCCCGCCGTAGCGGCAATCGCGCTCACCGCTTCAGCCTGCGTGTGGCCGATTTCAACCAACGCAATCCCCTGATCCGCCAGCAGGGCGGGCAATTGCGGGACCAGCACGCGGTAATCGTCAAGCCCATCAGGGCCCGCAAACAGCGCACCAGCGGGTTCATGATCGCGCACGGTGGGATCCAGCGCGGCATCGCTTTCGACATAGGGCGGATTGGCCAGGATCAGATCAAACGGGCCGCCCAGCCCATCGGCCCAGCCCGGCTCGTGCCAATCGGCGTGAACCATGCTGGCCCGTTCGCCCAGTCCGAGCCGGGTCGCATTCGCTGCGGCAATCGCCAAGGCGCTTTCGGATCGGTCAATCCCGATCCCTCGCGCTTGCGGCAGCTCATGCAACAGGGCCAGCAGCAAAGCGCCCGATCCGGTGCCGCAATCGAGCACAGTGGCGGCATCGGCCCGTGCCTCAAGCGCTGCTTCGACCAGCGTCTCGCTATCCCCGCGCGGGATCAGCACGTCGGGCGATACGATGAATGGCAGGCCGAAGAATTCCTGATAGCCGCGGATATAGGCCACCGGTTCGTGCGCAGCGCGGCGCGCAACCAGCGCAGCAAAGGCGGCGGGCGCAGGATCGCGCATGTGCCGCAGGAACAGGTCAGACCGGCGCACGCCAAGCGCCTCCGCCATCAGCAGTTCGGCATCGAGCCGCGCGCCATCGGTCCGCGCGCCGAGCAATTCGGTCGCGGCGCGGATCGCCTCACCGACGGTCCGGCCTTCGGTCAGGATCATTCGCCCAGCGCCGCGAGGCGCTTGGCCTGGTCTTCGGCGATCAGCGCATCGATCAACTCGCCCAAGCCGGGGCCTTCGAGGATTTCGGGCAGGCGGTGCAGGGTCAGGTTGATGCGGTGGTCGGTCACGCGGCCTTGCGGGA
>CAZNFV010000221.1:0-3197 GCA_964572445.1 uncultured Novosphingobium sp. | reverse complement strand
GAAGCTGGCGAACAGCTGCAGGCCTTCGGTGAAGCCGCCGAACATGGCGAGGGTGCGGGCGATATCTTCGTCCGTATCGACGCCAAAGGTGTGCAGGTAATCGTGCTTGGCCTTCATTTCCTCGTACTCGAGGAACATGCCGTATTCCGCCTCGGGCATGCCGATGGTGTCAAGCAGGTGCGAATAGGCGGCGATGTGGACCGTCTCCATGTTGGAGAAGGCCGCCAGCATCATCTTGATCTCGGTCGGCTTGAACACGCGGGCGTACTTGTCGTGGTAGCAATCCTGCACCTCGACATCGGCCTGGGTGAAGAAGCGGAAGATCTGGGTGAGCAGGTTGCGCTCACTCTCTGAAATCTTCTGCGCCCAATCGCGGCAGTCTTCGCCCAATGGCACTTCTTCCGGCATCCAGTGGATCTGCTGCTGCCGCTTCCAGTACTCATAGGCCCACGGATATTCGAAGGGCTTGTAGGTCTTGCGGGCTTCAAGAAGGGGCATCGATCAGACTCCTGGGGTCGAATGGGGAATATAGGCCCGGATCGCGGCAGCGCGAAGGGGGCCAAAGGACTGTGGCTGGGGAAAACGGCGGCTCGTCGCACGGGCGGGAACCGGGGGATTATGGCGGCGTTGTGCCCCGTGAGGAGCGGCGCCTGTCGCGCCGGCTCCGGACTCAGGAGAGCAACGATGTCCGGTGAATTCGAACCCAACGATTCGCGCAACGTGACCGGGACGGCGTCCACCCCCGACGGCCGCTGGACCGCGCAAGGGCAGCAGCCCCCGCTGGCCGGCGGGCAGAGCCCCGAGCCGACGGGTCAGCGCCCCATGCAAGGCGGCGGCGGTGCCGGCAGCGGCGGCGCGCTGAGCGATAGCGACGACGAGGATCGCGGCAGCGAAGACCTTGAAGACGAGGACGACGACGGCGTGCAGTTCACGCCCGACGAAGAGCTGATCCGCAAGGTTGGTGAAGATGGCGGGTCCGGCGGACTTTCCAGCGAAGGTGCAGGAGAAACCATGGAAAATCGGAATATGGGCAGCGAAAGCGGTGCGGGCGGCAATACCTTCACCGGCCCCTCGGGCGGACAGGCCGGCAACAGCCAGGCCGGCTTCGGCAGCGCGAATGACGACCAGATCCTGGGCCAGGCCAACGAAAGCGGCTGGCCCGGACAGGAAAACAGCGGCACCGAAGCCAGCCTGCAGCAGGCCGGCTCGCTGGGCGAACAGATCCGCGAGCATATGACCGTGGTTGATGCCGCGGGCGCGCAGGTCGGCACGGTCGATGCTTTCGAGAATGACCAGATCAAGCTGACCCGCAGCGGCAGCGCCGACGGGGAGCATCACTACCTTCCGATTGACCGCGTCGCCGGGATTGAGGGCGATACCATCCGCCTGCACCAGTCGGGTGACAGCGTGTTCGGCAGCAACGGCTCCTGACCGGAGATCGTGACGGGATGGCGCCCTGCCCGAATGGGCCCGGGCGCCATTTCCGCAGTTTACTTCCAGAACCAGCCTGGCTTGAGCGCCCGTTCCTTGCGGTTGCGCCACATCTGGACATAGACCCACAGCCCCGACAGGCTGAAGAACATCAGCGCCAGTCCCGACAGGATCGAGATCGCGGTGCCGACCGGCCCAAATTCCTCGCCCGAATGCAGATGATGCAGATAGCCCACCCAGGCGCGCGCGCCGTCCTTCGGTGGCTTTACGCGGCACACCATCGTTTCCGGGCAGACAAAGCCCGCCGGCGCGGCTGAAGCGGCGGCGCTGGGCGCCTCGCTCTCCGCCTTCAGGTCGGCAAACTGGCTCATCACCCCGGTTGTGGCGATGAACAGCAGGAACACTCCGAAAAATACCGCCAGCCAGCGGTGCCACTTGCGCATAGTCAAACCCCATCGGTTGCGTGTTCGCAACTCCAAGCCGGTTCGAGGGATAAGCGCAAGTCATTGTCAGTTCGCTGGGTGCAAGAGCTTCAGATTGGTAACGATCACGGCTGCATCTGCGCGCGGGTCAGCAGCGCGATCAGCAGCAGGGCAGCAATGCCAAAGGCCAGCAGCATGGTTCCGGCAATGCGCCGGGCATACTGCGCCGCCTCGCCCGGGGTGCGCCGGGTGAGCACGAAGAGCCCGGCGATCACCGCCAGGCCCCCGGCCCCGGTCAGGGCAAGGCGGCCGTAGTCCATTCAGGCTGGCCCTATTGGCAAGCGAGGCATTCCTCGTAGTCGGTCTGCCCCCCGGCGGTGAGTTCCATCACCGGCAGGTCAGCCGTATTGTCCGCCTCTACCCCGCCGGCAAAGCCAGCGCGCTGCACCGACTTCGAGCGCAGATAATAGAGCGACTTGATGCCCTTTTCCCAGGCCTGGAAGTGCAGCTGCATCAGGTCCCACTTCTCAACATCGGCAGGGATGTAGAGGTTCAGGCTCTGCGCCTGATCGATATAGGGGGTGCGATCCGCGGCGAATTCCAGCAGCCAGCGCTGGTCGATTTCGAAGCTGGTCTTGTACACCGCCTTTTCCTCTGGGCTGAGGAAGTCGAGGTGCGCCACCGACCCGCCATGCTCCAGGATCGAGTTCCAGACGTTGGTCGAATCCTTGCTCTTCGAAGCCAGCAGCTTCTCCAGGTAGGGGTTCTTGACCACGAACGAACCCGACAGGGTCTTGTGGGTATAGATATTGGCCGGGATCGGCTCGATGCAGGCGGAGGTGCCGCCGCAGATGATGCTGATCGACGCGGTCGGCGCGATTGCCATCTTGCAGCTGAAGCGCTGCATCACGCCCATGTCGGCAGCATCCGGGCAAGCGCCGCGTTCCTGTGCCAGCATCAACGAAGCTTCATCGGCCTTGGCGGCAATGTGCTTGAACATCTTAAGGTTCAGCGCCTTGGCCATCGCGGTTTCAAAACCGATGCCCTTAAGCTGCAGGAACGAGTGGAAGCCCATCACGCCCATGCCGACCGAGCGTTCACGCATCGCGGAATACTTGGCGCGGGCCATCTCATCCGGCGCGCGGTCAATGTAGTCCTGCAGCACGTTATCGAGGAAGCGCAGCACGTCCTCAACGAACAGCTCATCCTTGTTCCACTCATCCCAGGTTTCCAGGTTGAGCGAGGACAGGCAGCAGACCGCGGTGCGATCATTGCCGAGGTGGTCGATCCCGGTCGGCAGGGTGATTTCCGAGCAGAGGTTCGAGGTTGAGACCTTGAGCCCCA
>CAZNFV010000220.1:0-3213 GCA_964572445.1 uncultured Novosphingobium sp. | reverse complement strand
GTCGCGCTGTTTGAAGCGGCAGCACGGGGCGATCATGACTTGCCGGTTGCCCGGTTGCTGCGCGCTGCCCAACAGCCGGTAACATGCTTCGCCTGATCCCGAAGCCGCTGCACCGGGCGCTGCTGATTCAGGCGCACCGGGTCCGGCTGGTCTGGTGGCGGGTCAGAAAACCGCTGCTGCTGGGTTGCCGGGTGCTGGCCTTCGATGGTGCGGGGCGCGTGCTGCTGGTGCGGCATTCTTATGGCAGCGGGCGCTGGCTGCTGCCCGGCGGCGGGATCGGGCGGCAAGAAACGCCTCTGGCGGCGGCTTTGCGCGAACTGGCCGAAGAAACCGCCTGCGCGCTGGAGGACCCGCGCGAAATTGCTGTGATCGAGGAGCCACTGGCTGGAACGGTTAACCGCGTCCACGTGATCACCGGGCGGGCGCGCGGCCTGCCGCAGGGAGACGGGCGCGAGATTATCGCAGCAGAGTTCTTTGCGCTGGATGCCTTGCCGGCAGACCTGGCGCAGCAGTTGCAGCACCATCTGGCCGGCTGGGTCAGAACAGCGAAAGCTGGCTCGCCGATCTGACCGGAGCCGGGGTTTCAGGCTCGTCATCCGTCAACTGTGACAGGGTCAGCCCGATTAACCGGACCGGCTGGGGCAGCGGCAACAGCTCTTCCAGCAAGGCCTGGCCGATCTCGGCAAACTGGTTGCGATCCTGCACTGGCTGGGAGAGCGAGCGGGCCCGGGTCAGCCCGGTGAAGTCCTTCAGCTTCAGCTTCAGGGTCACGGTCCGGCCTTCGGCCTGGCTGCGCTCAATCCGGTCCCAGGTCAGCCCAACAATCCGCTCCAGCTGTTCGCGTAGCGCCGCGCCGGATGAAATGTCGGTTTCGAACGTCCGTTCTGATCCAACCGATTTGCGGGGCCGGTCGGCCTTGACCCGGCGCAGGTCAATCCCGCGGGCGGCGCGGTAGAGGTAATCGGCCTGACTGCCGAACTGCGCGCGCAGGAAGTGGATATCCTTGGCGGCGAGGTCTGCACCGGTTTCGATCCCCAGCTGCTTCATCTTGTCCGCGCCGCGCGGACCGATGCCATGGAACCGCCGCACCGGCATGGCGGCCACGAATGCCGCGCCTTCGCCGGGGCGGACCACGCAGATGCCGTCGGGCTTGTTCTGGTCGCTCGCCAGCTTGGCGATGAACTTGTTGTATGAGACGCCGGCGCTGGCGGTCAGCCCGGTCTCGGTCTTGATTCGCGCGCAGATCAGTTCGGCAATACGGATCGCAGAGCCGATCCCCTTCACGTCGGCTGTTACGTCCAGATAGGCCTCATCAAGCGAGAGCGGTTCGACCAGCGGCGTATAGTCCCGGAAGATGTCGCGGATCTGGTGTGAGATCGCAGTGTAGACCGGAAAGCGCGGGCGCACGAAGATCAGCTGCGGACAGAGCCGTTTGGCGGTGATCGAAGGCATGGCGGACCGGCAGCCAAATTTGCGCGCCTCATAAGAACAGGTGGTTAGCACCCCGCGCGGGCCATCGCCGCCCACCGCCACGGGCAGCCCGCGCAGCGCCGGATCGTCACGCTGTTCAACGCTGGCGTAGAAGGCGTCCATATCGACATGGATAATCTTGCGCAGCCCCTGCCCAGGGGCATCATCAAAATCAGCCTCGTCGGCGGGATCAGCCATGGTGCCAGCCTTACCCATGCGAATTCAGTCTGGCCAGCGCGGGCGGAACAGGCCAATGGCTTGCCGATGCAATCAGCAAGTCCTTCCGCCCCCCGTGCCAAGCTGGGTGAGCGCGAATTCGTCGCGCTGATGGCGATGATCATGGCGCTGCAAGCGCTGTGCATCGATTCCATGCTACCCGCGCTGGGCGTGATCGCGCGCGACATGGGGGTTGATGATCCCAATCAGCGGCAATTGGTGGTGGGGGTCTATCTGATCGCCGCCGGGATTGGCGCGCTGTTTCCCGGCGCGCTGGCTGATCGGTTTGGTCGCCGCCCGGTGCTGTTCGCCAGCCTGGCGGCCTATGTGTCGCTGTCGCTGGCTTGTGCGCTGGTGACCGATTTTACCACCATGCTGGTGCTGCGTGCGCTGCAAGCGGTGTGCAGCGCGGGCCTGTCCGTGCTGCCCAATGCCATCATCCGTGATCGCTTCTCGGGCGATCGGATGGCGCGGGCGCAATCGACCGTGGCGGTGATGTTCATGATCGTGCCGATGGCCGCGCCCAGCTTTGGCCAGGCAGTGCTGGCCGTGGCCAGCTGGCGCTGGATCTTTGGGGGTATGGCTTTGCTCGGGGTAGCGGTGTGGCTGTGGGCCTGGCTGCGTCTGCCCGAAACGCTTGATCCGGCGAACCGTCAGTCGATTGCGCCACGCGCAATTGCCGCGAATATGTGGACCGCGGCGACCAACCGCGCGGCGATGGGTTATATCCTGGGGGCCGCGCTGCTGGTGTCGGGCCTGTTCGGCTATATCAATTCGGCCCAGCAGCTGGTGGCTGAGCATTTCGGGGCGGGCGCCAGCTTCCCCCTGATCTTTGCGGTGATGGCGGGCGGCATGGCCGTGGCCAATTTCTTCAACTCGCGGATTGTTGAACGGTTCGGCGCGCGGCGTGTTTCTCACACGGCCTTGCTGGCTTTCATCGTCGTCAGCACGGTGCAGGTCTGGCTGGCGCACCTGCCGCATCAGACGCTGTGGCAGTTCGTGCCGGTGATGGGCCTGAACATGTGCCTGATGGGCTTCCTGGGTGCCAATTTCGGTTCGATCGCCCTGCAGCCTTTTGCCCGGATTGCGGGGGCGGCCAGCTCATTCCAGATGTTCGTGCGGATGGCCGTGGCGGCCAGTCTCGGCGCGCTGATCGGCCAGGCCTATGATGGCACCGCCCGACCGCTGGCCTGGGCCCTGTTGGCAGGCGGGCTTGGCGCGCTTTGCCTGGTGCTGTTCAGTGAGCAGGGCCGGCTGTTCCGCCGCCTGACTCCGCCGGGTGCGGTGCGGCCAGTGTCGGCGCCGGATGTGCGATAGGATGACGATGCAGTTTGATCTGGCAGTAATCGGCGGCGGCGTGAATGGCACGGGCATTGCGCGCGATGCCGCCGGGCGTGGCGCGAAAGTGCTGCTGCTCGAATCCGGCGATCTGGCCCAGGGTACGTCCTCCGCCTCGACCAAGCTGGTCCACGGCGGGCTGCGCTATCTGGAACATTTCGAATTCGCCCTGGTGCGCGAAGCCCTGAC
>CAZNFV010000219.1:0-3226 GCA_964572445.1 uncultured Novosphingobium sp. | reverse complement strand
ATGCCGTCGCTCTCGGCCGAAGAAGCGCCGAAGCTGAAGCCCTATATGGCGCTGGCTGAACAGCTGGGCAGCCTGGTCGGCCAGCTGACTACTGGTGCTATTCCCCGCGTCTCGATCCACGCGGAAGGCGCGGCGGCAGAGCTGAACATCAAGCCGATCGTCGCGGCCGTCCTCGCCGGGTTCCTGCGCGTGCAGTCGGACACGGTCAACATGGTCAATGCCCCGTTCCTGGCCAAAGAGCGCGGGATCGAAGTGCGTGAAGTCAAAACCGAGAAGGAAGGGGCTTACCACACGCTGATCCGCGTTTCGGTCAAGACCGATGCCGGCGAACGTTCGGTCGCCGGCACGCTGTTCTCAAACAGCGAGCCGCGCCTGGTCGAACTGTTCGGCATCAAGGTCGAGGCCGAACTGGCGGGCAACATGATGTATATCGTCAATGAGGACGCCCCCGGCTTTATCGGCCGGATCGGTACTTTGCTGGGCGAAGCGGGCATCAACATCGGCACCTTCAACCTGGGCCGCCGCGCCGCTGGGGAAGAAGCCATCCTGCTGCTCAGCGTCGACAGCCCCGTGCCCGCCGATGTCATTGCCGCTGCGCGCGATGTGCCCGGCGTGAAGCGGGTGATGGCGCTGGCGTTTTAAGGCGCGCGCAAGCGCACTTGCCAATACCCGTCATCCCCGCGAAAGCAGGGACCCATCTCCGCGCCGCGCCGCGTGCGGAGGTTGTCGGAGCTGGGTTCCCGCTTTCTGCGGGAATGACGAAGTTGGAAATTTCGATGCAAGATACTGACCGCGACCTGTTGCCCGAAGGCCTGGAAGACCGCCTGCCGCGCGATGCAGCCACCGCTGCCCGCGTAACCCGGGCCGTGCTGGATGTGCTGGACAGCCATGGGTATGATCGGGTTCAGCCGCCGACGATCGAGTTCGAAAAGTCGATGGCCAGCCGGATGGCCGGGGTTCAGCCGCGGCGGATGTTCCGCTTCGTTGATCCGGCCAGCCTGCGCACTCTGGCGCTGCGCAGCGATATTACCGTGCAGGTGGGCCGGATCGCCGCCACGGCGCTGGCCCAGCACGCCCGCCCCTTGCGGCTGTGCTATGCCGGGCAGGTAATCACTATCAAAGGCGATGGGCTTGATCCCACCCGTGAGCGGCTGCAACTGGGTGCAGAGCTGATCGGCAATGACAGCGTAGCTGCGGCCGGCGAGGTGCTGGCCGTGGCGCTGGAAGCCCTTACCGCAGCCGGAGCGAAAGGGCTGTCAGTCGATTTCACGTTGCCAGACCTGGTTGACGCACTGGCGGCGGCGCTACCACTCGACTCAACCCAGATTGACGCAGTGCGACGCGAGCTGGATGGCAAAGATGCCGGCGGGCTCGTTGCGGCAGGCGGCCAGGCTTACCTGCCGTTATTGGCCGCGATCGGGCCATTCGACGCTGCAATCGAAAAGCTGGCGGCATTCGATCAGGGCGGCGTGCTTTCAGGCAGAATTGCAGCCTTGCGCACGATTGCTGCGCGGGTCGGTACCCTTGCCCGGCTGACGCTTGATCCGAGCGAGCGCCACGGCTTTGAGTACCAGTCCTGGTTCGGCTTCACGATCTATGCCGAAGGCCTGCCCGGCGCAGTGGGCCGGGGCGGCAGCTATGCCATCCTGGGCAGCGGGGCAGAAAATGAGCCGGCAATCGGCTTTTCGCTTTACCCCGATGACCTGATCGACGCCCTGGCTGAAGCGGAAGCGCAGCCAGACACCTTGTTCCTGCCGCTCGGCCATGACCCCGAAGTTGCGGCCCGTTTGCGTGCCGTGGGCTGGCGCACTGTCGCTGCGGTCTGCGCGGCCTGCGAGCCGGTGGCGCTGGGCTGCACGCACCGGCTCGACGGGACAGTGCCGGTCAAGCTCTAACGCGCGCTCGTACCTTCAAGCTGATCGGCCAGGCTTTCGCCCTGCCGGATTTCGCCCAGCGCCCGTTCGATGACTGACAGGGTTTGCGGATCAAGGTCATCATGTTCGAGTGCAGCCTCGAACTTGCTGGCAAGGTATTCTTCACCTTCGTGCACGCGTTCGATCGCAGCCTCATCGCCGGATTCGAACGCTTCGGTGATTTTCAGCCAGAACCGGTGCAGGCCGCCAGTCATTGTGCCCGTGGTGATGACCTTGCCGCCCAGGCGACCGAGTTCCTGGTTGAGCATTTCCAGCGTGCGCCGCCTCCGGTCGATCTGGTTGCCGAAGACGTTCTTGACGCCGGCAGTGGACGCCGTTTCGCCGGCGCGGCGATAGCCTTCGATTGAATCATAGACTGTGTCGATCAACGTTTCGAGGACAGTGCGGCTGTTGCTCATCGCTAGTGTCTCCTTAAGCGCCCGCAATGGAGCGATGGCGGGGCAAACGCAGTTGGCGAGCCGGGGTTCCGGCCTTAGCCAAACTTTGTCGCGCATTGTTGCAGGCCTTGGCCCAGCTTCGCCTTGCCCTCGTTGACGCGTTCCCCTAGTTCGCGGCACGGTTTTCGCGAGCACAGCAAAGGAATCGCAACACCGTGGCCAATGTAACCGTGATCGGCGCCCAATGGGGCGATGAGGGCAAGGGCAAGATCGTCGATTGGCTGGCAAGCCGCGCCGATGCCGTGGTGCGCTTCCAGGGCGGGCATAACGCCGGTCATACCCTGGTGGTTGGTGATCAGGTCTACAAGCTGAGCCTGCTGCCGTCTGGTATCGTCACCGGCACGCTCTCCATAATTGGTAACGGCGTGGTGCTCGATCCCTGGCACCTCCAGAGCGAGATTGCGAAGCTTGAAGGCCAGGGTGTGATCATCAACACCGAAAACTTCGCGATTGCCGATAACTGCCCGCTGATCCTGCCATTGCACCGCGATCTGGATGGACTGCGCGAAGCCGCAGCCGGCACGGGCAAGATTGGCACCACCGGGCGCGGCATTGGCCCGGCCTATGAAGACAAGGTTGGCCGCCGCGCGATCCGGGTTTGCGATCTGGCCCACCTTGATGCGCTGGATTCCCAGCTTGACCGGCTTTGTGCCCACCACGATGCTCTGCGTGCCGGCTTCGGCCAGCCGCCGGTTGACCGGGCGGCGCTGCTGGCTGATCTGCGCGCGATTGCCCCATCCGTGCTGCAATATGCCCAGCCGGTCTGGCGGCGCCTGAACAAGGTCCGCAAGGCCGGAGCCCGCATCCTGTTCGAAGGCGCGCAAGGCGTGCTGCTTGATGTCGATCACGGCACCT
>CAZNFV010000218.1:0-3275 GCA_964572445.1 uncultured Novosphingobium sp. | reverse complement strand
ATCTCGCGCTCGATCTGGTCAAGAAGAACAATGTCGAACTGGTCAAAGGCGTCGATCGCGCCAGCACCACCACCGTTGCCGCGCTGCGCACTGCCGTGACTGTGGCCCAGGCCATGGCCAACCAGCGGCTGGTATTGCAGCAGGTCACCGCGCTGAATGCAACGACGGCGGGCCTGATCGATTCGACCGGCACGCTGCTGCGCGACCAGACCGGCAAGATCCACGAAATGGCGGCATCGAGCACGATCCCGCTGGAAACGCTGCAGCGCGCTTTCCAGAACATCTATGACACGATGGACAACATCGACACCTTCAAGGTGAAGGCGCTGGAAAACATGAAGCAGACCGTCACCACGCTGACCTCTGAGGTCGAAAAGTCCAAGGGCTACATCGCCCGCGCTGAAGGCGCGGCGCAGGCGGCCAAGGCGGCAGACGCCCCCAGCCTGCTGACGCTGGAGGGCTGACTTGCCCGGTGAAGCCCACAATTCCGACCTGATCCTGCGTCAGGCCAAGCAGTCGCTGGTCAACAACCGCGACTTCGGTGGACGGCGCAATTCGATCGGACGGCGCTCAGCAGCGCTCAAGCGCGAACATGCGGCGCGCCAGGTCAAGCGTGCGCTGGCAACAGTTGGTGCAATCGTGTTTGCCGCGATGGTCGCCGGCCTGATCATTGATGGGATCGGAATGACCGGCGTACTGGTCACCATGCTGGCGATCATCGCCGCCGTGGCCTTCTTCGCCGCCGTGCCCAAGCTCAAGGTCCCCAGCCGGGAAGCCCTGCGCGGCAGCGACGTGAAGTCACTGGTTGGGCGGACCGAGCTGTGGCTGGAACAACAGCGCCCGGCCCTGCCCGCCCCGGCAGTGCAGCTGGTCGATACGCTCGGCCTGCAACTCGATGCACTCGGCAGTCAGCTTGATGGCCTGACCGATAACGCCCCCGCTGCGCTGGAAGTGCGCAAGCTGGTGGGGGATCACCTGCCCGAACTGATTTCCTCCTACACCGCGATCCCGCGCCACTTGCGCGGTGAGGCTCAGGGTGGTGGCAGCCCCGATCAGCACCTGGTCGATAGCCTGGGCAAGATCAGTGCAGAGATTGACAGCGTCACCCGCCAGCTGGCGAGCGGCGCGATTGATAACCTGGCGATCAAGACCCGTTATCTCGATTACAAGTACGGCGCGGGGCCCGAGGCGGAGAACGGGCAATGAGGATCGCCCTGCCCCACACCCTTGGCAAGGACGAAGCCCGCCGCCGGGTGCGCGAACGTTCGGGCGAGATTGCCAACTTCATCCCCGGCTTCGCCTCGGTCACCACCAATTGGCAGGATGATGACCGGATGAACCTGACTGTCGGCGCGATGGGCCAGGAGCTGACGGGCGCGATCGAGGTAGCGGACAGCGAAGTGGCCTTCACCGTCGAACTGCCCGCTGCGCTCAGCTTCATCGAGCCGATGATCCGCAGCCAGATCGAAGCCAAGGGCCGCAAGCTGCTGAGCTAAAGTTCGCGCTCCAGTTCCAGCAGGCTGGCCGGGATGCGCAATTGCGCCGATGCCACCCGGGTTTCGCGCAGGAACAGCAGCAGCGCCCACATCAGCAGCCCGATTGCCACCAGGAACAGGCCGGCCGCCACCAGCTGCAGCCGGACCGCCACGAATTCCTCAAGGAACAGCACCGCCACCGTCACCCCGATGGTCAGGCCGCTGAGCACCATCAGGAAGATGGCCCGGTTGATCAGATGAATGCGCCGCGAAATGGCGCGCATTTCGATCACCACGGCATCATGGTCTGGCCCGACAGTCGCGCTGTAGCGGTCTTGCAGGTGCCGGGACCGATCAATGATCCGGCCCAGCCGCGATGACAGCAAGTTCATGATATTGCCGATCGCCACCAGCACGAAGACCGGGGCAAGCGCGAGCTGGATGGTTTGAGCGATCATCGCCCTTGCATACCGGGTTAAGAACCCCAGATTCAATGCCTGTTGCCACAATCGGACGGATCGCCGCAATGAACCTGAGCCTCCCCGCCAAGCTTTCGGTCCTCGCCGTGGCCGCCGTCCTGCTGTCGGGCTGCGCGGTGCTGGGGCCCAAGCACCCCGTCGGCAATACCGCCGTACCGCAGCCGGCCAAGTCGGTTGAACTGCCCAAGTACCTCGGCCGCTGGTACGAAATTGCGCGTTATGAGCAGTCATTCCAGCGGGGCTGCGAAGGCGTCAGCGCCGACTATGCCTTGCGCGCCGATGGCATGATCGCCGTCCGCAACGCCTGCCGCAAGCCCGATGGCAAGGTTTCGGTTGCGGATGGCAAGGCCAAGATTGTTGACCCGGTGACCAATGCCAAGCTGAAGGTCAGCTTCTTTGGCCCGTTCTATGGCGATTACTGGGTGCTGGACCGGGCCGAGGATTACTCCTGGGCGATCGTAGGGGAACCATCGGGCCGTTACCTCTGGCTGCTGTCGCGCGAACAGACCCCGGCGCCGAACCAGGTGGCGGCGCTGATCGCACGGGCTGGCGCACTGGGCTATGACACCGAAATGTTGCTCCGCACCAAGCAGCCCTGAACCGCCCGGCTAGCGCCCGCTGGTTAGCAGACTGTCGACCACGCCCGGATCGGCCAGCGTCGAGGTGTCGCCCAGGTTGGAGACGTCCCCCTCGGCGATCTTGCGCAGAATCCGCCGCATGATCTTGCCCGAACGGGTCTTGGGCAGGGACGGCGCGAAGTGGATCACGTCGGGCGTGGCGATCGGCCCGATCTCCTTGCGCACCCACTGGACCAGTTCTTTGCGAACGTCATCGCTCGGCTCCTCGCCAGCGTTGAGCGTGACATAGGCATAGATGCCCTGGCCCTTGATCTCGTGCGGCATGCCCACCACGGCGGCTTCGGCCACTTTGGCATGGGCGACCAGCGCGGATTCGACTTCGGCCGTGCCCATCCGGTGGCCTGATACGTTGATCACGTCGTCGACCCGGCCGGTGATCCAGTAATAGCCATCGGCATCACGCTTGCAGCCATCGCCCGTGAAATACTTGCCGCGATAGGTGGTGAAATAGGTCTGGAAGAACCGTTCGTGATCACCCCACACGGTGCGCATCTGCCCCGGCCAGGACTGGGTGATGCACAGGTTGCCCTCGGTCGCGCCATCCAGCACCGCGCCTTCGCCATCGACGATCTGTGGGACCACGCCGAACATCGGGAAGCTGGCCGCGCCGGGCTTCAGCGCATGGGCGCCGGGCAGCGGGGAGATCATGATCGCCCCGGTTTCGGTCTGCCAATAGGTATCGA
>CAZNFV010000217.1:0-3283 GCA_964572445.1 uncultured Novosphingobium sp. | reverse complement strand
ACCATGATGGCCCACCCGATCCACTTGCACGGGATGTTCTTCGAACTGGTCAACGGCCAGTCCCCGGCCCACCAGCCGCGCAAGAACATCGTCACCGTCCAGCCGGGTGCGAGCGCGACTTTTGACCTGACCGCCAACGAGCCGGGCGACTGGGCGTTCCACTGCCACCTGATGTATCACATGCATGGCGGCATGATGCAGACCGTGACCGTGATGGGACCGGAGGGCGCTAAGTGAACCGGCTTGCTCTCCTGACAACGCTTGCTGGCCTGTCCTTGTCGGCCCCTTCCCTGGCGCAGGACCATGATGCCCACGCCGGGCACCAGATGCCGCAGCCAGTCGGTGAGCCTGCGCCTGAAGCGGTAGATCCCTCGCCCGGCCCGACGATGGAACTGCCTGCTCCCGAAGAAGCTGGCTCCGGCCCCCCGCGCGCGGCCGATGCGGTCTGGGGTGCGGAGGCCATGGCCCCGTCCCGCGCCGCACTGAAGGCCGAGCACGGCAGCAGCGTGACCACCTGGTTCCAGGCCGACCGGTTTGAGTATCAGGCGCGCCAGGGCCACGATGGCCTGTTGTGGGATATTCAAGGCTATTACGGTAACCCGACCAGCAAGCTGTGGCTGAAGAGCGAAGGCGAGATCGCGCTGGGCGACGCGGTGGAAGACGCCGAGGTCCAGGCGCTGTGGTCAAAGGCGGTCGCACCGTTCTGGGACCTGCAAGTCGGGGTCCGGCAAGATCTGGCTGGGCAGACCGATACCCACGCAGTGATCGGTATTCAGGGCCTCGCCCCCTACCTGTTCGAAGTCGACGCGGCGTTATTCCTGTCGCAGCGCGGCGATCTGACCGCGCGGATCGAGGCGGAGCTGGACCAGCGGATCACGCAGAAGCTGATCCTGCAGCCGCGGGTCGAGCTGAACTTCGCCGCTCAGGACAACCCAGCACGCAAAGTCGGCGCCGGGATCGACAAGATCGAGGCTGGCCTGCGGCTGCGCTATGAAATCGTGCCCGAGTTCGCGCCCTATCTGGGGATAGAACAGGGCTGGAAGCTGGGCGACAGCGCCCATTTTGCCCGCCTGGCGGGCGAGGACCCGCACGTGACCTCAGTGGTCATGGGCGTGCGGTTCTGGTTCTGAATTTGAAGAGGAACACATCCATGTCGTTTCGCCTCCCCACCCTGCTCGCCGCAGCCGCGCTAAGCCTCTCGGTTCCGGCGCTTGCGCACGTGAAAATCGCCAGCGCCAGCCCGGCCGATGGCAGCACGGCCACCGCGCCAAAAACCGTGGCGCTAAACTTCACTGACACGCTGATCCCGGCCAAGACCGGGGTCGAGCTGCTGATGACCGCGATGCCCGGCCATGCTGACCATGGCATCATGCCAATCAAGAACTTCGTGCCGCCCTGGTCAAACGGCAACAAGACGCTGACGCTGAACCTGCGCCAGCCGCTGCGCACCGGCACTTATGAGGCACGGTGGCAGTCAGCTGGCGCCGATGGTCACAAAATGGCCGGGAAGATCACCTTCAACGTCAAGTGACCGGTCAGGCTACTGAACGGGGCGGCCGCACAGCACTTCGGCGATCTGCACCGCATTGAGTGCAGCGCCCTTGCGCAGGTTGTCACCGACCACGAACAGCGCCAGCCCGTGCTCGACCGAGCGGTCGGGACGGACACGCCCGACCAGCACCGGGTCAAGACCGGTCGCGGATAATGAATCCGGAGCTTCGGTAACCACCACGCCAGGGGCTGCTTCCAGCAACTCCAGCGCGCGGGCGGCGGAGATCGGCCGTTCGAACTCGGCATTGATCGAGATGCCGTGACCGGTGAAGACCGGCACGCGCACGCAGGTGCCCGAAACCGGCAGGCCTGGAATGTTCAGGATCTTGCGGCTCTCATCCCGCAGCTTGAGCTCTTCCTCGGTGTAGTCGTCCTCGCCCAGCACATAGTTCAGCGGGGCAATGTTATGGGCGATCGGCGCGGCCCACTTTTCGGCCGCGGGCAGGAAATCAGCCTGGCCATTGCGGGCCAGCTCCGCCGCGCGATCCCCGACATGGGAGAGCTGCTTGGCGAGGATCTCAATGCCCGCAACACCCGCGCCGGACACAGCCTGATAGGTCGAGGCCACCAGCCGCTTCAGTCCGGCCTCGTCATGCAGCGGCTTCAGCACCGGCATGGCCGCCATTGTCGTGCAGTTTGGATTGGCGACAATCCCCTTGGGCAGATCGGCCAGCGCATCGGGGTTCACTTCGGCCACGACCAGCGGCACTTGCGGATCGCTGCGCCAGGCCGAGCTGTTGTCGATCACGATCGCACCTGCCGCAGCCGCCTTGGGTGCCAGAGCCTTGGAGGTTGAACCACCGGCCGAGAAGAACACTACGTCGAGCCCGGCAAAGTCGGCCGTTTCGGCATCTTCGACGGTCACTGCGGTGCCGTTGAAATCGATCTGCTTGCCAGCCGAACGGGCCGAGGCGAACAGCCGCAACGTGCCGACCGGGAAGTTTCGTTCCGCCAGCAGTTCGCGCATCATCGAGCCGACCAGGCCGGTCGCGCCGACCACACCGACGTTAAGCTGTTGTCCTGCGGAAAATCTCTGCACCATTGTCACATCTCCAGTCTTTGAGGCGGGAGCTGCGGGAACCTGGCGCTTGCTGATGAAGGCCCCGCATCTCGCGCGGGGCTTGGTTCGTTTGGGTTACGCCGTCGTCCAGCGCGCACCACGAACCGCCCCGCTTCCGCGAGTCGGTTTAATGGTAATCGGCTTGGTAGTGGCCATCAGCATGGTGGCGCCGTTAGCCGCGCTGCACTGCAATGTAAACGGCCTAAGTGTTGCTCAGGCCTCGGCAGCCGGAACCGCCGCCAGCATGCGCATCCGCACGGCCGTAACGTGCTCCAGCATGGTGTGGGCCATATTGAGATCGGCCTGGCTTAGCGAAGCAGAACGGCTGAATGCCTCAACCGCTGGCTCAAGCAGGTCTATCAGGTCGGTCAATTCCGCAGCGATTGCATCACGCACCGCACCGCCGGCCAGCTCAATCGCAATCGGGAAGAACTGCTGTTCTGGCCGTGTGACGATGGTGGGCACCCCGGCGATCTGGCCCAGTTCGGCAGTCAGCCCATCAAGCAATTGCCACTTGCGCGGGATCTCGCGCGACATGCCCCGCAAGGTTGCCGCGTCGGCAGCGACCAGCTCTGGCAGCGGGGCTGGCGCGGGGCGCGACGAGCGGAAAAAGTTGAATGCGAGCGATGGCATGCCGCAAGGTTTAGGTGACCTTGCTTAACGGAACGTAAA
>CAZNFV010000216.1:0-3287 GCA_964572445.1 uncultured Novosphingobium sp. | reverse complement strand
GGTCGGCAGCACTTCGCCGCTGGCGATCTTCGGGAGCCAGGTTTCCTTTTGCGCCGCCGTGCCGCCCATGGCGATCAATTCGCCTGCAATCTCGCTGCGGGTGCCGAGCGAACCCGCGCCGATCCAGCCGCGCGATAGCTCTTCGGTGATCAGGCACATCACCAGCTTGGACAGGCCCAGCCCGCCAAATTCCTCCGGGATCGTCGCGCCGAAGGTGCCCAGCTCGGCCATGGCCTGCACCGTGGCATCGGGGATCAGATCATTGGCCAGATGCCACTTGTGCGCGTGGGGCAGTACCTCTGCTTCGGTGAAGCGGCGGAAGGTATCGCGGATCGAATCCAGTTCGGCATCATGCAGCCCTTCGCTCGGCCAGACCCCATCGGCCAAAGCGGCGGCCACGGCAGCGCGGACGGCAGCCAGATCGCCTTCAACCAGATCAGCAGCGGCCAGCGCAAGGTCCCGCGCTTCCGCCGCCAGCCCCAGGTCCGCCGGCCGCAGCAGCTCATTCTGGCCCATCGGCAGTCCGCCGGTCAGCTGCGCCATCGTTTCCGCGAAGCCGAGCAAGGCGACCTGCCGGTCCAGCGCGGTTCCGCCACCGTTGGCTTCCAGCCACTGCGCAACCGCTTCCAGCGCGGCGACGCTGGTGGCGATCCAGGCAAAGCCGTGGTGCGCACGCTGATCGGCCGGATCAATCCCGCTGACCGCGGCCCGCGCAAGATCGCGATAGCCGCAGGCGGCGCCCAGCACTTTGCCCAGATCGATGGTCATGCCTTTTCAAACACCGCTGCGATGCCCTGACCACCGCCAATGCACATCGTTTCGAGGCCATATTTTACATCGCGGCGCTGTATCTCGCGGCTCAGGTTGGCGAGGATCCGGCCGCCAGTCGCTCCGATCGGATGGCCGAGCGAAATGCCTGAGCCATTGACGTTGAGCATGTCATGCCGGCTGTCATCATCAGACCAGCCCCAGCCTTTCAGGCAGGCGAGGACTTGCGGCGCGAAGGCCTCGTTCAGTTCGATCAGGCCGATATCGCTCCACGACAGGCCATTGCGCGCAAACAGCCGCTCGGTCGCCGGGACCGGGCCATAGCCCATCCGGCTGGGATCGCAGCCCGCTGCCGCCCACGAGTGGAACCAGGCAATCGGTTCAAGCCCCAGTTCTTCCAGCTTGTCTTCAGCCACGACCAGACAGGCCGCCGCCGCATCGTTCTGCTGGCTGGCATTGCCGGCCGTAACCACGCCGCCTTCCAACGCGCGCAGCTTGCCCAGCGTTTCCATGGTGGCGTCTGCGCGATAGCCTTCGTCCTGCGCGAAGATCACCGGATCGCCCTTCTTCTGCGGGATTTCCACCGGGACCAGCTCATCCGCGAACAGTCCATTGGCCCAGGCCGCCGTGGCCCGCTGGTGGCTGCGCGCGGCATAGGCATCGCAGGCTTCGCGGCTGATGTTCCAGTCCTTGGCGAGGTTCTCGGCCGTCTCGATCATGCCGGAAATCACGCCATAGCGTTCGATCGGCTGGCTCATCACCCGGCCACGGGTCAGCCGGTCATGCAGCGTCAGATTGCCGGCGCGTACGCCCTTGCGGATATCGGTGCTGTAATGTTCAACATTGGACATGGATTCGCAGCCACCGGCCACGACCACGTCCGACACGCCGGTCTGCACCATCATCGCCGCGTTGACGATCGCCTGCAGTCCTGATCCGCAGCGCCGGTCCAGCTGATAGCCGGGCACTTCTTCGGGCAGGCCGGCCAGCAACCATGACCAGTGTGCGATGCACGGCGCTTCGCCGTTGCCGTAACCTTGGGCAAAGATCACATCGTCGACCCGGGTGGGATCGATCTTGGTCCGCTCCATCAGCGCTTTCAGGATCGTTGCGCCCAGCTGGCCAGCGGTCAGCGAAGCAAGGCTGCCGCCAAACTTGCCAACGGCAGTGCGGATCGGAGCGACAATGGCGGCGCGGCGTAAGGTCATAGGGTGCGGTCCTTGTCTGAAGTAGCCACCACGCCGCGATCAATCAGCGTGGCAATCTGTCCGGATGAAAGCCCCAGCCGCTCCGCCAGCACTTCTTCGCTGTGCTCCCCCAGATAGGGCGCGGCTTTGGGATCGCCCGCTTCCCGGTCCGGGATATTGGCGAAGCTGCGGGTTGCCGGATATTCAAAGCCGCTGGGATTGGCAGGCGATGGGCCGAACAGCGGGTTGTTGGTCACCAGCTCAGGATCGCGGGCCATCTCGTGCATGGTGCGGTAATGTTCGAAGGTCGCCCCGGCCTTGGTCAGGCGAACGGCCAGGTCGGCATAGTCAAACCGCTCTGCCGCCTGCTGGAACAGCTCGAACAGGCGGTGACGGTGGACGAAGCGCCAGTGATCGCTGGCCAGGAAGCTGACGCCAAGTTCACCCTCCAGCGCGCCGACCGCATCGCCCAGACCAAAGGCCTCGACCGTTGCCTTCCACTGCTTCGGCGTGAGCGCCGCAATCATGAAGCGCGTGCCATCCCGGCTGCGGAAATCGCGACCGAACGCGCCCCAGATCGCATTGCCAATCCGTTCCCGGTCAGCCCCGCGATAGAGCATTTCCGGACCGGCACCGGCGTTGAAGGCCGTGCCAATCGCCACGTCGCCCAGCGGCACGCGCAGTTCACTGCCCTGGCCGGTGGCATCGCGGTGACGCAGGCCGGCCATCAACGCAAAGGCGCAATAGGCCCCGGTGATGAAATCCCAGGCTGGCAGGACCTGATTGACTGGCGGGGCGCCATCCGCGTCCCACTCCTCCGGCCCAGTCATTAGCGGATAGCCCGAGGCGGCGTTGACCGTGAAGTCCATTGCCTGGCGCCCATCGTGCCAGCCCATGATCCGCACCGAAACCAGATCGGGCCGCCCGGCGGCGATCTTGTCATGCGCCATAAAGCTTTCGAGCGGCAGGTTGGTGATCAGCTGCCCGGTCGCGCGGGTCAGCTCCACCGCCAGCTCGCGACCTTCGGGTGACTGAAGATCCAGCGCGACGCTTTTCTTGGCGCGGTTGAGGTTCTCCCACGACAGCGAGCGACCCTCCGCCGTCATCATATAGCGGCCATAGTCGAGCCCGCCGGCGGTGTGATCGATCCGGATCACCTCTGCGCCCATCTGCGCGCAATAAAGCCCAGCCGTGGGCGAGGCGACGAATGACGAAACTTCGACGATCGAGAGGCCGTTGAGCAGCTGGTACATGGCTTACCAGACCGACCCTTCAGCCTTGAATTCGCGCAGCAGGTGCTTGGCGATCTGCAGCTGCATGATCTGGCTGGTG
>CAZNFV010000215.1:0-3294 GCA_964572445.1 uncultured Novosphingobium sp. | reverse complement strand
GAGGTCTATGACAACAGCCACATCCAGGGCGCTCAGGCGCTTGGGGCGATGATCGTGGCGGGTCCGGAAGGCTTCCTGAAGGGCCAGTATCGCAAGTGGAATATCAAGACCGCCCAGACCAATGACGATTTTGCGATGATGCGCGAAGTGTTCCAGCGGCGTTTTGCGCGGGTGCAAGACGAGGACCCAGATCGCGATTCCGGCATGTGGCCCGATCTCGTGCTGATCGACGGCGGGAAGGGCCAGATGAGCGCCGTGCGCGATACGCTGGAGGATCTGGGGATTGAGGACGTGCCGCTGATCGCCATCGCCAAAGGGCCCAATCATGGCCGCGAGGGGCGTGAGGTGTTCCACTTCGCCGACGGTCGCGAAAAGATGCTGCCGGAGAACTCACCACTGCTGTTCCATCTCCAGCGGCTGCGTGATGAGGTTCACCGCTTCGCCATCGGTGCGCACCGCGAAAAGCGCAGCCGGGCCATCACGGCCAGTCCGCTGGATGAGATCCCCGGCATTGGCCCGGCGCGCAAGCGGGCGCTGCTGCTACATTTCGGCACGGCCGGCAAAGTCCGCGCCGCCAGTCTGGAAGATCTCCAGCGTGCGCCCGGCGTGAGCGCCGCGGTCGCGCAGACGCTGTACGATTTCTACCACCCGGGCGGGTAAGCGGCGCAGCGCGGGCGGTCGTCAGGGGAGACCGTCTTGCCCGGTCTGCGGGAACGCCATCGCCGGGATCAGGTTCTTGCTGGAATACATTGTTCCACCAAGGAAATTTTCCCATGGCTACGCTTCCTTCGGACAAGCTCCGACAATCACAGTTTAAATCCGATCACTTCCAGCAGCGGCTCGCCCAGTGGAACCGCGCGCGACTGGCGCCGACATTCCCCGAGGCTGACTGGCGAGAACAGTTGGCCCAAGATCAGACCATGCTGCGGCTTGAAGGTGCCTTTCTTGAGGAACTGCGCAGCGAAGCAAGGGCGGAGGCGCGCAGTGTTCCGACTGATCCCGATGCGTTTGTTGCCTGGTTCGAGGGGCTTAAGGATACCGGACCGGGGCAGGGGGACCCGCTGTTCCCATGGCTGGCTGAAGAAGCTGACCGCGACGACCTGCGCTGGTTCCTGCAACAGGAAGCGGCCGGTGAAGCTGGGTTCGACGATCTGGTTGCGCTGACACAGGTCAAGCTGCCGGATCGTGCCAAGCTGGAACTGGCGCGCAATTACTGGGACGAAATGGGACGCGGAAATGCGGCCGGGATGCATGGACCGATGCTGAACCGGCTGGTCGACGTGCTGCAGCTTGATCCCCAGATTGAGACTACCGTGTGGCAAAGCCTCGCGCTCGCCAATGCCATGACAGCAATGGCGACTTCGCGCCGCTATGCCTGGCATAGTGTCGGTGCCCTGGGGGTGATCGAATTGACTGCCCCGGGCCGTTCAGCCTGTGTCGCCCGAGGTCTCGCGCGGGTTGGCCTGACAGAGCGCGAGCGGCGCTATTTTTCGCTCCACGCAGTACTCGACGTCAAGCATAGTGAGGCCTGGAACCGTGAGGCGCTGCGCCCGCTGGTGGCGGAAGACCGGCGCCGGGCCAGCGCAATTGCAGAAGGTGCGCTGTTGCGGCTCAATTGCGGAGCGGCGTGCTTCGAACGCTATCGCAGCTGCCTGATGGGCTGAAGCCCGGAGCGCGGCCTAAGCCTTGGGCGTGGCGCGCCGGATCATGCCTTCTTGTGCGACGCTGGCGACCAGCCGGCCATCACGGGTGAAGATCCGGCCCCGGTTGAAGCCCCGGCCGCGATCGGACCAGGGGCTGTCCGTGGCGTAAAGCAGCCAATCGTCAGCGCGGAAATCGTCATGAAACCAGACGGCGTGATCCAGGCTGGCGCTGATCACTTCGCCGCGGGCCCATGACAGTCCGTGGGGCAGGGCACAGGTGCCCAGCAGGGTCATATCGCTGGCATAGGCCAGCACGGCGCGGTGGATCGCTGGATTGTCGGGCAGGGCGGCGACGGTCTTGAACCAGGAATGCGAGCGCGGCGGGGCTGGCTGCGGGTTCATCCAGTGCCGCCCTTCGACCGCGCGCATTTCGACCGGGCGCGGGGCCAGGAAGTGGTGGCGCGCCTCAGGCCGGGCCTGCTCGGCAAAGCGGCGGCGCACATCGACTTCCGGCTCCAGCTCTTCTGGCGGAGGAACGTCCGGCATCGCGGCATCGCGGTGCGACAGGCCTTCCTCGTGCTTCTGGAACGAGGCGGTGAGGTTCAGGATCGGCCGACCCTGCTGGCTGGCGACGACCCGGCGGTTGGAGAAAGAACCACCATCGAAATCGCGGGCCACTTGCAGATCGCAGGGGTGTTCTTCGCTGCCGCCGCGCAGGAAATAGGCGTGGAGCGAATGGGCGGCGCGCCCTTCCTCGACTGTCGCCTCGGCCGCGTTGAGCGCCTGAGCAATAACCTCGCCGCCAAACACCCGGCCCACGCCGCCCTTCTTGCGGCGGCCGTGGAAGTGGTCTTCGCCATCGGGTTCAACCGTCAGCAAGCGCACCAGGCCGGAAACGAGGCGTTCGGGGGAGATTTCGGGCATATCCATGCCCTGTCCTTTGCGGGTCAGGCTGGCAGGCGTCAATCCGGTTTTAGCCGAGCGGTTAACGGCGTCGGCAAAGAAGAACCCCGCCCGGATCGCTCCGGACGGGGTTCTGGTTCACCCTGCGGTGGGTGAGGGGCTAGCGCCCGCTCAGTGACCCGCAGCCAGCGCCGCGAGCAACAGCAGCGCAACGATGTTGGTGATCTTGATCATCGGGTTGACGGCTGGACCGGCAGTATCCTTGTAAGGATCGCCAACCGTGTCACCGGTAACCGCAGCCTTATGGGCTTCAGAGCCCTTGCCGCCGTGGTTGCCGTCTTCGATGTACTTCTTGGCATTGTCCCATGCGCCGCCACCCGAGGTCATCGAGATCGCGACGAACAGACCGCCAACGATCACGCCCAGCAGGAGCGCGCCGAGGGCGGCAAAGCCATTGGCCTGACCGGCGACGGCCGTGATCACGAAGTAGACCAGGATCGGAGCCGCCACAGGCAGCAACGACGGAATGATCATTTCCTTGATCGCCGCCTTGGTGACGAGATCGACCGTGCGGGCATAGTTAGGCTTGCTCGCATAGGTCATGATGCCAGGATCGTTCGCGAACTGATCGCGGACGTCCTTCACCACTTCACCGGCTGCACGGCCTACCGCTGTCATGCCCATCGCGCCGAACAGGTACGGGAGCAATGCGCCCAGCAGCAATCCGACAATGACATAGGGGTTTTCA
>CAZNFV010000214.1:0-3333 GCA_964572445.1 uncultured Novosphingobium sp. | reverse complement strand
GCAGGATCTGGCCGATGCAGTTGTTGATCTTGTGCGCGCCGGTGTGGTTCAGCTCATCGCGCTTGAACCAAACCTGAGCCCCGCCCAGCTCCTCAGTCAGGCGCGGGGCGAAGTACAGCGGGCTGGGCCGGCCGACATAGTGTTCCAGCAGGTCATCGAATTCGGCCTGGAAAGCAGGATCCTGCTTGGCAGCGCGATATTCGCGCTCAAGATCCAGGACCAGTGGCATCAGGGTTTCGGCGACATAGCGTCCACCAAATTGACCAAAGTGGCCGCGCTCGTCCGGCTGGTTGCGGAAGGAATTGACCGTGCTCATGCCCCGCCGCTTGGCAGGGATTTTCGGCGCTGTCCAGCGGTCCGGAAGGCGGTTTTGCTCAGGATCGCGCGGCTGCGCAGAAGGCGGCAATTCGCGCCGGGTCCTTTACGCCGGGCGCGCTTTCGATCCCCGATGCGGCATCGACCAGCGGCGCACCCGTGATCCGGGCTGCTTCGGCGACGTTCGCCGCGCTAAGACCACCCGCGAGGCCCCACGGCAGCGACAGGCGCAGGCCGGCCAGCAGGGACCAATCAAAGGCCAGACCCATCCCGCCGGGCAGAGTACCCTTGGGAGTCTTGGCATCGAACAGGATGAAATCGGCTGCGCCGTAATAGGCATCGGCTTTGGCAATATCCGCCGCGGTAGCAACGCCGATTACCCGCCAGACCGGCAGGCCGAACCCGGCGCGCAATTCAGCGGCGCGTTGCGGGCTTTCGCTGCCGTGGAGCTGGATGGCATCAAGCCGCGCGGCGGAAACCGCTTCGGCAATGGCGGCATCACCAGCATCTACGAAAACCCCCACCCTGCCAATCCGGCCTTCCGCGCGCGCGCCCAAGTCCGCCGCCGCAGCCGGCGAAAGGAACCGCGGGGAGGGGGGGTAGAAGTTAAAACCTGCGTAGTCGGCGCGCGCGCTGATCGCCGCGTCAAGCGCGGTCGTGTCAGTCAGGCCGCACAGTTTAATTTGGGGGGCTGGCATTGCCGCCCCCTAACGCGGCGCAGCTCAGGGTGCCAGTTCGAACTGCACCGAGACGGTCGCGGTCAAGGAAACCTCACCGGGGGCGACCGGGGTCGAAGCGGAATCGGCCATCGCCATCTTGGCGTAAAGCATCGGGGCCGGAGGGCTGTATCCGCCGCCCTCACTGATCGAGACGATCCGCTTTACCTTCAATCCCGCCGCGCGGGCATAAAGCTCGGCGCGCTGGCGGGCCTTTGCCATGGCCGCAGTCCGGGCCTCGTCCATCGCAGAATCGCTGTCATCCAGTTCAAAGCTTGGTCCGTTGATCTGGTTGGCGCCGGCGCTGACCAGGGTATCCAGCACCTTGCCGTAATCACTCAGCTTGCGTTGCCGCACGGTCACCTGATTGTTGACCTGATAGCCGATGATCCGCGGTTCGGGATTCTGCACCCGGCCATCGGGCCCCACCACTTGCGGCGCGTAGAGCGGGTTAAGGCTGAGGTTGCTGGTCTGGATATCGCGGTCGGCAATCCCGGCGGCCTTAAGCGCCGCGATGACGCGGTTCATATCGGCTGAATTGGCTGAAAGGGCTGCAGCAGCAGATTTGCCCTGACTGGTTACTCCAGCACTAAACACGGCCAAGTCTGGCTTGCGGTATGATCGCGCTTCGGCGTTCAGTGACAGCAGGGTGGCGGCGGGGACTGTCGCTGCGGCGGGCGTTGCCACTTGAGCCGAGGCTGCCACGGGTATGGCTGCGGCAAGCGCAATAGGGGCGATTGCGAAACGAAGCGATTTCATGGTCTTCTCCTTGTTTCGCAGCAATGGGCTTTACCAGCTTTCGGCTGCCTGAACCGGGAAGCGGCCTAAAGGGTTGCCTCAATCTCGCGCGCGGCCGCCACGGGATCGTCAGCGCGGCTGATCGGTCGGCCGATGACAAGGACCGAAGCCCCGGCATCTCGGGCTTCACGCGGGGTTACGGCACGCTTCTGGTCACCCATCACGCCGCCGGCCGGGCGCAGACCGGGAACGACGAAAAAGCCGTCCTTCCACTGGCGATGCACGGCGCCCACCTCCTGACCCGAACAGACGATGCCGTCCAGGCCGGCCGCGTGGGCCAGATCGGCCAGCCGCATGACTTGGTCATGGGCAGAGCCGCCGACGCCGGTGGCGGCCATATCGCTTTCATCCAGGCTGGTCAGCAGGGTGACGGCCACAACCTTGGTATGTTCACCCGCCGCCGCCTTCGCATCTTCCATCATCGCGCGGCCGCCGCTGGCATGAATTGTGACGATGGCCGGTTCCAGCACGTGGATCGCCTGCATGGCGGCGGCCACCGTGTTGGGAATGTCATGTAGCTTGAGGTCGAGGAAGATCGGCAGCCCGATCTTGGCCAGTTCATGCACCCCGTGGTGACCGTGGGCGCAGAAGAATTCGAGGCCCAGTTTGATCCCGCCAATATGGCCTTTGACCCGGCGGGCCAAAGCTTCAGCGGCATCAAGCCGGGGAACGTCGAGCGCGAGATAGATCGGGTTCGACATGGTCAGGCTTGATCCCCGGGTTTGTGAGCTTCGGCTTCGGCTTCAAGCTGCGTGGTCGTGGCATAGGCGTTTGGCTGGCCCATCGAGGTGGCCTTGACGGTGTTTTCCATCAGTCCAATCCGGCGGTTAAGCCGCCAGCGTACGCCCTTGTGCAGCAGCCACATCGGCAGGAAGCCCATCAGGAACGAGGTAATGACCAGCGCCGGCAGCTTGGTTTCCAGGATAATCCCTTCCCACAGCTTCACCTGGACCGGTTGCCAGTTGTTCAGCGTAAAAAGACCCAGCGCAACCAGCACCAGCACCCAGATTACCGTCCGGATTATCTGCATTTGCCCACGTCTCCATTCCCGCCCGCACCGTATCCCGCGATGCTAGGCGGGATGCCGGTTGAGGGCAAGTTACTCGCCGAAGACCCGCGTGAAGATCGTGTCGATTGCCTTGAAGTGGTAATCGAGGTTGAATTTCTCTTCCAGTTCACCCGCGCTCATCACCGCAGCGACTTCGGGATCGGCTTTCAGCAGTTCGAGCAGGCTGAGCTGGCCATCGCTTTCCCAGACCTTCATCGCATTGCGCTGAACCAGGCGGTAAGCGGCATCGCGTTCCAGCCCGGCCTGCGTCAGGGCCAGCAGCACGCGCTGCGAGTGGACCAGACCGCCCATCTTATCGAGGTTCTTCTGCATCCGCTCTGGATAGACCAGCAGCTTGTCCACCACCGAGGTCAGGCGCGCGAGCGCGAAGTCCAGCGTGATGGTTGCGTCGGGCCCGATGAAGCGTTCGACCGAAGAATGCGAGATGTCGCGCTC
>CAZNFV010000213.1:0-3380 GCA_964572445.1 uncultured Novosphingobium sp. | reverse complement strand
CCAGCCACTGGCGCAGCCCCTTGGGCATCCAGGCCGGAGCCGGGTTCTTGTCGAGCGGCTGGCCTTGATAATACTTCGGGAAGATCCACACGCCGCGCCGGGCCGAAACGAACAGCCGGTCAGCCATCGGCCGCTGCGATAGCTCGCTGGCGATATCCATTGCCGAATTGCCCATGCCCACCACCAGCACCCGCTTGCCCACGCAGTCGACCGGCTCAAACGGGGTGCGGTAATTGTGGGAATGGAGCTGCGCCCCGGTAAACGCGCCAGGATAGTCCGGAATGCGCGCCGCCCAGTGGTGGCCATTGGCCACGCAGAGCGCATCGTAATGCATCATCTCGCCGGTTGAGAGCGTGATCCGCCAGCCGCCCTCGGCCAGCCGTTCGGCGCTTTCAACGCGGGTGTTGAAACGGATGTGGCGGCGAAGATCAAAGTGATCGACGTAATCGTGGAAGTATTTGAGCAGCAGCGAATGGTGCGGATAGTCTGGCCAGTCCGCCGGCACGGGGAAATCCTCAAACGCCAGCCGCCATTTCGACGTATCGATGTGCAGGCTTTGATAGCAGGCGCTCATCCCGTTGGGGTTGTTGTAATACCAGGTGCCGCCAATATCGTCCGATGCTTCATAGACATCGAACGGCACGCCATAGTCCTTCAGCCGCTTGGCCGTGGTGAAGCCCGAACAGCCCGCACCGATGATGCAAACCCGGGGCAATGCGCGCGTTTCAGGCATTTCGACGATCTCCACTGGCCTCTGGGGGCCTTGCTGCGGAGTATGTTTAAGCGCGCGATTAAAGTCCAGCGGGCATTTGATCTGGCGCAAAGCGCTTGTTCTGGCGGGCAGCTAGACCAGCCTTGGGGAAGTCCCGGCACAGGGACGACAACGGAGGGCAGCCGCCATGAACGATAGCTTTGATCCCACCGCCTGGTCCGGGCTGGTCCTGGGCTTTACCGCGCTGTTTGCGGGCATCGGCGCACTGCGCAAGCCGGGCGCCTGGCGGACCATGCTGGAAGAGGTTGAGGCCTCACCCGCTCTGCAATTCCTCTGCGGGATGCTGGAGCTTGTGGTGGGCACCGTGGTCTATCTGCTGAACCCCTGGGTGCCCGCTGACCTGCTGGCCTGCGTGCTGAAAGGGATCGGCGGGCTGATGATGGTCGAGGCGCTGGTGATCCTGGGCTTCGTCGACATCTACAGCCAGTTCTGGCTCAAGAACCTGACCCACATGCACCGCGGCTGGGCCATCAGCACCAGTCTGTTCGGACTGGTGCTAGCCGTGCTGTCAGCCACCCGCTTCCACTAAGGCGCAGCGCTGGCCACAAGTTATTGCGGCAGCTTGCGCGCCTGTTCGAGGTGACCCGAAACGACAGTGACTGTCCGGCTGGCGAAATCGCGCAAGGGGCCAGCCGGCGCCACGGCCGAGTAATCGCTTAGCAAGGTCTTGGCCGCCTCGTGCGCGGCGACCTGCTTTTGGGCATACTGCTTGTCGAAATTGCCGGCCGCCTTGCGCAGCGTTTCAAGATCGGCCTGCTGGGCAGCGCTCATCTGCGGCGTGACCGTGACCGACGGCGATGCAGCCAAAGCCGCGCGTTTCAGCTCAGCGGTTGAGCGGGTGTGATCAGTCACCATCATCGCGGCGAAATCCTTGACCGCTTTGCTGCTGGCCATCGACTGCGCCAGCTTTGCGCTTTCCAGTTCGAACAGGTCGCTCGCCGCCACGGTATTGACGAATTGCTGGCCGCCGCTGGCCAGCGCCGCATCCGTCGCCGCGCCGGTTCCGGGGCTGCCGGCAGTGTTGATGTCCTCGGTTGCCATCGTTGCCTCACCCGCCGGGGTGTCGGAGTTGGAATTGCACCCGGCAAGCGCGAGGCAGGCAGCGGTCAGCAGGAGGGCGGTGCGCATGGGAAACGGCCTTTCGAAAATTGCTGGGCGATTAACCGCCGCCTCCCCGCATGGTTCCGGTGCGCACTGCCAGCTGGCTCATATGCGATGAATAGGGCGCGATCAGCGTTGCAGCGCGATCCCAGCCGCCCAGCAGCCACTGGTGCAGCGCCGCCGGATCGGCCGGCAGAATGACCGGCATCCGCTCCACCCCCTGTTCGCGCAGCATGGCATTGGCCGGGCAGGTCAGCAGGGCGAAGCTGGCGACTTCGCTGTCCTTCCACACCCCGGCCAGCGCGAACAGCGGCTGATCGGCGCAGGACAGCCAGACCTGCCGCCGCTTGCCCGTGGTCGGACCGGTTCCGCCCCACAGCATCACCTCGGTGGCCGGGACCAGGCAGCGGAACTCACCGTTGCGCAGGTTGCCGATCCAGAACGGCGAATCCGCGTTGCGCACGGTCAGCACCGCGCTGCCCGTCTCGCCGGCAGAGGGCGGCGGAGGCACGCCCCACAGCCGCGGGACCAGCCGCCGTTCTGGCTGGCCCGGCGGGCGCGGTCCGGCGATAAATTCGCGCCCGGCCGTCACCACCGGGGCAAAGCTGCCGGGTGAGATTGTGCCGCCTGCCCACGGATCATCCGCCCCGGCGCGCGCATCAAAGCGGCGGGCAATCGCTGCGGCATCGGCATTCAGGCGATAGAGCACGGTCACCGCTGGACCTTCGCCGCCCGAGGCCCTATTGTCCATCCATCCCCGGGGAGCGCGCTTGCGCTGAGAGGGGCGGTTAGCGTCGCCCGACCCGTTGAACCTGAACCCGTTAGCACGGGCGGAGGGAGGGCATTCGGTCCGCTCATCCTGAGCTGGTCGAAGGACGCTCTGCTTTCGCCTTTGAAGGAGCGTCTCGCATGGCCGACATCAACAGTTCGCTGGAAGCCCAGAACCCCGAAATCGGTGTCACCACCGGGCCGATCCGCGGCTCGAAGAAGGTCCATATCGGCCCGCTTGGCGTGAAGATGCGCGAAATCCAGCTGGAGCCGGGCAGCGGCGAAGCGCCGGTGCGGGTCTATGACACGTCCGGTCCCTATACCGATCCGAACGCCACCATCGATATTGCCGCCGGCCTGCCGGAACTGCGCGCAGAATGGATCCGCGCCCGCGCCGATGTGGAGGAAGTGACCCAGCGTGAGGTCAAGCCAGAGGATAACGGCCAGCTCGGCCCGGATCGCTCCGGCGGCGTCCCCGCCTTTCCCAATGTTCGCCGCACGGTGCTGCGCGCCAAGCCGGGCGCAAACGTCAGCCAGATGTATTACGCCCGCCGCGGGATCATCACGCCCGAGATGGAATATGTCGCCACCCGCGAAAACCTGGGGCGCGAGATGCTGCGCGAATATGTCCGCGATGGGCAGAGCTATGGCGCCGAGATCCCGGACTATGTGACGCCTGAATTCGTCCGCGATGAAGTGGCGCGCGGCCGGGCGATCATCCCCAACAATATCAACCACC
>CAZNFV010000212.1:0-3406 GCA_964572445.1 uncultured Novosphingobium sp. | reverse complement strand
CGCGCCCGGCGTTACCACCGTGTCCTGCGCGCCCTGGATGATGATACCCGATGCCGGGCAGGGGGCCAGGAAGCTGAAATCGTACATGTTGGCGGGCGGGGCGACCGAGATGAAGCCGCGGATTTCCGGGCGGCGCATCAGCAACTGCATGCCGATCAACGCGCCGAAGCTGTAACCTGCGATCCAGGTGGTGCTGGCTTCGGGATGGATCGACTGGACCCAGTCGAGCGCGGCTGCTGCATCGCTCAATTCGCCGATGCCGTTGTCAAAGCTGCCCTGGCTGCGGCCGACGCCGCGGAAATTGAAGCGCAGCGTGGCAAAGCCGCGCGCCTGGAAGGTCTTGTACATCGCCATGGTGATGCGATCGTTCATCGTCCCACCCGCCTGGGGGTGAGGATGCAGGATCATCGCAACCGGCGCGCGCGGACGGGTGGCGGGCTGGAAGCGGCCTTCGAGGCGACCTTCGGGACCGGGGAAGATGACTGACGGCATGGGCCTGGTACCTGCTTCTTGGCGGCTCCACCCTGGGTCGCCGGAGAAAACGGCGCGCCGGACCAGATGGGGCTATGATCGGGAGAGAGGCGCTATATAGAAACGGACCTCCAAAAAGCAACTTTTCCGAAGCATGACAGCAAAACCGATCTATCTTGACCATCAGGCCACCACACCACTCGCGCCCGAAGCGTTGGGGGCGATGCTGCCGTGGCTGTCTGGTCCCGACTCGATGGGCTTCGCCAATCCGCACTCGATGCACCGTGCTGGCCGGGCAGCTGCGGCTGCCGTCGAACATGCGCGAGAGCAAGTCGCGGCGCTGTTGCCCAAGGGCGGGCGGGTTATTTTTACGAGCGGCGCGACTGAAGCACTCAACCAAGCGCTGCGGTCAGTGCCACGCGGTCCGATCGCCTATTCCGCGCTTGAGCATTCGGCGGTCGTCAATTCTGCCATCGCCAGCGGTGAAGAGGTTCACGAACTGCCGGCTGGCCCCGACGGGCTGGTTGATGCCGATGTTCCGCTGCCAGCTGGCGTTGGACTGGTCGCCATGATGCTGGTGAACAATGAGATCGGGACGATCCAGCCGGTCGAACGCCTGGCCGAACGCGCGCATGATGTCGGCGCGCTGTTCTTGTGCGATGCGGTGCAGGGCGCCGGCAAGCTGGCCCCACCCGAAGGGGCGGACCTGATCGCGATCACAGCGCACAAGCTCTATGGCCCCAAAGGGATCGGGGCGCTGTGGGTGCGTGATGGGGTGCAGATTGGGCCACTGATGGCGGGGGGCGGGCAGGAGAGCGGGCTGCGCTCGGGCACGCTCAGCCCCGCGCTCTGCGCCGGGTTTGGCACGGCAGCCGCGCTGGCGCAGGCGCGAATGGAGCAGGATTTCCAGCATCTGTCCGGACTGGCCAGCCTGGCGCGGTCAATCCTGGCGCGCTGGAAGGTCAACGGGAGCGAGACCGCGCGCTGGCCCGGCAACCTCAACCTGCGGCTCGAAGGGTTGAACTTCCCGCGGCTGCTTAGTGACTGCCGCGATATTGCTTTTTCCGCCGGCTCAGCCTGTGGCAGCGGGACCGGCGCACCTAGCCGGGTGCTGACGGCCATTGGCCTGACCCCGGTTGAGGCGCGCAATTCGATCCGCCTCGGCTTTGGCCGTTATACCACGCAGGAAGAGGTTGAACTGGCCTGCCGTGCGCTGGAAGCCGCCGCCGTGGCGCAGGGAGTGTAACAATGCCCAAGGTCAATTTCATCACCGCCAAGGGTGACCGTATTCCTGTTGATGCCGCAGCGGGCGCCTGCCTGCTGGAAGTGGCGCAGAATGCCGACATGCCGCTGGAGGGAACCTGTGAAGGGCAGATGGCCTGTTCCACCTGCCATGTGATCATTGGCACAGACTGGTTTGGTAAGCTGGTGCCGGCCAGTGACGATGAGGAAGACATGCTGGACCTGGCTGCGTCTGTGACCCGGACCAGCCGTCTGGCCTGCCAGATTACGCTGACAGAGGCGCTGGACGGGCTGGAAGTGCGGATTCCGGGGGAAAGCCACAACATGCAACGCCGCTAACCCTTGGCGGTAGGATTCCGCGCCTGCTAGGGCGGTGGTTCAATGACGACGAAAACGACCGAACCTGATCCCTTTGACGCCATCGTTGACGCGCCGTTCGATGCTGCGCTCAGCGAGCGTTATCTCGTCTATGCGCTATCGACGATTACCGCTCGGTCGCTGCCTGATCTGCGCGACGGGCTGAAGCCGGTCCACCGCCGCCTGCTGTGGGCGATGCGGCAGTTGAAGCTCAATCCCAGCGATGCTTACAAAAAGTCGGCCCGCGTGGTTGGCGATGTCATCGGTAAATATCACCCGCATGGGGACCAGTCAGTCTATGATGCGATGGTCCGCCTCGCGCAGGATTTCTCGCTGCGCTACCCGCTGGTCGACGGGCAGGGCAATTTCGGCAATGTCGACGGCGATAACGCCGCCGCGATGCGCTACACCGAGGCGCGGCTGACCGCGGCGGCGGGCGAGTTGATGGCCGGGCTCGATGAAGGCACGGTCGCGTTCAAGCCGACCTATAATGGCGAGGAGGAGGAACCGGAGGTGTTTCCGGGCCTCTTCCCCAACCTGCTCGCCAATGGCGCGAGCGGCATCGCGGTCGGCATGGCGACGAGCATCCCGCCGCACAATGTCGCCGAGCTGATCGACGCCGCGGTCCATCTAATCGACAATCCCAAGGCCGAGGACCGCGCTTTGCTCGACTTCGTCGCCGGCCCGGATTTCCCGACCGGCGGTGTCCTCGTCGATCCGCCCGAGGCGATCGCCCTCGCTTATGCCACCGGGCGCGGCTCGTTTCGCGTCCGCGCGCGCTGGAGCGTCGAGAAGGGAGCGCAAGGATCGTGGACGGCCGTGGTCACGCAGGTTCCTTATCAGGTCGCCAAGGGCAAGTTGATCGAGCAGATCGCGGCTTTGGTGACCGAGCGCAAGCTGCCGATCCTCGCCGACATCAGCGACGAATCGACCGAAGACGTGCGCATCGTCATCGAGCCGCGCAGCCGCGCCGTCGATCCCGACATGCTGATGGAAAGCCTGTTCCGGCTGACCGATCTCGAAGTGCGCGTGCCCTTGAACCTCAACGTGCTCGACGCGGATCGCGTGCCGCGCGTGATGGGCCTTAAGCGCGTGCTGAGCGAGTGGCTGGCCTTTCAGGTCGAGGTTTTGGTCCGCCGCTCGCAGCACCGGGTCGGCAAGATCGACGACCGGCTGGAGCTGCTCGAAGGCTATCTGATCGCCTTCCTCAATCTCGACCGGGTGATCGCGATCATCCGCGCCGAGGACGAGCCCAAGCCGGTGCTGACCGCCGAGTTCGGCCTGAGCGATCGCCAGGCCGAAGCGATCCTCAACATGCGGCTGCGCAGCTTGCGCA
>CAZNFV010000211.1:0-3553 GCA_964572445.1 uncultured Novosphingobium sp. | reverse complement strand
GCGCCGATGTGCTGGCCCGCACGCTGGAGCGCTGCGGCGTGAAGACCGAGATATTGGGCTTCACCACCCGTGCCTGGAAGGGCGGGCAGAGCCGCGAAGCCTGGCTTGCCGGTGGCAAGCCCGCGCAGCCGGGTCGGCTCAACGATCTGCGCCATATCGTCTACAAGAAGGCTGATGAGGCCTATCGCCGCAGCCGCCGCAACCTGGGCCTGATGATGCGCGAAGGGCTGCTGAAGGAAAACATCGATGGCGAGGCGCTGCTCTGGGCGCACAGTCGCTTGCTGGCCCGCCCGGAAGACCGCCGCATCCTGATGGTCATTTCCGATTGCGCGCCGGTCGACGATTCGACCCTCAGCGTGAACACCGCCGGCTACCTTGAACTGCACCTGCGACGGGTGATTGACTGGATCGAACGGCAATCGCCCGTCCAGCTCGTCGCCATCGGCATCGGCCACGACGTCACCCGCTATTACCGCCGCGCCGTAACGATCATGGATGTCGAACAACTGGGCGGCACGATGATCGAACAGCTGGCCAGCCTGTTCGAGGATGAATAGGCTTGACCGCTCCGTTTAATCGCTCAATTAAACGGCCATGAACACAGCCACCACCATTTCCGACGCCGTCCTGTCTCGCCGCTCGATCCGGGCGTTTAGCGACAAGCCCGTGCCCCTTGAAGTCCTCCAGAAGGTTATGGATACGGCTCGCTGGACCCCTTCGGGGTGCAATTTCCAGCCGTGGGAAGGGGCGATCCTGACTGGGGAGCCGCTGCGCCAGATCCAGGACAAGATGCGCGTCACGCCGCCGCAGAACCCGCAGGAATACTCGTGGAGTGATCCCGAAGTGATCCCGGAATGCAAGGCGCGGCTCCAGCAGGTTGGTGCCGACATGTACGCCGCAATGAACATCGAACGCGGAGACAAGGCTGCGCGCGGTGATTTCATGGCGCAGAACATTGCCTCGTTCGGCGCCCCCGCCGTGCTGATGGTCTATTTCCCGCGCGTGATGGGTCCGCCGCAGTGGTCGGATGTCGGCATGTGGTTGCAGACGATCATGCTGCTGCTGCGCGAAGAGGGGCTGGATACCTGCCCCCAGGAATTCCTTTCGATGTACGCCAAGCTGATCAAGGATTTCCTGGGCGTTTCGGATGAAAGCCATATCTTCTTCTGCGGCATCGCGATCGGTTACCGCGATGAAGAGGACCCGGTGAACGGGTTCGATCGCAAGCGCGAGCCGCTGGAAAGCAAGGTTCAGTTCCTGGGTTTTGAATAGGCCTGAGCTTTAATTAGGACCACCACTGCATGAACGTTTCGGAAGCCGTCGCCACCCGCCGCACTGTGCGGGCGTTCCTGGATAAGCCGGTTGATCCGGCGGTCCTGCGCCGGGTTCTGGAACGGGCGCAGCAATCGCCTTCGGGCGGGAATACCCAGCCATGGAATGCCACGGTTATCACGGGTGAACCGCTGGCGAAGCTGCTGGCCGATGTCGCCACGATCCTGCCCGAAGGGACGGCGCGGCATAAGCCTGAATATCCGATCTACCCGCCCGAGCTCGATGGCGCCTATGCGGAGCGCCGCAAGGGCGTGGGCGAGGCGATGTATGCCGCGCTGGAAATCCCGCGCGACAACAAAATGGGTCGGCTGGCCTGGTTCGCGCGCAACTTTCAGGCCTTTGGTGCGCCAGTCCTGATGCTGATTCACACGCCGCGCTATATGGGATCGCCCCAGTGGTCGGACATCGGCATGTGGTTGCAGACCGTCTGCCTGCTGCTGCGGGAAGAGGGGCTCGATTCCTGTCCGCAGGAAGCCTGGGCGATTTACCAGGAGCAGATCCGCGCCGTGGTGAATATTCCGGACGACCACATTTTCTTCTGCGGTTTGGGGGTAGGCTGGCGCGATCCAGCGGCTGCCGTCAACAATTTCCCGGTGCCGCGTGCCCCGTTGGATGAAGTGATCCGCTGGGAGGGCTTCTGAGCCTTTCCCTGATGCTGTGGGTGCCGGTGACGATTGCTGCGGCATCGGCGCAGGTTTTCCGCAATGGCGCGCAAGCCGGACTAACCAAGACCATCGGTATGCTGGGCGCGACCCAGGTGCGGTTCGTGTTCGGACTGCCTTTCGCGCTGCTGTTCCTGGCCGCCGCGTTGTGGCTGACGGGCCAGTCGCTGCCGGGGCTTAATCCCATTGCCCTGCGCTGGGCGGCATTCGGCGCGGTCTGCCAGATCATGGGTACGGCGCTGATGCTGGTGGTGATGAACCAGCGCGCCTTTGGCGTGGCCTATGCCTATATCAAGACCGAGCCGGTGCTGGTCGCCGTGTTCGGCGTGATCCTGCTGGGCGATCACCTCAGCCCGCTGGCCTGGCTGGCGGTGGGCGTGGTGACGGCGGGGGTGCTGGTCGCCTCAGTCAAGCCGGGCGAATATCGCCACCTGCTGAAAGAACGCCGGATGATCGCGGCGGGCGTCAGCGCGGGTGGCCTGTTCGGCCTTTCGGCCATCGCTTTTCGCGGCGGGATCGGCGCGCTGGAGGGCGGCGACTACCTGATCCGCGCGCTGACCGTACTGGCGCTCAGCCTGACGATCCAAACGGTGCTGCTGGGCATCTGGTTGCTGGCGCGCGACCGGGCGGCCTTTACCGCTAGTCTGAAAGTCTGGCGCACCAGCCTGGGCGCCGGGTTCCTTGGCGCAGTGGCCTCGGCCTGCTGGTTTACCGCCTTTGCGCTGACCCCGGCGGCGAATGTGCGCACGCTCGGCCTGATCGAGATGCCACTGGCCGCGCTCTTTGCCGGGCGGCTAACGGGCAAGGCAGCCAGCCGCCATGAATTGGCTGGTTTGCTGATTGTCATGGTGGGGCTGGGCCTGCTGCTCGCTTCGCTGGCGGCTTGACCACACCGCCGGCCCAAGTAAGGCGCGAGGGATGACCATGACGCCCCTCAAGCTGTTCAACAGCCTGACCCGCCAGCTGGAAGAGTTCCAGCCCGTCCACACGGGTGAAGCGCGCGTCTATACCTGCGGGCCGACGGTCTACAATTACCCGCACATCGGCAACATGCGCGCCTATGTCTTTGCCGACCTGCTGGGCCGGACGCTGAGCTTCAAGGGCTATAAGCTGACCCACGTGATCAACATCACCGATGTGGGCCACCTGACCGACGATGCCGATGCGGGCGAAGACAAGATGGAAAAGATGGCGGCCGAACGCGCCCAATCCATCTGGGACATCGCGAAGCACTATACCGAAGCCTATTGGGCTGACGTAAAGGCGCTGAACATCCGCGAGCCGGCCAAGTGGACCATCGCCACCGAATTCGTGCCGGCGATGATCGACTTCGCCAAGTCCATTGCGGAAAAGCACTGCTATCAAATTGAAGAAGGCCTGTACTTCGATACGACTTCGATTGCCGACTATGGATTGCTCGCTGGGCGACATGTGCTGGATCGCATCGAGGATGAGGAATCAGCTTGGATGCGCATCGATGAAGTTACGGGTAAGCGGCATTGGGCTGACTTCGCGATCTGGCGCAAGACCCCGGCTGGTGAGAAGCGCCAGATGGAATG
>CAZNFV010000210.1:0-3561 GCA_964572445.1 uncultured Novosphingobium sp. | reverse complement strand
TCCAGTCTGGCGCAGCCAGCAGCCAGAAGATCGGCGCGAAGACATAGCCGAGGATCATCTGGAACGAGAGGTCAGGCATGCCAAACGATCCGCCCAGGCTCCCCAGGATGCCATTGGCCAGCGCCACCAAGGCGACAAAGGCCAGCACCATGGCGCCAACGGCCACGGCCAGCTTCACGCCGGTCTGGGCGCCTTGCGCCGCAGCCATGATGATGTTGGCAGGCGCTTCCTCTTCAAGGCCGCCCATTTTGACTTCTTCCGGCCCGGCGGTGGTGACGCCCTGCGGATCGGGCATGATGATCTTGGCCATCAGGATCCCGCCCGGGGCCGACATGAAGGCGGCGGCCACCAGGTAATCAATGCGGATCCCCATGCTGGCATAAGCGGCCAGGATCGTGCCGGCCACGCCCGCCATGCCGACAGTCATCAGGCAAAACAGCTGGCTTGGGGTAAGGGCCGCCAGATAGGGCCGGATCACCAGTGGGCTTTCGGATTGGCCAACGAAGATGTTGCTGGCCGCACCCAGGCTTTCAACCTTGCTGATGCCGGTGATCTTCTCAAGCCCGCCGCCGATCCACTTGATCACCAGTTGCATGATGCCAAGGTAGTAAAGGATCGAAATCAGTGCGGCGAAGAAGATGATGACTGGCAATGCCGCAATGGCAAAGCTGGTGCCGCCGATCTCAGGCTTGGCCAGTGGGCCGAACAGGAAATCCGTGCCGGCCTGAGCATAGCCGAGCAGCGCCGAAACGCCATCTGACGCGCCCTTCAGGATCTGCTTGCCAACGGGAACGTAAAGTACCAGCGCCGCCAGACCCGCCTGCAGCGCAAAGGCCGCCCCAACCACGCGCAGCCGGATCGCCTTGCGGTTCGCCGAAAGAAGCCAGGCAAGGACCAGGATCAGGACGATCCCGATCAGACTGTTGACGATCAGCATGGCGACGGCGCTCCCCCGGGGTAAATTCGTCGCGATAGGTAACGGTCTGATGGCCTTGCGCCTAGCCGTATTTACCGGGCCTTCCACAAGTGCGGGAAGGTCGCTAAGCCTCCTCCGATGCAGACTGTCACCATGCCGCGCTCGCTCTTCGCGTTTTCACTACTTTACGGGGGGCTGTGCGTCCTGGCCGGGGTCATGGGGGTCAAGCTGGCCTCGCTTGGCGAATGGCCGCTGCTGGGCAACCTGGCGGTCGAAAGCGGGATCTTTGCCTTCCTGTTCCTGGTGATCATTTCCAGCGCCGTGGCCGAACTGTTCGGGCAGGACCGCGCCAACCAGCTGGTCCGCTATGGCTTCGTGCCGCTGATCGTTTCGATGATCATGTTGACCGTGGTGATCCGGCTGGTGCCACCTGCGCCGTTCTGGACCGATCAGGATGCCTTCGCCAAGCTGCTTGGGCAGGGCGTGCGGATGCAGTTTGCGGGTCTGATTTCCTATGGCACATCGCAGACGCTCAACGTCTATCTGTTCAGCCGCATCGCCGGCGGACAGGGCAAGGCGCTGGTCCTGCGGGCGTGGATCGCCAGCCTTTTGTCACAGGTCGTTGATACGATCCTGTTCATCACCATCAGCTTCTATGGGCAGGACATTCCGCTGGGCCAGATCATGGAAGGGCAGATCATCTCCAAGCTGGTCCTCTCAACCATCATGGTGCCGCCGCTGATCGTGGTCTTCGTGAAGCTGGGGCGGTGGCTTGACCGGGCCTGATCCGCGCGGGGCATCCCGACAAAATGCTTCAAATCCGCGTGAAGCGGGGTAAAGGCGCGGACATGACCCAAGTGCACGATCCTGCCCACAACGCCGCGATGCTCGCCAAGGCCGAAACGCTGGTCGAGGCGCTGCCCTATCTGCAGCGCTACGCCGGCCGCACCTTTGTGGTGAAGTACGGCGGCCATGCGATGGGCGATCCCGAACTGGCGCGCGATTTCGCCGAAGACGTGGTGCTGCTCAAAGCTGTCGGTATCAATCCGGTGGTGGTCCACGGCGGCGGACCGCAAATTGGTGCCATGCTCAAGAAGTTGGGCGTGGAAAGCAAGTTCATCGATGGCCTGCGGGTGACTGACAAGGCCACGGCCGAAGTGGCCGAGATGGTCCTTTCCGGGGCGATCAACAAGGAACTGGTTGGCTGGATTGCCGCAGCCGGCGGCAAGGCGCTGGGCATCTCGGGCAAGGATGGCGGGCTGGTCACAGCGACCAAGGTTTCGCGCACCACCAAGGACCCGGAAAGCAACATCGAGCAGGCGGTCGACCTGGGCTTTGTCGGAGAGCCGACTTCGGTTGACGTCACCCTGATCGAAACCGCCAGCGCCGCCGGCATGATCCCGGTGATCGCCCCGATCGCGCCGGGTGCCGATGGCGAAACTTACAATATCAACGCCGATACCATGGCCGGGGCGCTCGCTGCGGCGCTGGGCGCGGCGCGGCTATTCCTGCTGACCGACGTGGCTGGCGTGCTCGATAAGCAGGGCCAGCTGCTGACCGACCTGACCCCGGCTGACATCACCACGCTGCAGACCGATGGTACGATCAGCGGCGGGATGATCCCCAAGCTGGAAACCTGCGTCCACGCGGTTGAGGCCGGCTGCGAAGCCGCGGTCGTGCTGGATGGGCGGGTGCCGCACGCCATGCTGATCGAAGTATTCACCGCGCGCGGGGCAGGGACCCTGATCCGCCGCTAAGGCCAATTTCTTCCAAGGACCAACCCGATGATCAACGAAGTCCTCGTCCCGATCCTGGTGCTGCTGGCCAATGTCATCACCACCGTGGTGATCGTGCAGTTTATCCTGGGGCTGCTGATCAGCTTCAACGTGGTGAGCTACCAGAACCAGCTCGTTTCGGCCTTGTGGACCGCGCTCAATGCGATCCTTGATCCGATCCTCGCGCCGATCAAACGGCGCCTGCCCAACACCGGCGGGATCGACTTTTCGCCGATCGTGCTGCTGCTGCTGATCCAGGTGGCGATCATCATCCTCTCCTATGTCGGGCGGCAAGTCGGATGAGCCAGGCTGCGGTGATTGATGGCAAGGCCTTCGCGGCCGACCTGCGCGCCCGCGTCGGGGTCGCGGCTGCCGCGTTTGAGGCCAAGGCCGGACGCAAGGCGGGCCTTGCGGTGGTGCTGGTGGGGGAAGATCCCGCCAGCCAGGTCTATGTCCGCAACAAGGGCAAGCAGACAATCGAAGCCGGCATGGCCAGCTTTGAACACAAGCTGCCCGCTGACACGACCCAGGCCGATCTGATCGCACTGGTAGAGCGGCTTAATGCCGATGTCGCCGTTGATGGAATTCTGGTCCAGTTGCCACTGCCGGGGCACCTCGATGAACAGGCCGTGGTTGAGCGGATCAACCCCAGCAAGGACGTCGATGGCCTGACCCCGACCAGCACCGGCCGTCTGGCGCTCGGCCTGCCGGGGCTGGTACCCTGCACCCCGCTTGGCTGCCTGATGCTGCTTAAGGACCGGCTCGGCAATTTGTCAGGCCTCGATGCTGTGGTGATCGGACGCTCGATCCTGGTCGGCAAGCCGATGGCCCAGCTGCTGCTGGCCGAAAGCTGCACCGTCACTATCGCGC
>CAZNFV010000209.1:0-3564 GCA_964572445.1 uncultured Novosphingobium sp. | reverse complement strand
ACGCGCCAAATCTGCTCTAGGTTTTGTTCGCAATTGGCGCGCCCGGCAGGACTCGAACCTGCTACCTCAAGATTAGAAGTCTCGCGCTCTATCCAGATGAGCTACGGGCGCGCGCCGTGCATTCCTTAGGCGGGGTTTGCCTGACGCGCAAACCGGGTTAGGCAGCGCCATGAGCACAAACTTGGCCCACCTCGACGGACAAAGCGGCGCGCGCCGCCATTTCCGCTATTTCGATTATGTGATGGCGGCTTTTGTCGCGATCCTGCTGCTGTCCAACCTGATCGGGGCCAGTAAGCTGGCCACGCTGGGCGGCTTTACCTTTGGCGCAGGGATCCTGTTCTTCCCGGTATCCTATGTGATCGGCGATGTGCTGACCGAGGTTTACGGCTATGCCAACGCCCGCCGCTGCGTGTGGATGGGCTTTGCCGCCATGCTGTTCATGGCCTTCATGAGCTATGTCGTAGTAGCCATGCCAGCAGCGGACGGCTGGGACGGCCAGGCTGCTTATGAGAGCGTATTCGGCAGCACCTGGCGGATCGTGGCGGCATCGCTGGTTGCCTTCTGGGCGGGGGAATTCGTCAACAGCTTCGTGCTCGCCAAGATGAAGATCTGGACCAAGGGCAAGGCGCTGTGGAGCCGCACAATTGGCTCAACCTTCTTCGGCCAGGCGATCGATAGCCTGATCTTCTACCCGATTGCCTTCCTCGGGATCTGGTCAACCCAGCAGGTGTTGACCGTGATGGTCACCAACTGGCTGCTGAAAGTACTGTGGGAAGCACTGCTGACCCCGGTGACCTATGCGGTGGTCGGCTGGCTGAAGCGCCGCGAGGGCGTTGAGGTCTTCGATGAAGGGACCGATTTCTCGCCCTTTGCCAAGACGCGCTCGGTTTGACGCTGCGCGGTGGTCGGCCCCGTCCTAAGACGGGGCCTCACCGGCGATGATCAATCGGCGATGAGGCCGATTGCGAGGTAAATGAGGACCAGCGATCCGAAACCGAGCACCGTGCCGATAACCCAGGCCAGCCGGACCAGCGTGACATCGACGTTCCAGTAATCGGCAATTCCGGCGCTGACGCCCATGAACTTGCCATTGGTCTTGTTGAGGCGAAAGCCGCCAGCGGGTGCGCCATTGCTGCGCGAACGATCAACCGAGCCCATCAGGCGACGACCCCGACATAGGCACCATTGCTGTGTGGTTGAGCCTGGCTGGGCGTTGATACGGTGGCGCTGATCAGCACCAGTGAGAGCGCGAAGGCCGATACGGCGGCGGTGAAGCGAGCGGGCAGTTGCGAAAAGCCGAGCATTGTAATTTCCCTTTCCATTTAAACCTTCCGAAGGACCATTCCTGCGGATGCCACACTGATTGCAGGGGCCGTGCCAGTTTGGGAAAATGGCGGAAATGCTCGACTTGGAAATTTGGCCTAGAAACTTTCCGCAGTATGAATGCTATGTTTTGGCAAAATTCACCAACTATGCGGATCACCCTGCAACACGGAGCGTAGACATTCCCCTGAAAGCGGAAACCCATCTCCACGCGTAACGGGTGACACCACTGCTCCCGCGTTCTATCGCCCGCCCCATGGCGCTCGACCGCATCACCCTGACCAACTTTCGCAACCATCCGGAAACCCGGCTGGACAGTACGGCGAAGTTTAACCTGCTGGTGGGTGAGAACGGCGCGGGCAAGACGAATGTGTTGGAGGCGTTGTCGCTCTTCGCACCCGGCCGGGGCTTGCGCCGCGCGGCGCTGACCGAGTTGCCGAGCCAGAGCGGCGATGGCGGCTGCGCGGTCAGTGCAGAGCTGGATGGCGGCCTGCAACTGGGCACCGGAATTCGGGCCGAACGCCCCGGTCGCCGGATTGCTCAGACTAATGGCGCAGAAATTCCGGCGCTCGCGCTGTCCGAATGGCTCTCAATCGGCTGGTTGACCCCGGCGATGGACCGGCTGTTCAGCGAGGGCGCAGGCGCGCGGCGGCGGTTTCTTGATCGCCTGGTGCTGGCAATCGAGCCCGGCCACGCGAAGAACGCTGCCCGGATGGAAACGGCGCTGCGTGAGCGCAATCGCCTGCTGGGCGAAGCGATGGAGCCCGATCCTGCCTGGCTGGATGCGCTGGAAGGCCAGCTGGCCGATGCCGGCGCGCTAGTCGCCCAGGCGCGGGCGCGGCTAGTTGCTGATCTGTCAGAACGGTTGGCGCAGCTACCCGAAGCACCGTTCGCCCGGCCAGAGCTGGTTTACCAGCCAGGCGGGCCACTCGATCCCACCGAATTATCGCGCGAACTCGCCACCACCCGGCGGCGGGACCGCGCCGCGCAGCGCACGCTGACCGGGCCGCACCGCGACGAGTTGGTCGTTACCATGGCGGGCAAGGGCCAGGCTGCCAGCGCTTGCTCAACTGGCGAGCAGAAGGCGCTACTGATCGCGATTACGCTGGCCCATGCCGGTTTGCTGCACGGCAGCCGCCCGGCCTTGTTGCTGCTGGACGAAGTGGCGGCTCATCTCGATCCGCTGCGCCGCACCGCGCTGTTTGACCGGCTGCGCGCTGGGCAGGCGCAGGTCTGGCTGACCGGGACCGAGCTGGCCCCGTTCGATGCAATCACGGCCGAAGCCGCAATCTGGCGGGTCAGCGACGGGGCGGTGGAGCGGCTGGCTTAGCTCCCTTGGGCAAGGCTCCGGCGACCGTATCGACCGTCGCCGCGACCATCAGGTCAATCCCCGGCAAGGTCGGGTGAATGCGGTCAGCCTGAACCAGATCAGGCCGCCCGATCAGCGGCTGGAGGAAGAACGGGACCAGCGCCGCATCGTACTTTTTCGCCAGAGCCGGATAGATCGGATCGAACTTGCCGCGATAGTCTGCGCCCAGATTGGGGGCGGAGAGCATTCCCAGCAGCACGACCGGGATGCCGCGCGCCTTCAGCTTGCCCAGCATCTCGTCCAGATTTTTCCGGGTGGCTTCTGGCGGCAGGCCGCGCAGCATGTCGTTGCCGCCCAGGCTGATAATCACCAGCGCCGGCGGCTTTTGCAGGCTGTTCAGCGTGAAATCCAGCCGGCCAAGCCCGCCAGCCGTGGTATCGCCCGAAACCCCGGCATTGGTCATCCGGGCGTTCAGCCCGCGCGCACGCAGCGCCGTTTCCAGCCGCGCCGGATAGGATTGACCCGGTTCCAGGCCATAGCCAGCGAACAGACTGTCCCCCAGCGCGACGATCCGCAGTTCCTCACCCATCATCGGCAAATCGGCGGCGACGCTGACGGCTTGCTGGGGCGGTGGCGCCGCAGTTTCGCCGGAACCGCAGGACCCCAGTACAAAGGCCAGCGCCAGGATCAGCCTGCGAGGGCTTGCAACTTGCGCTGCCGATTTCCATTTCATGACCGAAGGTTCCTTCAACTCGTTTCCCCCTAGCTATGGCCATTCGCTGACGTGACAAGCCCCCAATCGGCGATCACCGCCACGAACCTTACTCTCAGCCTCGGTTCCGGCGAAGCTGCGGTCGAAATCCTGCGCGGGATCGACCTGACCGTGCCGCAGGGCCAGACCCTTGCGCTGCTGGGCCCATCGGGTTCGGGCA
>CAZNFV010000208.1:0-3612 GCA_964572445.1 uncultured Novosphingobium sp. | reverse complement strand
CACCATCGATTGCGCGGCGATCTGCAATTCCTGCGCTGACGCCTGCATGGCTGAGCAGATGGACATGGACCAGTGCATCCGCGCTTGTCTGGACTGCGCTGATATCTGCGGTGCGACGGCGCGGATCGCGATGCGCCGTACTGGCACGAATCGCCTGCTGATCCGCAGCCAGTTGGCAGTCTGCATCGAGGCCTGCGACAACTGCGCCGAGGAATGTGCACGCCACAAGACCGCGCATTGCGCGCGCTGTGCCCAAATGTGCAAGGAATGCTCGCAAGCGTGCCGCACAGCGATCGAAGACCTCGACGCCGAGATCGGCGCTGAGTTCTAGGTCATCAGGCGGCCTTGCGCAGCTTTTCGAGCTTCTTGAGCGCCATCTGCCGCTTCAGGCGGCTGAGGTGATCAATGAACAGGATGCCTTCGAGGTGATCCATCTCGTGCTGCAGGCAAGTGGCGAGCAGACCGTCGATCTCTTCATCGTAAGCCTTGCCGTCCAGATCCTGCCAGCGCGCGCGAATGCGGGCCGGGCGTTCGACATCGGCATAGATGTCCGGCACCGATAGGCAGCCTTCGGAATAGACCGAAAAATCTTCGGATGGATCGAGAATTTCGGGGTTGATGAACACCCGCGGCTCACGCTTAACCGGCTGATGGCTGTGCGCGTGGCCGCCATGGGCGGTGCAAACTTCCGGTTCTGCATCCGGATCATCGGGCTGGAGATCGATCACCAGCACGCGCAGCGGCACACCAACCTGGATCGCGGCCAGGCCGATACCGGGGGCATCGTACATAGTCTCAAACATATCGGCGACGAGCGTCTTGAGCTCATCGTCAAACTGGGTGACGGGTTCAGAGATCACCTTGAGGCGGGGATCGGGAACTTCGATGATTTCGCGGATAGCCATGAGGGCCAGATAGGCGGCGAAGCTCCGAATCGCAAGGTCGCTGCGGCGATCAGTGCGATCGACTAAACAACCGGTCGCCGCGCGCGCAGGGCCTGGGCCAGCGTGCCTTCGTCAAGGTAATCGAGCTCTCCCCCGACCGGCAATCCGTGGGCCAGTTGGGTGATCCGCACCGGATAGCCTTCCAGCCGCTCGGCAATGTAATGCGCGGTGGTCTGCCCCTCCAGCGTGGCATTCATGGCCAGCACCACTTCATCGATTCCACCCGCCGCAACGCGCTGGATCAGCCCGGCAATAGTCAAATCCTCTGGACGGACCCCTTCAAGCGCGGAAAGACGTCCGCCCAGCACATGGTAGCGCCCGGTGAACAGCCTCGCTCGGTCCAATGCCCAAAGATCGGCGACATCTTCCACCACGCACAGCGCGCGCTGATCCCGGCGCGGATCGATGCAGATGGCGCAGGGATTGGTTGTATCGACATTGCCGCACGTTTCGCACTCAATCAGCCGCTCTGCCACGCCTTCCAGCGCGGTGACGAGCTGAACCAGCGCGGTCTCGCGGCGCTTGATCAGCCACAGCACGGCGCGCCGGGCCGAACGCGGGCCCAGCCCGGGCAAGCGGGATAGGGCTTGCGTTAGTGTCTCGATCTCTTGCGATGCCATGGCCGCCTCGATAGGGCGAAGCGAAGCCAAGCGAAAGCCACCAATGCGCATCATCTTCATGGGTACCCCCGACTTTGCCGTGCCGGCGCTGGACGCGCTGGTTGCGGCCGGGCATCAGGTGGTCGCCGCCTATACCCAGCCGCCGCGCCCCGGCGGTCGGCGAGGTAAGGAACTGACCCCCACCCCGATCCACCGCAAAGCGGAGGAACTGGGGATCGAAGTGCGCCATCCGGCCAGCTTGAAAGGTGCGGAAGAACAGGCCGCCCTCGCCGCGCTGCAGGCCGATATCGCCGTGGTCGCGGCCTATGGCCTGATCCTGCCGCAGGCGGTGCTTGACGCGCCAAAGCATGGCTGCCTCAACCTGCACGGCTCAATCCTGCCGCGCTGGCGCGGGGCGGCTCCGATTCAGCGCGCGATCCTGGCCGGCGATGCCGAAACCGGGGTCGGGATCATGCGGATGGAGGCCGGGCTCGATACCGGGCCAGTCCTGCTGGAAGGCCGCACGCCAATTGCGCGCAAGACCGCGGGCGAGCTGACCAGTGAACTGGCCCAGATCGGCGCGGACTTGATCGTGCAGGTGCTGAGCGATCTGTCCGCATTCCCGGAAGTGCCGCAGCTGGACGCAGGCACGACCTATGCCAAGAAGATCGACAAGGCCGAGACCCGGCTCGATTTCACGCAGGACGCCGCGCAGGTTGAGCGGCAAGTGCGGGCCTTTGCCCCGGCGCCGGGCGCCTGGTTCGAGTTCCAGAGTGAGCGCTGTAAGGTGCTGGCGGCAGAGTTGGTTGAAGGCGATGGCACGCCCGGAACCGTCCTCGACGAGCAGTTGACCATTGCATGTGGCAACGGCGCGATCCGTCCCACCTTGGTCCAGCGCGCCGGGCGGCCCGCCATGCCGAGCGCCGATCTGCTGCGCGGCTGGGCGATTGCCGCCGGGGACCTCATCGCTTGACCCGCTTCGCCTTCACGCTTGAATTCGATGGCACGCCGTTCTTCGGCTTGCAGCGCCAGCCCAACGGTCCCTCGGTGCAGCAGGCCGTCGAAGACGCTATCCGGTCAACCACCGGCGAAGCGGTGACAGTCCATGCGGCTGGGCGGACCGACGCCGGGGTCCATGCCCTGGCCATGCGCGCCCATGTCGATATCGCCAAGGACATCGCCGCCTTCCGGCTGATGGAAGCGGTCAACCATTACTTGCGCCCGGCACCCGTCGCCGTGCTGGCCTGCGAAGTGGTCGCGGATGACTGGCACGCCCGCTTTTCCTGCGTGGGGCGCGAATACCTCTATCGCATCATCAACCGCCGTTCCCCGCTGACGCTGGATCGAGACCGCGCCTGGCAGGTTGCCCCGCCGCTTGATGCCGCAGCGATGCACCGTGCCGCCCAGGCGCTGGTTGGGCATCATGATTTCACCACGTTCCGATCCGTCCACTGCCAGTCGCGCAGCCCGGAAAAGACACTCGATCTCCTGACGGTTGAGCGGATGGGTGATGAAGTCCACATCCGCGCAGCCGCGCGATCATTCCTGCATCACCAGGTCCGCTCAATGGTTGGCTGCCTGGCGCTGGTCGGCATGGGCCGTTGGCAAGAAGCACAAGTGGCCGAGGCACTGGCGGCCCGCGATCGTACACAGCTGGGCCTGAATGCGCCCAGCGAGGGACTCTATTTCGTGCGGGCGCTTTACCCCGGCGAATGAGGCACTAGGTTGCAATCCGAAACCCTGCACCAATGCGGGTAGGATTCGGGAGACAACCAATGGCCTTCACCGGTAAGCAACTGACCACCCAGCTCGATGCCGATGGCACGCTGACCCTGCAGCTCAATGACAAGACCTGGGACGATCCCAAGCCCGGCCAGGTGCTGATCAAGGTTGAAGCAACCCCGATCAATCCATCTGACCTTGGCCTGCTGTTCGCCAGCGCCGATACCGACAATGCCGTCTACTCCCCCGGCAAGGTCGTGGCGAAGATGCCCGACAATGCCACCCGCGCAATGAAGGCCCGCCACGGCATGGCCATGCCCGCCGGCACCGAAGCCGCCGGGACGGTG
>CAZNFV010000207.1:0-3656 GCA_964572445.1 uncultured Novosphingobium sp. | reverse complement strand
GGAGCCGGCCGACCCGCCGCAACCCGTTGTGGCTGCTTCCTTCCGGACCTGACCAAGTTGGCGGACGCAAACGTCCGACCGACTCCCGGGCGGGCATATGGCGACCTTGTTGGTTTTGCGCAAGCCTTGGACGGGCGAATCGGACTAGCTTGGTGCCATTCGGGCGAACGCCACCGGCGCGCGCCACTTTCCGTTCAAGCTTTAACGGAAGTTGTCAGCGTAGCTTTGCAGCTTCAGGCGGCGCGGCGGTGTGCTGTGAACCGTAGCCGCAATGCCATGCTTGTCCGCATAGGCCTGAGCCTCTGCCCGACTGGCGAACTTCAGCTGCACCTGCGTCTGGGTATCGCCAGAGCCCGACCAGCCCATCAAGGGATCGGCCTTGCGCGCCTCAGCCGGGGCGAAATCGAGGATCCACTGATCCAGCAGGGCCTTGCCCGACTGCATGGCGTTCTTGGGGCGTTGGAAGATGCGTGCTGACATAAGCGCGCTTTCGGGCGAATCGCTGCGGGAATCAAGTGCGACGCGAAGCTTCGAAGGCGTTTTTCGTTTTCAGGCTGGGATCCTCGGCCCACGGCGCATCCGGCCAGCGGTGCTTGGGGTAACGCCCCTTCATGTCCCGCTGGACATCTTTCCACGATCCCCGCCAGAATCCGGGCAAGTCGCGCGTGGTCTGCAAGGGCTTGCCGCCCGGGTCGGTCAGCTTGAGCAGCAAGGGTTGCGGCGGTTGGCCAAAGCTGGGGTGGCGATCAATCCCGAACAGCGCCTGCACCCGCACCTCGACCGAGGGGCCACCCGGATCGTCGTAATCGATCGCATGGCTGGTCCCGGCAGGCGAAGTGAATTGCGGCGGGGCCAGCTTGTCCAGCAATTGCAGCGCCGCATAGTCCAGCCGCGCCCGCAGCGCCTCATGCAGCTTGCCGGGATCAACCGCGTCGAGGCGCCGGCCAAGCAGCGGACCAAGCCAGTCATCAAGTTCAGCCAGCAGCGCAGAGTCGCTCAATGCGGCGATTCCGGCGAACCGGGCTCGCTTGATCAGCGCCAGACTCGCCTTGCCCAGCGGCACCAGATCAAGCCCCTCAGCGCGGATCCGGTCGACCAGGAACGATCGAATGGCTGCGGGGTCTGGCGACGGATCAGAACCACGGGCCAATGAAATTGCACCCACCCGCGATTCGACCAGGGCTTCGACCCGCCGCTCGTCCCCCACCCAGCGCAGCACGCTGCGCCGCTCAATCCGCGGGGCGAGCCAGGCCTGCACCTCAGCCTCTGCCAGCGCGATCGCGCCGGTAATCCGGGCTCCCTTGGCTCCGCCCTGGGCATCGCCCACGGCCAGCCATTCGGCACGCGCCAGTGACGAGACTGGATCAAGCCGGAGGCCCCGCCCCCCGGAGGTTAGCCATTCCTCACCCACCGCGTCGCGGCGCTTGGCCAGGTTATCCGGAAAAGCCTCGGCCAGCAGCACGGCCAGCGGCGGCGGATCATTCCTTTCGATAGTGACCAGATCTATGGCCCGGTGCGACCAACGCCGGGCCAGTTGGCGCGAGGCATCAGCCCGCGCCGAGCGGTCACCGTTCCAACGGTCAAGCCGCAGCGCCAGGTCTTCCCCGCGCCCGCCTAGCCCGCGTTCCTGCAACAACAGCGCCAGTCGCGCCGCTTCCTCCGCCGCCCCAAAGCGCGCGGCAAATAGGACCATGTGGGCCAGCCCCGGCGCCATCGGCAGCGCGGCCATCGCCCGGCCATGCGCGGTAATCGTGCCATCAGCCGTAATCGCGCCCAGCGCCGCCAGAGAAGCGCTGGCCGCTGCCAAGGCCGCAGCGGGCGGTGGATCGAGCCAGGCCATCTGCGGCACTTGCGTGGCACCCCATTGCGCCAGGGTCAGGCATAGCGGGGCGAGGTCGCTCGTCAGGATCTCAGGCGGCTCGAATGCGGGTCGGCCGGCATGGGCGGCTTCTTCCCACAAGCGATAGGCCACGCCAGCGCTTTGCCGGGCCGCACGGCCCGCCCGCTGGGCGGCAGCGGCCTGCGATGCCCGGTGCGTCACCAGCCGGGTCACGCCGGCGGCCTTGTCGAACTCCGCCCGGCGCGACAGGCCGGCATCGACTACCACCGATACCCCGTCCAGCGTCAGCGAGGTTTCGGCAATGGCGGTGGCGAGCACAATTCGCCGCCGCCCTTGCGGATCGCGGCGGATTGCGGCGCGCTGGGCGGACGGCTCACATTGACCATGGAGCGGCAGGATCGGCACGTCTGGCAGCCGTTGGACCAGCCGCTCCCGCGTGCGTTCAATCTCACCAACTCCGGGCAGGAAGGCCAGCACATCGCCAGCTTCATCGCGCCAGGCGGTCAGGATCGCGCTGGCCATAGTTTCATCCAGCCGCTGTTCGGGCCGCGCGCCCAGCCAGCGGAAGGCCAGCGGGTAAGCCTTGCCTTCACTCTCGATCACCGGGGCATCGCCCAGCAGGCGGGCAAACCGCGCACCGTCAAGCGTGGCAGACATCACCAGCAGCCGCAGGTCTTCACGCAGCACGGCCTGGCTCTCTATCGACAGGGCCAGCCCCAGATCGCTATCCAGGTGCCGCTCATGCGCTTCGTCAAACAGCACGGCCGAAACGCCAGCCAATTCGGGATCGTTCAGCAGCGTCGAAACAAAGATCGCCTCGGTCATGACCAGCACCCGCGTGCTGGCGGACCGCTTACTATCCAGGCGGGTCAGGTAGCCGACAGTTTGGCCGACTGGTTCGCCCATCAATTCAGCCATGCGCTCTGCCGCTGCCCGCGCCGCCACCCGGCGCGGTGACAGGACGATGACGCTGCCGCTGCACCAGTCCTCATGGAGCAGCGCCGGGGCGACCGCCGTGGTCTTCCCCGCGCCCGGCGGCGCAATCAGGACAGCCGAGGTCCGTCCGCGCAGGGCGGCCAGCATGTCCGGCAATACGGCATGAATGGGAAGCTGGTCGCTCAACCTGGCCTAGAACCGGCGCGAGACGGCAAATTCGGCCGCCTCAACCATCGCGGCATGGGGTGCCCCGGCCGGGAACCCGGCGATCGCGTCAATCGCGCGCTGGGCATAGTGCCGCGCCCGTTCGCGCGTGGCGTTGACCGTATCGTGGCGCTCAATCAGCGTGATCGCATGGGCCAGATCGGCATCCGAGCTCCGGTGGCCCTGAATCGCAAGCTGCCAGAACTGGCGCTCTTCATCCGAACCGCGGGCATAGGCCAGGATCACCGGCAGGGTCATCTTGCCTTCGCGGAAATCGTCGCCCTTGCCCTTGCCCATTTCGCCGGCCTCGGAATCGTAATCCATCGCATCGTCGACCAGCTGGAAGGCGATGCCCAGATTGCGGCCATAATCTTCCAGCGCGCGTTCATCGGCCTCACCGCGCTCTGCCACCACGGCCGCGATGCGAGTCGCGGCGGCGAACAGCGCCGCAGTCTTGGAACCGATGATGGACAGGTAACGCTCTTCGCTGGTTTCGATCTGGCGCTGGGCGGTCAGCTGGTCAACTTCACCCTCAGAGATGACCGAGCTGGCGTTCGAGAGAATCTTCAGCACTTTCAGGCTGCCATCCTCGACCATCAGTTCAAACGAACGGGTGAACAGGAAATCGCCGACCAGCACGGTCGCCGGGTTGCCGAACACCATATTGGCGGTGGAC
>CAZNFV010000206.1:0-3686 GCA_964572445.1 uncultured Novosphingobium sp. | reverse complement strand
GCTGGTGCTTCTGCGCGCCGGTATCGGTCTTGCCCATCACGATCGCGACCTTGCAGCGCGGATCGCCGAGGCCCGAAGACCACCACTTGCGGCCGTTGATGATGTAATCATCGCCGTCACGCTTGATCGAGGTTTCGATGTTGGTCGCATCGGAAGAGGCGACATCAGGTTCAGTCATCAGGAAGGCCGAACGGATTTCACCGTTCATCAGCGGCTTCAGCCACTTTTCCTTCTGTTCGACTGTGCCATAGCGGTGGAACACTTCCATGTTGCCGGTGTCCGGCGCGGCGCAGTTGAACACTTCGCTCGACCAGCCGATCCGGCCCATTTCCTCGGCGCACATGGCATATTCAAGGTTGGTCAGGCCAGGGCCTTCGAATTCGAAGCTTTCATCAACGTGATGATGGCCCGAATTCTTCGGCGGCATGAACAGGTTCCAGATCCCCTGCGCCTTGGCGCGGGCCTTTTCCTCTTCAACCACCTGCAAGACTTTCCAGCGTTCACCGCTGGCTTGTTCAGCCTGATAGTCGGCATTGCGCGGGCGGACGTGGCTCTCAATGAATTGGCGCACGCGATCGCGCCAGTAACGTTGCCGTTCGTTGGGTTCGAAATCCATGAGGCATCCTTCCTTGCGTTTGTTCGAGTCTGGTTGGGTCTATCTGTGGCAGAGCCGCGCGGCTCCGCCAAGGGGATTTAATCGGCCGGTTAAGGTGATGTTGCGGAAGGCTCGATCGCTCCGGCCAGCCGAGCCAGCCGGCGCTCGTGATCAGCCCGGGTAATTGGGAAACGCGAGATGATCGCGATGTTGACCACCGCGATTACAATTACGGCAATCAGGTAGTAGATCGAAAGATCGGTCAGGATCGATCCGGCAATCTCACCCGGCCGCGCTTTTTCCGGGAAGCCGGACAGACTGATGATCAGCCCGGTCAGGAAGAGGCCGAGACCCGTTGCGCATTTCTGGGTGAAGAAATAGGCCGAGAAGAACAGCCCTTCGGAGCGTTCCCCGGTCTGCTCCTGGGACATCTCGATGATGTCGGCCGCCATTGACTGCACCAGCATCGATCCGGCGACTGCAAGAGCGTTTGAAACCGTAACCAGCGTGAACAGCAGCGGGATCAGGATCGGGTCGCCATTATCGGGGAAGCCGCCCACCAGCCGCAAGACGTAAGGCAAAACGCCAAGGATTAGCGAGGCAATCCACAGGACAACCGCGCCGGCTTTCTTCTCGATCCGGTTCTGCAGGAAGCCGACCAGCAGGAACGCGCCGATCACTCCGGCGAACAGGCTGAACGAATAGGCCATGAACCCGGCCTGCGGCATTTCCCAGTAATAGGTCATTATATAGGTGGCGGCAGAATGAGTCAGCCCGGTGTTGGCATAGGCAAACAGGGTGCTGCCAAGCAGGATCAGGAAGGCCCGATTGGCCAAGGTCGTCCGGATCTTGCGGATTGTCTGGCCCAGCGGCAAGTGGACTGGCGGGCTCGAATCGAGCCGGGCAATCCGTCGGTGGGTAGTCAAAGCCGAAAACAGCGTGGCCACCACCAGCAGCGCCGCTCCGGTCCAGCCATAGAGCTGATAGCCATCAAGGTTCAGCTGCCCGACCGGATAGCGTTCCGACGGCACCAAGAATACCCCAAAGGCCAGTGTCAGCATCAGCAGTCCACCCGCCCACGAGAACACGAACCGCCAGCGGGTGATGGAGGTCCGCTCGTCATAATCACTGGTCAGGCCGGGAACCACTGACAGCGCCGGAATCTCGTAACACGAAACCGCCGCGCGCATCAGGAAGGCGAACAGCAGCAGATAGCCATAGAGCCAATCGGATGCTGCCGCCGGCGGATGCCACAACATGATCCAGGCCCCGGCAATCGGCAGGATCGCAGCGTACATCCAGGGATGCCGCTTGCCCCAAGGGCCGTGAGTCTTGTCGCTCCAGTAGCCGACCAGGGGATCGACCAGCGCATCGAGCAGCAAGGCGACCAGCAGGATCAGCCCGACCAGGCCCGCTTCCAGGCCCAGCACCTGACTGTAGAACAGCAGCAGCAGGGTAGAAAAGCCGTTGTCCTTTACCCCATAGGCGACTGAGCCGAAGCCGTTGCCCAGCTTGATCCGCAGCGGCAGCTTGACCGCTTGCGGCGTCACTGGGCGCTGCCTCCTGCTTCCTTGGCTTCAAGGAACTTCTGGATCGTATCGAACAGGCCGGGCGCCTCTGGATCCCATGAATGGCGCGGGCCAACCGTGATGCCGCCATCGACGATCATCGAAGCGCCGGTCATGAAGCTGGCCGCATCACTGGCCAGGAAGGCTACCGCTTCGGCAATGTCACGTGGCTGGCCGCCGCGCGGCACTGGCTGCGCATAGCTGGACATCTGTGCGATCATCGCGTTGACCTGCGCCTTGTCGGCTTCACCCACTTCAAGGCTGGCGGAAAAGATATTGGTGTTGATGAAGCCGGGCTGCACCGCGTTCACCCGGATGCCGAACTTGGCCAGGTCCATCGCGGCGCACTTGGTCAGATGCAGCACCCCGGCCTTGGCTACGGCATAGGCGGTGGGCGAATAGCCCGGACCGACTGCCGCCACCGAACTGGTGTTGACGATCGCAGCACCTTTACGAATTTTCATGTGCGGCACGGCGTGATGGATGCCCATGGCGACCGAGCGCAGCACCAGGTTCATTGTCCAGTCCCAGGCCGCCGCATCGACTTCCTCAATCCCGCCGCGCGCGCCGCCGGCGGCAGCATTGTTGAACAGGATATCGAAGCCGCCGTTTTCGCTGCCGGCCTTGTCGAGGAGCGCTTTGATCTGCGCTACGTCGCAAACATCGCAGGCCACCGGCACCATGCCCGGTGTTTCGCCGGCCAGCGCCTCAACCCCCGCGAGACCGAGATCGGCGGCATAGACCTTGGCACCTTCCGCCGCGAACAGCCGCGCCGCTTCTTTGCCGATTCCCGATGCCGCGCCGGTGATCACGGCGACTTTTCCTGCGAAGCGCATATCCTCAGTCCCTCTATTTGTTTTGCGGCCAGCTTAGGGCTGCATAAGGCGCGGTCAACGCCCATCGACTTTACGTTACGGCAACCGGGCCTTGCTGGGCGGCCAGCCAAAGGCCCGGAAATGCGCCCTTGCGAAAGGCGGCCGACTCGCTTTAACCTCTCGATTAAGAGAGGAGCCTGCCACCATGTCTGACCTTGAGACCTTCCGGGGCGAAATCCGCGCCTGGCTCGAACAAAACTGCCCGCCCGAAATGCGCGAACCCGCTCGCAGCGACGATGATGTCTGCTGGGGTGGCCGCAAGTTCAAGTTCAAAAACGAGGCCCAGAAGCAGTGGCTCGAACGATGCGCGGCCAAAGGTTATACCGTGCCCGATTGGCCCAAGGCCTATGGCGGGGCCGGTCTGAGCGCGGCCGAAGCCAAGATCTGGCGTGAGGAAATGAACCGCATCAGTGCGCGTCCGCCGCTGTCCTCGTTCGGGATTTGGATGCTCGGCCCGGCGCTGCTCAAGTTCGGCACCGAAGAGCAGAAGGTTCATTACCTGGGCCAGATCGCCCGTGGCGAAATTCGCTGGTGCCAGGGTTATTCGGAGCCGGGTTCGGGCTCGGACCTCGTGTCGCTCCAGACCTTTGGCGAAGACAAGGGCGATCATTGGGTCGTCAACGGCCAGAAGATCTGGACGAGCTATGC
>CAZNFV010000205.1:0-3697 GCA_964572445.1 uncultured Novosphingobium sp. | reverse complement strand
GAAGCGCGGCGCATAGCGACCGTATCGATTCTTGTCCAGCCTTGCGGCTGGGGCCTAGCCAGCCCGCGCCCCATCAACCCTCCGGCGGGTCGGCGATCATGGCGGTGAACTGCACTTCGCAGGTCACCTTGCCCTCGATCGAAGCCTTGCCCCAGAACTTGCAAACCCGGGCCCGCTTCTGAACGAAGCCGACTTCCAGATCGAGCAGGACGCCCGGTTCGACCGGCGAGCGAAACTTCGCTTCCTCGATCGCCATGAAATAGACCAGCTTGCCCGAGCCAGCCAATTCAAGGCTCTCGATCGCGAGAATCGCAGCGGCTTGAGCCAGAGCTTCAATCTGCAGCACGCCCGGCATGATCGGACGTCCCGGGAAGTGGCCCTGGAAGAACTGCTCGTTAAAGCTGACGGCCTTTACCGCATGGATCCGCTCGCCGATTTCCATCGACTTGACGCGATCGACCAGCAGCAGCGGGTAACGGTGCGGCAGCGCGCTCAGGATCTGGCGGATGTCCCGGGCCGACGCGGACGTTTCCGCGCCGGCCTGGTTCAAGGTTTCATTATCGCTCATCGTTGCCCCCTGGCCGATGCGCGCTTAGCGGCCTTCGGGCTGCGGACCGGCCGGAGCAGCCGGTGCGGCAGCAGGACGGTTGCCAGCCTGCGGGGCAGCCTGCTGGGCGCGGGCTTCACGCATTTCGCGCGGTTCCCAGCCCTGCGGCGGCACCAGTTGCGCGGTTGGCAGCACGGCATTGATTTCAGCGACAATCGCTGCGGTCAGGTCATAACCATTGGCGCGAGCGACAACGGCACCCGGCTGCAGCAGCATGCTGACACGGTTTTTTTCCATTGCCTTCTGCACGGCCTGATTAAGCTTTTCCTCAATCTGCTCGTTGACGAAGGCTTCCGACAGCGCGGCAGGCAGCAGGATCTGCTGGATTTCCTGCTTACCCTTTTCCTGGAGTTCCTGGATCGCGCGGGCCTGGCCCTGCAGCTGCGTCTGCAACGCGGGGGTCATCGTCCCCTGACGAGCGGCGTTGAAGCGGTCGATCATCGGCTTGATCTGGGCTTCCAGCGCGTTTCCGCGAGCCTGGGCCTGATCAAACTGCGGCTTGTACGTCACCGGGCGCTGCTGCTGAGCGACGCGATAGGCATCGGCGCTGGCGACCGCAGCCTGAAGGTTGGCGACAGCAATGCCCTGAACGATGTTCGTAGCCGGAGCAGCAACAGCGGCAGGAGCAGGAGCGGCTTCCTTGTCCTTCTTTGCTGCCATGGCCGGCTGGGCCGAAAGCGCAATAAGCGAGATCGCAGCGACCAGCGCTGATTTACGGATCAGTTTCATCAGAATTGTGTTCCTACGTTGAATGTAAAGCTCTTGGTGTCGTCCCCGGCCCGCTTCAGCAGGACCTTGGCGAAATCGATGCGGAACGGCCCGAAGGGCGAATTCCAGTTAACCCCGATGCCAATAGACACGCGCGGCTGCGGTGAATCGCCCTGGAAGATTTCCTGGAACGGCCCAACATTATTGCCGAGCGCCGTGTTGGTGGCCGAGCTGAGGCAGGTTGCCGGGGCCGGGTTGACGGAGTTGGTGACGGTCGAGGTCCTGACTGCCGTGCAGTTGGTGTCCACTTCATCAACCTGCAAATACAGCTGATTTCCAGTGCTGTCGCGGGTTGGGATGAAGATGCCATTCGGGAACGGGCTGTTTTGCAGCAACGGGCGCTTCACGCCCCACACCGCGCCGGCATCCAGGAAGACAGACGGCCGCAACCCCAGTTCACGTGCGCCCGAACCCAGCGGGATTTCGAGTTCGAGATGGCCGAGGTAATAGTACCGGCCACCTAAGGCATCATCGATCACCGAATTGCGATCGGTGATGACCAACGGATTGCCCGCGCCATCATCGACGATCGACTGACGGATCACCCGTGGGCCAACCCCGCGGATGTCAAACCCGCGCATTTCAGGCTCGCCCAGATAGAAGCGATCGGTCAAGCGCACCGGATCCACCCCGCTGCCGCGATTTTCGAACGACTTGATCAGGCCACCTTCGCCGCGGACGGAGAAGATCCAGCCCTTGGCCAGTGGCCAATACTGCGCGGCATTGGCACGCACTCGGCCGTACTTGACCGAACCGCCCAGCCCGGCGAATTCCGCCGTAACCGAGGCGGAGCGACCGCGTGACGGGCGGGCCCGGTTATCAAGCGAATCGTAGATCATCGATGCGCCGAGGATTGAGCTGGTCCGCTTGCCAATCGCTTCGCACAGATACCGACCGGCCAGCAGGGAATCGCACTGCTGCAAGCCCGGGGTGATCCGATCCGTGAAGAACTGACCCTGGTCCAGCGTCACGTCATCGATATTGAAAGTATAGCTGCCGACCGCCGAGATATACTCGGTAACGGGAATGCCCGCGCGCAGCTGGAAGCCGCTGGTAGCCTGCTTATAGGTCGTGTTGCGATTGCTGTTCAGATAGTTGAAGCTATTGTAATCGCGGCGATAAACGTTGAAGCCGAGCGAGATGTTGCGATCGAACAGGTATGGTTCGGTGAAGCTGATTTCAGCGCTCTTCGAATAGTTCGAATAGCTGAGCGACAGGCCGACCGTCTGGCCGCGGCCACGGAAGTTGCGTTGCTGGATCGAACCCTGGAAAATCAGCTTTTCAAGGCTGGAGTACCCGGCCGAGAGCTGCAATTCACCCGTCGGCTTTTCCTCAACATTGGCTTCGAGCACAATCCGGTCCGGTGCCGAGCCGGGCTTTTGCTCAATCTCGAACTTTTCCTGGAAGTAGCCAAGCGAGTTGATGCGGCTGGTCGAACGCTTCACCTGCAGCGAGTTGAAGGCGTCGCCCTCGGCAAGGCGGAACTCGCGGCGGATCACCTTGTCCTGGGTCAGCGTGTTGCCGTTGACATCAATCCGCTCAACATAGACGCGCGGCGCCTCAGCGATCTGGAAGGTGATGCCCATGCTAAGGTCATCCTTGTTACGATCGTAACTCGGACGGACATCGGCAAAGGCATAGCCAAAGGCGCCGGCGGTATCATTGAGCTTCTCGATGGTGTCTTCCACCATCTTGGCATCGTACCAGTCACCCTTTTTCATCGGCAACTGGGTGGCGAGGCGATCGCTATCAAAGTCGCGCAGCTGGCTGTCGACCTTCACATCGCCAAACTTGTAGCGCTGCCCTTCCTCGACCACGTAGGTCAGGATGAAGTCCTTCTTGTCCGGCGTCAGTTCGGCCACGGCCGAAACGATGCGGAAGTCGGCATAGCCCTTCGTTAGGTAGAACTGGCGCAGCTTCTGCTGGTCAAAGGCCATGCGATCCGGGTCATAGCTGGTGCCAGAGCTGAAGATCTTGGTCAGCCCCGTTTCCTTGGTGACCATCTCATCCTTCAGGTCACCATCACCAAACTGCTCGTTGCCGATGATGTTGATCTTGCGGACCTTGGACTTCGGGCCTTCCTGGATCTCAAAGACGATGTCGACGCGGTTCTGGTCGAGCAGCACCATCTTGGGCTCGACTTCAGCGGCGAAGCGACCCTGGCGCTTGTACAGCTCGATGATCCGGCTGACGTCGGCGCGGACCTTGGACCGCGTGAAAATCTGGCGCGGGGCCAGCTTGATTTCGGGAAGGACCTTTTCCTCCTCCAACCGCTTGTTGCCTTCAAGGATGATGCGGTTGATGACCGGGTTTTCCTTAACC
>CAZNFV010000204.1:0-3726 GCA_964572445.1 uncultured Novosphingobium sp. | reverse complement strand
CAGGTACAGCGCCGAGCCGCCCACGTCATCGATGGTCACGTTGCGGCGCAGGGGTGAGTTCAGCTCGTTCCACTTCAGGATGTAGCGGAAGTCACCGATCCCGCTGGCGGCGAGGGTCTTGATCGGGCCGGCCGAGATGGCGTTGACGCGGATGCCGGCCGGACCAAGGTCGTTGGCGAGGTACTTCACGCTGGTTTCCAGCGCTGCCTTGGCCACGCCCATCACGTTGTAGTGCGGCACGACCTTTTCGGCGCCGTAATAGGATAGCGTCAGGATCGCGCCGCCCCCGCTGCCATCTTCCTGCTTGGGGGGCATCATCGCCGCCGCACGCTTGGTCACTGCGACCAGACTGTAGGCCGAGATGTTCATGGTCATCAAAAAGTTGTCGAGGCTGGTGTCGACATATTTGCCGCGCAGCTCGTTCTTGTCGGAAAAGCCGATTGCGTGGACCACAAAGTCGATCGTCGGCCAGCGCGCCGCCAGGGTATCAAAGGCCGTGTCGAGTGCGTCCATGCTGGAAACATCGCAATCGATCAGGAAATCGCTGCCCAGCGATGCGGCGAGCGGACGGACCCGCTTTTCCAGCGCTTCGCCCTGATAGGAAAAGGCCAGCTCCGCCCCCGCCTCATGCAGCTTCTGAGCGATCCCCCAGGCCAGCGACTTGTCATTGGCAAGCCCCATGATCAGCCCGCGCTTGCCCTGCATCAATCCCGTCATGCGTTACGATCCACCATGCTTGTGCCGCCGCTTTCCGTCGCAGCCTCGCCGATCATTTCCCCTTCTTCGGGCGTCACGGCAAGGGCAGCGTTGAGCTCGGCTCCGACCACCATCCCTAAGCCAATCAACCAGAAAAAGAAAAGCGCGATCATCACGCCAGCCAGGCTGCCGTAAGTCAGGTCATAAGTGAAGAACCGCGCCAGCACCCACGGCAAGGCGATCGTCACGGCCGCCCACCAGCCGGTTACCAGCAGCGCGCCCGGCCATTTGGGATAGCGGCGCGAACGGTAATCGCCCGGGGTCAGCGTGTAGAACAGCGCATGGAGTGAGAGGAACAGCACGAAGGCCGGGATCAGCCGCGAGGTGGCAAGGGTGCTGGCCCAGTCCGCAAGGCGGGGAAACCAGGCGTCGATTACCTGTTCGGCCGCCCCGATCGCGACCTGCGCAAACAGCGAGACCAGCAGGCCGACGACTGCGGCGACGATCACCCCGGTCGAGATCAACCGATGCCGCCAGAAGGCCGCAGTGGCCCCGGTCCCATAGGCGCGGCGCAAAATGTCGCGGATCGTCTCGATCAGGCTGCCAACGGTCCATAGCCCGACGATCCCGCCGACCCACAGCAACCAACCAGTGCGGGCCTGAACCACATCCTGCGCCACTGGTTCAAGAACCTGGCGCACCATTGGCGGCACGGCCAGCAGGAAGGAACTGACCGACGCGGCCCGCTGGGCTTCTTCGCCCACCAGGGCAAAGACTGCGGCCACGGTGATGAAGAAAGGGAAAATCGCCAGGATCGCCATATAGGCCAGGTTGCCGGCGTGAATGAAGCCATCGTTCCAGGCCCCCAGCCAAACGCGTTGCATCACCCGCTTGAACCGCGCGATCCGCAGCAGGGTGTCTTCGCCAACCTGTTCGTCCAGTCCCGCGCGCCAGCGCAGGGCGCGGCGACGGCGGCCTTCAGGGCTAAGGTCGGGGGCAAGGTGCGCCTCGGCCCGCGCTTGTTCCAGGGGGATTTCTTCCACGAGGAGCTTAAACGCCCATTCGCCCGCGCAGGTTTCGCTGATCGCTCCAGCCGTCGAGCCGCCCTGCCAGATCGGCGTCACCCTCGGGCAGATGAATTTCCAGGGTCACCAGCTGATCGCCGCGGGTCCCGTCCTTGCGGCTGAAGCCCTTGCCCGGAATGCGCAAGGTCTTGCCCGAGCTGCTGCCAGGCGCAACTGTCAGCATTACCGCACCTTCGGCAGTGGGTACCTTGACCTTGGCCCCGCGCAGCGCCTCATCCAGGCTGATCGGCAGGTCCAGCCGCAGGTTGTCACCATCGCGGCGGAAGAAGGTGTGCGGCTGGATCCGGATCGTGACGATCGCATCGCCAGCACCGCCCGGTCCGCCTTCGCCCTTGCCAGCCAGGCGCATCTGCGTGCCATCCTCAACCCCGGCCGGCAGCTTAAGGTCGATCGTCTTGCCGTCAGCCAGGGTAATCCGCTGAGTGGCGCGCGCCGCTGCGTCAGGCAGGGAGACGCCCAGTTGGTAAGAAACATTGGCGCCCTTGGGCGCGGGCCGCGCCCGTCCACCACCGGCACCGCCAAAGCCGCCGCGGCCACCAAACAGGCCTTCAAAGATATCGCCGATATCGACCCCGGCATCGCCGCCGCCAAAGCCTTCGAAGCCATCGGCGCGGAATCCGCGCTGGCCGCCAGCGCCGCCAAAACCTCCGCCTGGGCCGCCAAAGCCATAACCCGTGGGATTGCCGTCAACATCGATCTCGCCCCGATCAAACCGGGCGCGCTTGTCCTTATCGGACAACAGGTCATAGGCGCCGGTCACTTCGGAGAAGCGTTCCGCCGCCTTGGGATTGTCCTGATTGCGGTCGGGGTGCAGCTCTTTGGCCAACTTGCGATAGGCGGACTTGATGTCCTTCTCGCTCGCGCCGCGCGCTACCCCCAGGATCGAATACGGATCGGCCATAGGCCTTAGCTAGGTGCGCCAAGGCAATACGGCAAGACGTTCCGGTGCAGACGGCTTTCGTCCGGCGCCGCTTGCGGCTATGGCGCGGGCCATGGACGAACAGCAAACCGCCGATGCCATTCCGGTCGCCCCGCCGCTCAAGCTCTTTGCCGAATGGTTCGCGCTGGCGAAAGAGAACGAGCTTAATGACCCCGATGCGGTTGCCGTGGCCACCGCCACGCCAGACGCCGCACCCTCGGTCCGGATGGTGCTGCTGAAGGACTTCGGGCCTGAAGGGTTCGTATTTTACACCAATGCGCAGAGCCGCAAGGGCGATGAATTGCTCGCCAATCCGCAGGCCGCGATGCTGTTTCACTGGAAAAGCCTGCGCCGCCAGATCCGGATTGAAGGGCGGATCGAGGAAGTCGATGCCGCCACGGCCGATGCCTATTTCAACAGCCGCAGCCGCGATTCGCAGCTGGGTGCCCTGGCTTCGGATCAGTCGCGTCCGCTCTCATCGCGCGGGGAGTTTTTGGGACGGATCGCAAAAGTGACCGCCCAGCACCTCGTTGGCCGGATTCCGCGCCCGCCGCACTGGACCGGGTTCCGGCTGATTCCGCAAGCCTTCGAATTCTGGATGGACCGCCCCTTCCGCCTGCACGAACGCCGCCGGTTTGAGCTCGATAGTCACGGCGACTGGACCTCGGGCCTGCTTTACCCATGAAGCCCCCGGCCTTCGCCCGCCTGGAAGGCGGCATAGGCCTTGGCAATCCCATCGCGCAGACTGGTCCGCGCCTTCCAGCCAAGGTTGGAAAGCTTGGTATTGTCCATCAGCTTGCGCGGGGTACCATCAGGCTTGGTTGGATCGGTGATGATTTCACCATCATAGCCGATCACTTCCATCACCAGGCGGGTTAGTTCGAAGATCGAGATATCTTCGCCCACTCCGATGTTCACATGCTCATGATCGGAATAGTGCTTCATCAGAAACACGCAGGCATCGGCGCAATCATCGACATCCATGAACTCACGCAGCGGGGTGCCGCTGCCCCATATCGTCACCGC
>CAZNFV010000203.1:0-3764 GCA_964572445.1 uncultured Novosphingobium sp. | reverse complement strand
AACGTCTTCAACACCCGCTACGTGCTGGCCGATCCCGAAACCGCGACCGACACCGATTACGACAACGTCGAAGGCGTGATCGCGCACGAATATTTCCACAACTGGTCGGGCAACCGCGTCACCTGCCGGGACTGGTTCCAGCTCAGCCTGAAGGAAGGCTTCACCGTGCTGCGCGACCAGCTGTTCAGCCAGGACATGGGCAGCGAACCGGTCAAGCGGATCGAGGATGTGCGCGTGTTGCGTTCAGCCCAGTTCCCGGAAGATTCCGGACCGCTGGCCCATCCGATCCGGCCTGACGCCTATCAGGAGATCTCAAACTTCTACACCGCCACGGTTTACAACAAGGGCGCGGAAGTAATCCGGATGATGCGCACGCTGGTCGGGCCAGAGCGGTTCCGTAAAGGCTGCGATCTCTATTTTGACCGGCACGATGGCCAGGCGGCCACCTGCGAAGACTTTGTGCGCGCGATCGAGGATGGGGCCGGGATCGACCTGGCCCAGTTCCGCCTCTGGTACAGTCAGGCTGGCACGCCCCGGGTTACTGCCCGGCTGGCCCATGAAGGCGACACGGCCCGTTTGACCCTGTCACAGGAAGTGCCCGCCACACCCGGCCAGCCGGTCAAGCAGCCCATGGTTATCCCGCTGCGGCTCGCCCTGTTTGATCGCACGACCGGGAAGCATAACGGCGAACAAGTGATTACACTTAATGAAGCTCAAGCGGACTTTAGCTTCACCGGATTCGCCGAAAAGCCGATTCTTTCGCTGGGGCGCGGTTTCTCTGCGCCTGTGATCATTGATGCCGATTGCTCGGCGGCGGACCTGCTGTTCCTGGCCGCGCATGATGACGATCCCTTTGCCCGCTATGAGGCCTTGCAGCAGCTGGTCGTGCAGCACCTTGTCGCAGCCATCAGCGGCGGGATGCTGTGCGATGCGGAACGTCAGGTCGGGCGCGCGGCAATCGGTCAAGCGATGGCGGCGGTGATCGCCGATCCAGCGCTGGATGATCTGATGCGCGGCGAACTGCTGGCTCTGCCGGGTGAGACCTATCTGGCCGAACAGTCCGAGCGCGCCGATCCCGGGGTGATCCGGGCGGAACGCGAAGGGCTCAAGGCCTGGCTCGGCGCAGAGCTTAAAGATGCTCTGTCCGCGCTGCATGGCCGTGCCAGCGCTGTGCCTTACAGCCTCTCGGCCGAGGCGCGCGGCGCGCGCAAGGTCAAGACCCAGGCGCTGGTCTACCTGGCCGCCGGGGTGCCATCGCTGGCGGCTGAACTGGCTACGGCTCAGTTCGATGCAGCGGACAATATGACCGACCGGCAAGGCGCGGCGCTCGTGCTGGCGGGGCTTGAAACGCCGCTGCGTGAGGCCAAGCTGGCCGCGTTCTATCAGCGCTTTGCCGGCAATGCCCTGGTGATCGACAAGTGGTTTTCGCTTCAGGCGGGCTCGCTCCATCCGCGCGTGCTGGATCAGGTTGTCGCCCTCGCGGATCATCCAGACTTCACGCTGACCAATCCCAACCGGGTGCGGGCGCTGTATATGGCGCTCGCGGCTAACCTTGGCGCGTTCCATAGCGCGGATGGCCGGGGCTACCGGATGATTGCCGATCTGATCCTGGCGCTCGATCCGCTCAACCCGCAGACGGCGGCGCGGTTCGTTGCCCCGTTGGGGCGCTGGCGGCGGATCGAGCCGGGTCGTTCGGCAATGATGCGGGCCGAACTTGAGCGAATCCTCGCTGCGCCCAGCCTGTCCAAGGATACCTATGAGCAGGTGAGCAAAAGTCTTGGCTGATCCGGTTGAAGTAAACCGCGCGGCGCTGCTGGAAGGTTTGCCCCACGGGTTCCTGGGCCGGCAAGGGGGCATATCGACCGGGGTGGTCGCCGGCCTCAATGTCGGCCTTGGCACCGGCGACGAGCCCGCAGCCGTGGCCGAGAATCGCGGCCGTGCAGTGGCTGCGGTTCTGCCGGGCGCACGGCTGGCGACAGTCTATCAGATCCATTCTCCGGAATGCGTGATCGTCAACGAGCCTGGGCCCGATGCTCAGCGGCCCCATGCCGATGCGCTGGTGACCGATCGGCCGGGCCTGTTGCTGGGGGTGGTAACCGCAGATTGCGCGCCGGTCCTGCTGGCCGATCCTGTCGCGGGGGTGATCGGTGCTGCTCATGCCGGCTGGAAAGGCGCTGTCGGCGGTGTGACCGATGCGACCATCGCGGCGATGGAGGCCCTGGGGGCGCAGCGCGGGCGGATCGTCGCCGCGATCGGTCCGTGCATTGCCCAGGCGAGTTATGAAGTGGATGCCGGTTTCCGCGATCGTCTGGTCGCTGCCGCGGCCGGTAACGACAGTTTCTTCGCTGGGGGCCGGGCGGGGCACTATCAGTTCGATCTGGAAGGCTATGTCGCCAACCGGCTGCAGGCCGCAGAAATTGGCGGGATTGAGCGGTTGGGACTCGATACCTATCCCGATCCTGACCGGTTCTTTTCCTTCCGCCGGGCGACCCACCGGGCTGAGCCCGATTACGGCCGGCAGATTTCGCTGATTGGGCTGCCGCAGGGGTGATGTGCGTAATGCACGGGATGGTGCAAAAATCGCTGTTGGCAGAGTGCCTCCTTGCGTCTATCAGGCGCGCCAAATCGACCCGTCTCTCTGTTCTTGCAGACTGACAGGCGATGACAGGAAGGGGGCTTCCTGGACAAGGATACTGGGTTGGTTTCCGGGGATCGCAGCAGCGATCTGCGGTAAACCGCAAAAGGCAGGATAGGTTCAACCATGGCTGAAAATGCTGACACCGCCACGACTGAGCGGACCCCGGCTGAGGGTGTGCGGCGGCGCGATTTCATCAATATTGCTGCGGTCAGCGCCGCTGGCGTCGGCGGGATTGCGGTAGTCTATCCGCTGGTCAGCCAGATGTCGGCTTCAGCTGACGTGCTCGCTGAAAGCTCGACCGAAGTCGATATCAGCGCGATTGCACCGGGCCAGGCCATCAAGGCCGTGTTCCGTAAGCAGCCGGTATTCATTCGCAACCTGACCCCGACCGAGATCGAGGAGGCCAACAAGGTTGACATCAGCACGCTGCGCGATCCGCAGACCCTGGCTGAACGCACCAAGGAAGGCCACGAAAACTGGCTGATCACCATGGGCGTCTGCACCCACCTGGGCTGCGTCCCGATGGGTTCGGCTGAGGGCGAAGTGAAGGGCGAATACCACGGGTATTTCTGCCCCTGCCACGGCTCGCACTATGATACCGCCGCCCGCATCCGCAAGGGTCCGGCTCCGAAGAACCTGATGGTTCCGAATTATGAATTCACCTCCGACACTGTCGTGAAGATCGGCTAAGGGCACCAGACATGAGCTATCCCTGGGCAAATGAGTATAAGCCGAGCCACCCTGCAATGGTGTGGCTTGATGAGAAGCTGCCATTGCCGCGGCTGATCTACAGCGCGGTTGGCGGCGGCTATGAAGTGCCGCGCAACCTTAACTATTTCTGGAACTTCGGCTTCCTGGCCGGGCTCTGCCATAGGAAGTCGTCGATTCGCAGTCAGCTCGACGCCACATTGCCGCCGCTCGAAACGCTGGGCCCAAACCAGCCCAACGGGTCGAGTGCAGCCGACCGTTCCTATGCAATTGCCGTAGAAGTGAGTAGGTTTTGGAGGTACTTCTCCGGCCGGCGCGCGAGCGCACAGACAGGGCAATGGGGTGGGGCGCGATCGCGCCTGCTGGCGAGGTCCTGGGCATGGCAAGCTATCCGTCCTTCGACCCCAACCGCCCGGGC
>CAZNFV010000202.1:0-3778 GCA_964572445.1 uncultured Novosphingobium sp. | reverse complement strand
CCGTCCCACACAAGTTTGGCGCCCAGCAGTACCATCAGCACATAGATCAGAGTGTAGAACCGAGCGGGGTCCATCTTTCGGATCAGGCGGACCGCGCCAAGGGTGCTGATCACCGCCAGCGGCATCAACAGGGCGGCAGCCGTCAAGGTCCGCGTATTCAGCGACCCTAGCGCGATATAGCTCGGCACCTTCATCCAGTTGACTGCGGCAAAGACCACCGAACTGGTGCCGACATAGCTCTCATGCGGCAGGCGGCGCGGGGTTACCCAAATCTGGAACGGCGGACCACCGGCATGAGCGACCTGGCTGGTGAAGCCCAGCCCGACACCGAACAGTGTGCCGATCCAGCCGGGCGAATCCGATGGGGCCACGATCCGTCCGCCGCGTTCCAGCCAGAGCCGGTAGAGCCCGAAGGTCAGCGTCAACAGGCCCAGGACCAGCAGCAGCCGTTCTTCAGCAATGGATGCCGCCAGAAAGGTGCCCAGCGCCACTCCCACCGCTGCGCCGGGCAGCATCCAGGCGACGATCCAGCCACTCCAGTTATCGCGGAACGACCAGACGCTGACGACGTCCTGTACCAGCAGAACCGGCAGCAGCACTGCGGCAGCGACGGCTGGCGGGAGGGCCAGCGCCAGCAATGGCGTTCCAAGCACTCCCAGGCCAGAAAACCCGCCCTTGGCCAGGCCAAGGATACAGACGGCAAGGATGGCGAGTGCCAGGGTGGCGGGATCAGCGAGCAATTCCATCCCCGCTTGCCAGCACGGAACCGCCGCCTCCGCAAGTTGCCGGCGAAGCTTCTCCGGATTGTCCTGCCAAGTGGCTCGACCTGGACCAGCGGCTTGGCTAGGTTCAGGCGGAATGAAATCGACTGGAACCACCATGCACCATCGTCTTTTGCTGACCGCTGCCTGTCTGCTCGCTGGCGCACCGCTATCCGCCCAAAGTCCTGCATCCGTGGCGACCGCCGCGCTGAAGGCGGCACCGGTGTGGGATGGCCACAACGATGTGCCTGAACAGCTGCGCGACCGGCGCAAGAACGTGCTTGGCGATTTCAACTTTGCCGACACCAGCAACACCGCCGATTCGGCCAAAGATGTCGCGGCAATGCAGACCGACCTGAAGCGGCTGCGTGCGGGCCATGTCGGGGCGCAGTTCTGGTCGGTCTATGTCTCGGCCAACCTGACTGATCAGCAGGCGGTCCAGGCAACGCTTGAGCAGATCGATGTGACCAAGCGGCTGGTAGCGCGGAATGCGGCTGACATGCAGCTGTGCACAACGTCAGACTGCGTGGCAAAGGCGATGAAGGCCGGCAAGATTGGCTCACTGATGGGGATGGAGGGCGGCCATTCGATCGGTGGCTCGCTTGGTGTGCTGCGGCAGATGTATGAACTGGGCGCGCGCTACATGACGTTGACCCACTTCAAGAACACGGCCTGGGCTGATGCCGCGACTGATGCCCCAGTGCATGGCGGGCTGACCGAGTTCGGCCGTGACGTGGTGCGCGAGATGCAGCGGCTCGGCATGCTGGTCGATCTGAGCCATGTCAGTGAGGCGACAATGAACGACGCCCTGGATGTGGCGAAGGCGCCGGTTATCTTCAGCCACTCGAATGCGCTGGCGATCAACAGCCATCCGCGCAACGTGCCGGACGCAGTTCTCGCGCGGCTTAAGGCCAATGGCGGGATCGTGATGGTCAACGCCTATCCGGCTTATGTCGTTGAAGCGACCCGGCAGTGGAATATCCAGCGCGCCACCGAAGAGGCGCGGCTGAAAGCAGTTCATATCGGCCAGCCCAAGGCCGCTGCCGACGCGCTTGCCGCCTGGGCTAAGGCCAACCCGGCGCCAATCGGATCAACCGCAGACGTTGCCAACCACCTTGATCACATCAAGCGTTTGGCCGGCGCGGAACATGTCGGGCTGGGCGGAGACTATGACGGCATCGAAACGACCGTGCAGGGGATGGAGGATGTCTCCACTTACCCGGTGCTGTTCGTTGAACTGGCCCGCCGCGGCTGGACGCAAGCTGAGCTGGAAGGTCTGGCCAGCCGCAACATCATGCGCGTGATGAAGGCTGCCGAGGCCTATGCCGCGACCCGCAAGGGCGATGCCCCGATCGAGAACCCCGTCAGCTTCTAGTGCCGGTCGATCCGGTAAACCATCCGGACGCAGATTGCGGCCGGCTCAGTCGCGCAGCAGGTCGTTGATCGCGGTCTTGGCGCGGGTCTGGGCGTCGACCGTCTTGACGATCACGGCGCAGTAGAGCGAGGGACCGGGCGAGCCATCGGGCAATGGCTTGCCGGGCAGTGAACCAGGGACCACCACCGCATAAGGCGGGACGCGACCGATGTGGACTTCGCCAGTAGCGCGATCGACGATCTTGGTCGAAGCACCGATGAACACGCCCATCGACAGCACCGCGCCTTCGCAGATCCGCACCCCTTCGACGACTTCGCTGCGCGCGCCGATGAAGCAGTTATCTTCAATCACCACCGGCCCGGCCTGCAGCGGCTCTAGCACGCCGCCAATCCCGACCCCGCCGGACAGGTGGACGTTCTTGCCGATCTGCGCGCACGAACCAACCGTGGCCCAGGTATCGACCATCGTGCCTTCACCGACATGGGCGCCGATATTGACGAAGCTGGGCATGAGAATCACGCCCTTGCCAATGTGCGAGCCACGGCGGACTACCGCGCCGGGGACAACCCGGAAGCCAGCTTCGCGAAAGCGATTCTCGCCCCAGCCGGCAAATTTTGATGGTACCTTATCGAACGCAGGGGCGCCGGCAGCGCCGCCCGGCACGACTTCGTTGTCGTTGAGGCGGAAGCTGAGTAGCACGGCTTTCTTCAGCCATTGATTGACCTGCCAGCCACCTTGGCGATCCGGCTCGGCCACGCGGGCCTGCCCGTTGTCGAGGAGTTGGAGAGCCGCTTCAACCACTTCGCGAACATCGCTGCTGGCGGGGGTTACCGTATCACGCCGATCCCAGGCGGCTTCGATGGCACTGGCGAGGTCTGCAGGCATGTCATTGCTCCGTCCGGCTGGCAGCTGTGCGGTGCGCCTAGCTGTGCCACTCCCGCTCGGCAAGCGCGCTCTAACCTTATATTAGTATAAACCCTTGGTTAATACCAAATGTGACACTGCACACTTCCGACTGCGGAGTGCAAAGTTGCATGCAATCACCGTTCTACTATCGAGCTCGCTGGCATTTCATTGCGGCGACCACTTTATTCACGCTGGTTGCGGCCTGTGGCGGGGGTGGTGGCTCAGTTGGCAGCACGCCGACGCCAGCACCGGCTCCAACCCCAACGCCAACTCCCGATCCCACTCCGACGCCGTCGCCAAACCCAGCCCCGACGTCGGGCTTCCTGACCGGCGAATTCAATCGCACCTCGGGTCCGCAGCAGCATGGCGCACTCACGCCTTGGACTGCCGGCTACACCGGTAAGGGCATAACAATCGGGATCGTCGATACGGGAATAGACAGTGACAGTCCTGAATTCGCCGGCCGCCTCGCTTCGGCCTCGGCTGATGTAGCAGGTCGCCGCGGTCTCGATAATCCGGACAGCGACCACGGCACCAACGTTGCGCTGGTGGCTGCGGCGGCGCGTGACGGGATCGGAGTGGTCGGGATGGCGTTTAATGCGCAGATTGCAATGTTCCGCGCCGATACGGCGGGTAGCTGCGCCAAGAACGATCCCAACGATCCCAAAGACGGCTGCAAGCTGGAGGATTCGGCAATTGCCCAGGGCATCGATCGCGCGGTCTCAGCCGGAGCCAG
>CAZNFV010000201.1:0-3792 GCA_964572445.1 uncultured Novosphingobium sp. | reverse complement strand
CTAACCTTGATGTTGGGATCAAGCGCATAGGCGGACAGTTCAAACCGAACCTGATCATTACCCTTGCCAGTCGCGCCATGGGCCACGGCATCGGCGCCGGTTTCGTGGGCGATCTCGACCAGTCGCTTGGAAATCAGCGGGCGGGCGATGCTGGTGCCCAGCAGGTAATCGCCTTCATAGCGGGCATTGGCGCGCATCATCGGGAAGACGAAATCGCGGACGAATTCCTCACGCAGGTCGTCAATGTAGATATGCTCGTCCGGCACGCCCATCAACTTGGCTTTGGCGCGGGCTGGCTCCAGCTCTTCGCCTTGGCCGAGATCGGCGGTGAAGGTCACGACTTCGCAGTTGTAAGTCACCTGCAGCCACTTCAGGATCACCGAGGTATCAAGACCTCCTGAATAGGCGAGGACGACTTTCTTGATGTCGGACATTGCGTGACTCCCGCTGTATTTGCGGGGGCGCGGCTAGCAGGCGGGGGGGCGGGGCGCAACCGCTACGCAGCACTCTCACGCTCAAGGTGCCAGTCAGGCGCGACATCAAGCGCGCTCAGCCGGGCAAACTCGTGATCGATGTAGCTGCGTGTCATCGGCAAGGCGCTGCGCCGTTTGACGCTCTGGATGTGGAAGTTGACCAGGTTGCCGTGGCGGAAACTCTGTTCGGCACCGGCCAGATAGAACTGCCACATCCGGAACAGCCGGCCATCGTAGAGCGCCGAAATCTCTGCCTCGTGCAGCGTGGTGCGGCGGTACCATTCGGACAGCGTGTGGGCATAGTGATAGCGCAGCAGCTCAACATCGCCGATTTCCCAGCGGGTCTGCTCCATCGCCCGCACCAGCTCACTCAGCGCCGGGATATAGCCGCCCGGGAAGATGTACTTGCGGGTCCATTTGTCGGTCGTGCCGGGACCATCGATCCGGCCAATGGTATGGGTCAGCATGATCCCGTCATCGGCCAGCAGATTGCCGGTCTTGGCAAAATATTCCCGGAAATGCGGCGCGCCGACGTGTTCGATCATGCCGACGCTGGTGATCCGATCAAACGGACCTTCAACATCGCGGTAATCCATCAGCTTGAACTTGACCTTGTCCGCCACGCCCGCTGCTTCGGCGCGTTCGTTGGCAAATTTGACCTGATCGGGCGCAAGCGAAACACCCAGCACCTCGATCCCGAAATGGCGGTGCATATAGAGCCCCAGTCCGCCCCAGCCGCAGCCGATATCAAGCAGGCGCAGTCCGGAGCTTTTGCCGGGCTCCAGCCGCAGCTTGGCGGCGATCAGCGCCAGCTTGTCGACCTGCGCGCGCTCCAGGCTGTTCGCCGGGTCTTTGAAATAGGCCATGGTGTATTGCCGGTCCTCATCAAGGAACAGCTCATAGAACTGGCGGGTCAGATCATAGTGGTGGGTGACATTGCTGCTGGCCTTGGGGCGCAGGTTGATCTGGTCAGCCTTGGCCATGGCCCAATCGAGTCCGCGCCGCAGCGGGCTGGGCGCTTCGATCTGGCCGTGACCGCGATTGGCGTTCATCATCACCAGCAGCACCATGTCACGGATGTCGTGCGGCGGTTCTACCACCAGCCGTCCGTCCATATAGGCTTCACCCGCGCCAACCCGGGGATCCTTGGCAATGTGCAGCGCTGCCCCCTTGTCGGTCAGGCGGACGGTTATCGGTTCGGCGGAAAGATCGCCATACCGGTATTCGGTGCCATCATGATCGAGAATGCGCAGCTGGCCTTCCTTGACCATCGCGCGGAGCATTTTGTTGAGAAGCCACATAGTTCATAAGACTATGCGACTTTCCCATTGGTGCAAACACTTATTAGCCGAACCAGCCCAGAACCTCGGCGAGTTGCCACAGGCCCAGGACCAGGAACAGCAGCGCGGCAATCGTGCGGGTCAGCTTCAGCGAAACTTTCTGGACCAGCTTTTCGCCCAGGAACACCGCCGGGCCATTGGCCAGCATCATGCCCAGCGTCGTGCCGGCGGCGACGACCAGCACCGAATGGTACTGCGCGCCAAGGGCGATGGTGGCGATCTGGGTCTTGTCACCCATCTCGACCAGGAAGAACGTCACCAACGTGGTCAGGAAGGCTCCGCCGCGCTGGGTTACACTGTCATCATCATCATCATCGAACTTGTCGGGCACCAGCGTCCAGGCGGCCATCGCGATAAAGCCGAGCGCCACGACTGTGCGGAACCACGGCGCATCAAGCAGGCCAGCAACCTGACTGCCGACCAGCGCTGCCAGGGCGTGATTGGCCATCGTCGCGACGAAAATGCCCAGCAGGATCGGGACTGGCGCGCGCAGCCGGGCAGCCAGCACAATTGCCAGCAGCATGGTCTTATCGCCAATTTCAGCAAGTGCCACCACTGCAGTGGAAGCGAAGAATGCTTCGAGCATCATAGTCCCCTGGCCATGAACAACACATCGCGCGGCTGGGCGAGCAGGTGCTGTCCTGAATCAATGTAAAGCGTTTGGCCGCTCTCCGCCCAGCCTTCGGCCAGAAACAGCGCGGCATCTGCCAGTTCCTGCGGCTCGGTGAGCCGTTCGAGCAGGTTCATCCGTCCACTGGCCTCGTGCTCTTCCTCGCGCTGGTCAAAGCTGGGCATCATCGCCCCGGGAGCCAAGCCATAGACCCGGTGCGCCGGGTCATCCTGGGCCATGGCCAGCATCGCAACGCTCGCGGAAAAGGCTTGTTTAGCCATCGTGTAACTGAAGAAATCGGGATTTGGATTGAGCAGTTTCTGGTCAAGGAACTGGATCACCCGCTTGCCGCCCCGGGCCTTCGCGCTGGCCAGGAAAGCCTGGGCCATCCGGGTCGGCGTTTCAGCATTGACCGTGATCGCTTCGGCAAAGATGTCGTGGTCAATTGCGGTGCCGTCGTCATAGCGGAACACGGCGGCGCAATTCACCAATACGCGCCAGTCCTCCAGCCGCCCGGCGAGATCAGCGATCATCATCAAGGCTGCTTCGCCATCAAGCAGATCGCATTGCACCACTTCTGCTGAGGGAAGCTCTGCGGCGAGGGCGTGGGCCGCATCGGGCGAATGGTGCACGTGGATCACCACGTGCCAGCCCTGTGCAGCGAAGGCGCGCGCGACAACGGCGCCAATGCGCTTGGCTGCGCCTGTAATGAGAACGGCCGGGAGCATGGGCGATCCCTATGCACACCCGGCCGCAGTCGGAAAAGAGTTAGTTCAGCTTATCGGCCAAGTTAGCGACAGCGCGTCGGGCCCTTGGCCAGTTCATTGCCGATAAAGGCCCCAGCGGCTGCGCCCAGGATTGTGCCGGTTGCCCGTTCGCCGCGGGTGTCGATCGTACGGCCCAATAGCGCGCCAACGGCTGCGCCCACCAGCAGGCCAACCGTGCCATCGCCCCGGCGGCAATAGTAACGACCGTCGTCCCCTTGCCAGTAACGAATGCCGTTATCCGTGCGGCGGTAGGCAATCTGGCCGTGCTTGGCGCGATAGCCATGGGCCGGGGCCCAGCGCGGTGGATCGGCAAAGGCCGAGGCTGTGGGGAGGGCGGCCGTCGCCAGCGTGGCGGCGATCAGGGTTTTGCGGAACATCGGCGTTCTCCTGTGCTTGCGAAACTGCAAGCCAGAGCCTCTGTTCCTGAACCTGAACGCGGGATTTCATTGCTTGGTAAACCGTGGCAGATCCAAGGTAAGCTGCAGAAATCAGCCGAGCGCGGCCTGCTTTTCATCGGCCAGTCGGTCCAGCTCGGCCCGGGTCAGCTTTTGGGCTGAGGTCTTGAGCTGGCCGCAGGCTGCATCAATATCGCGCCCGCGCGG
>CAZNFV010000200.1:0-3826 GCA_964572445.1 uncultured Novosphingobium sp. | reverse complement strand
GAGCACGGCGCGCTGGAATTCGGGCAGCTCATCCAGGAACAGCACCCCCAGGTGCGCCATGCTGACCTCGCCCGGCCGCACCCGCAGCCCGCCGCCGGTCAGCGCCGCCATCGAGGCCGAATGGTGGGGGGAGCGGAACGGCCGGGTGCGGCTGATCCGCCCTTCCTCCAGCAGGCCGGCGACCGAGGCGACCATCGACACCTCCAGTGCCTCGGCCGGGCTCAGCGGCGGCAAGATCCCCGGCAGGCAAGCCGCCATCAGGCTTTTGCCCGCCCCGGGCGGGCCGATCATCAACAGATTGTGCCCGCCAGCGGCGGCGATCTCCAACGCGCGCTTGGCCACTTCCTGGCCCTTGACCTGCTTAAGGTCTGGCCCGCGCACCGGCACCTCGACCTCGCCGGGCACCGGGTCAGGCAGGCGGGCCGTGCCTTTCAGGTGATTGAGCAGGCTGATCAGATCGGGCGCGGCCACAATCGGAATGCCGCTGGCCCAGCGCGCCTCTCCGCCCTGGGCGGCCGGACAGATCAAGCCCTTGTCCGCGCCGGAGGCATGCAGCGCGGCCAGCAGGACCCCAGGCGTGGCTACGATTCGGCCATCAAGCGCCAGCTCTCCCACCGCGACGAAATCGGCGATCTGCTCCGCATCGGTCACCCCCATTGCCGCCAGCAGCGCCAGCGCAATCGGCAGGTCATAGTGCGAGCCTTCCTTGGGCAGATCGGCTGGTGACAGGTTGATCGTGATCCGCTTGGGCGGCAGCGCCAGCCCCATCGCGGCCAGCGCCGCATGAACGCGCTCACGGCTCTCATTCACCGCCTTGTCAGGCAATCCGACCAGGTTGAAGCGCGGCAGGCCCGGCGCGATCTGGCACTGGACCTCAATGCTCCGCGCCTCAAGCCCAAGATAGGCAACAGTCTGGACCAGCGCGACCACCGACACCCCCTTATTTACAATCATTTAGCTGATGCCCGGTGTCTGCGGTGCTGTCGAGGAAAAGCCAAGCAATACTTACTGGCGATTACCGGAACTTAACCCTTTGCCTTGGGTTCTCGGCAAGGGCGCATAAGCGATGGAGAGTGCCATGCTGCGCCGCCTGATCCTGTTCCTTGCCCTCTGTGCTGCCTCGGCTTCGCCGTTGCACGCGCAAGATGCGACCCTGACCGAAGCAGCGCGCGAAGCGGTTTTCAGTGCCGAATCGGGCGGTGCGGAGCGCTATGTCGGCCCGCTGCTGGCGCCCGCTCCCACGGGAATTGCCGCATATGGACCATTCCGCGTTCTCGACGCCACCCGCGCTGCGCTGGTGGACGTTACCGATAGCGCCAGCCCGGCACAGTTTGCCGCCATGCTGCGGGCCTATCCGGGCATTTCGCTGATCGAGATGATTGAGTGCGCCGGCACCGAGGATGATCGGGCCAACTTGCGCCTGGGCCGGATGATCCGTGCGCGTGGCATCGTCACACTGGTTCCGGCCGGAGGTTCTGTGCGTTCGGGCGGGGTTGAGCTGTTTTTGGCTGGTGCCCGGCGGATTGCCGATCCGGCAGCTGAGTTTGCAGTCCACTCCTGGGCCGACGAGAATGGCCGCGAAGCTGGTGACTATCCTGCCGACGCGCCCGAGAATCGGGCCTACATCGATTACTACCGCGAGATGGGCATGGCGGCCGGACAGGCCCGTGCCTTTTACGCGATGACCAACTCGGTCCCCTTCAGCGACGCCAAATGGCTTAGCGGGGCCGAAATGGCCCGTTGGGTCAGCCTGAACTGAGCGCGAATCCCTTGACTCGTCCGCAGCGGTCGCTTAACGGCCCGCCCCTGTAATGCGGTTGTCTGAAGAGACAGCCCGATTGTCCGAATTTTCGAGGTTATCATGAAGCGCACCTTCCAGCCCAGCAACCTTGTCCGCGCCCGCCGTCATGGCTTCCGCGCCCGCACGGCCACTGTCGGCGGCCGCAAGGTGCTTGCCGCCCGCCGCGCGCGTGGCCGCAAGAAGCTCTCTGCCTGAGCGATCAATTGCCAATGTCCGTCCTAACGCGACGGGCAGATTTTTTGGCTGCCAACCGGGGCTTGCGCATAGCACGCCCCGGTTTCGTGCTTTTGGCGCGGCCAAACGACGGCCACGGCCTGCGCTATGGCATCACCGTTACCAAAAAGATCGGCAATGCGGTGGTCCGCAACCGGATGAAGCGCCGCTTCCGCGCCCTGCTGCGTGAGCTGCTGGAGGCGTCCGGCCTGCCTGACCATGACCATGTGTTGATCGGCCGTGAGGGCGGCGTCGAACGGGACTTTGCCCTGCTGCGCGATGAACTGGCCGTCGCGCTTGCGCGGGCTGCCGATGGCAAGGGTGATCCACCCCGGAAACGCCGGTGAAGCGCCTGCTGATCCTGATCGCCCGGGGCTGGCAGTTGGGCCCTTCGCGCATCCTCCCGCCATCGTGCCGCTATGCGCCGTCATGCTCGCAATACGCGATTGAGGCGGTGGACAAGTACGGCGCGATTAAGGGTGGCTGGTTAGCCGCGAAGCGGCTAATGCGCTGCCACCCGTGGGGTGGGCATGGTTATGATCCGGTGCCTTGAACGGCGCGACCTGACCCGCCACCTGCAACACTGAACGACGACTAGGGGCAATTCCTTGGAAAACCAGAACCAGCGTAACCTCATCCTGGCCGTAGTGCTAAGCGCACTGCTGCTGTTTGGCTGGGATGCGGGCGTCCGCTACTTCTACCCCCACTCCGGCAAGTCCAAGGCAGTCGCCACCGCCAGCAGCGGCGGCGAACCGGTGGCCAGCGCGTCTGGCAAGGTTAAGGCGACGCGTGAAGGCGGGCTGACCAATGCTGCCGACATTGCCGAAGAAGCGCGCGACATTGAAACCGTGCTGACCCAGCCCGGACGGATCGCGATTGCGGCCCCAGGGCTGAATGGATCGATCAACCCGGTTGGCGGGATTGTCGATGACCTGGTGACCGTTCGCCATACCGCCGCGCTCGATCCCAAGAGCGGCCCGCAGCGGATCTTCTCGCCCGCCGGCACCCCGGCCCAGCACTATGCCCAGTTCGGCTGGCAGGGCGCTGCCGGCCAGGTTCCCGGACCGCAGACCGCCTGGACTTCGCCGACGGGTGCCAAGCTGACCCCGCAGACCCCGGTCACACTGAGCTGGACCAATCCGACCGGCGCGACGTTCACACTCACTTACAAGATCGACGCGGACTACATGCTGACGGTTGAGCAGGGCGTGACCAACGCCGGCACCGCCCCGCTGACGGTTGAGCCGATTGCCCAGCTCAACCGCACGAAGAAGACCGCCGCGCTCGACAGCTTCAATGTCCATGCCGGTCCGTTCGGAGCCTTTAACGAGGCCGTCGATTTCGGCACGAACTATGACGACGTCAACGAAACCGGAAAGATTACCAAGGACGGCCGGACCGATTGGGTCGGCTTTACCGACGTCTATTGGATGTCGACCCTGATCCCTGAGAACAAGGTTCCCGCCAGTGCCGATTTCCGCACGCCGGGCCGGGACATCTATCTCGCCAACCTGTTCTATCCTGAATCCACTGTCGCCCCGGGCCAGAGCCTGAACCGCACGACGCGGCTGTTTGCCGGTGCCAAGGAAATCAAGCTGCTCGATCGCTATGAAGCGGCCGGCATCCCCAAGTTCAGCCTGGCGATCGACTGGGGCTGGTTCCGCTGGTTTGAACGCCCGCTGTTCATGCTGCTCGATGCGCTGTTCCGCGCCGTGGGCAACTTTGGCGTGGCGATCATCCTGATGACGCTGATCGTGCGCGGGGCCATGTTCCCCGTCGCCCAGAAGCAGTTCGCCAGCATGGCCGCCATGC
>CAZNFV010000199.1:0-3858 GCA_964572445.1 uncultured Novosphingobium sp. | reverse complement strand
CATGGCGCCGTAAGACGTCTTCAGCGATTGTGCCGGCGTCCAGACCGTCGATCAGTACGCGGCCTTCGCCCGGAGCATAGAGGCCGCTCATCAGGCGCAGCAGAGTGGACTTGCCCGAGCCGATCCCACCGATCACGCCAACGCGTTCGCCGGCGCGGATATCGAGCTGCGGAATTTCCAGACCAACCCGCGCGCCGGGATGGGCGAAGGTCACACCGCGCATGGAGATCGCGCCGCGCAGCTGGCCGGGGCGCAGCACGTCCTGACCCAGCGAGCGGTCGATCGGCAGCTTGAGGATGCCGTCCAGCATCTCCAGCGAAATCCGGGTATAGGCCCAGTTGATCACCATGCCGGGAAGCTGGCCGATCAACGGTCCGTTGATGCGGCCTGACAGGATCGAGCAGGCAATCAGCGCGCCCATCGTCATATTCTTGTCGTAAACTTCGACCGCGCCCCAGGCGATCATGCCGACATAGGCAAATTGCTGGATTGTGCCGAAGACCGAGCCGGAGATTGATTGCAGGTCTTTCACCGGCAGTTCGTGCTTGTGCAGATCTTCGATCAGGGCGTTCCAGCGGGCCAGCAGCAGCCAGCCGCCGCGGTTCGCCTTGATCGTTTCGGCCGCGTCGAGCGCCTCGACCAGCATGCCGTTCTTCTTGTTGCCGCTGATCTGCACCTTCTTGGTGTCTTCGCGGATCAACCTGCCCAGCACCACGGCCAGGAACAGCGAGAGTGGGAAGCTGACGACCATCACCATCGCGATGATGCCGCCAAGCTGGAAGACGATGAAGATGAAGAACAGCGCGAAGGGCAGGTCCGTCAGCGCGAAAATGGTTGCCGAGGACATGGTGGAGCGGATTTGCTCCATGCCGCGCAGCTGTGCGGCCATGGTGCCGATTGAGGGCGGCCGGGCATCGAGCCGGACGTCATTGGCGCGGGCAAAGAAGAACTCAGAGACCTCGCTGTCGATCTTTGCGGCCTCTTCTTCAAGCAGCCGGGCCCGCACCACGCGCAAGATGAAATCAAACAGCAGCGCTACGATCACGCCGGTGCCAAGCGCCCACAGTGTGGAGAAGGATCCGCGCGGGATCACGCGGTCATAGACCTGCATCGAGAAGATCGATGTGCCCAAGGCAATAAGGTTCACGGTGACCGTGGCGATAATCGCCAGCACCATCGGCCGCTTGCGCCGCGCGATCCCATCCATGAAGACGTCGATCGCGCGCTTGTAGTTCTTCTGGCCGGGCGCTTCGGGCAGCGCGAGGTCATAGAAGCGCATTTCCGGATCGACCGTCCAGCGATGCCGATCTCCGTCCTGCAGCACGACGATCCGCAGATGATCTTCGAACCGTTCAGCCACGCCCCAGCCGTTATGCGGATGGAACACCAACAGCGGGTATTCGTGGGCCTTGGGCGCCTCGGCAAGCGGGGTAGGTTCTGGCCAGCCAAGGGCCTCGGCGGCTTCGGCTAGTGCCGCCTCGTCAACCAACTCGCTTTTGAAGGGATCGGCCCAGCCTGGCCGCAGCTGAATGCGGCGCAGTTGGGCGAGATCGGCGATGCAGCGGATAATGGGGCTGGTCATTTCAATCTTTCGAGGTGGTGCTTGTAGGCTGCCAGCGACCGCTGCGCAGTTGCAGGCGAACCGATGCGGCCGTTGCTGTTACTTCGGCCTGGGCCTGGCCAGTTTGGGCGCTGAGGCTTTCCCGCAGCGAATTCATCACATCCAGCCAGGAACGCCGCCCGGCGATGAACTGACGCATGTAGCTTTGGCTAACGCGCTGGGCGCTTACTGCGGCCGCTTGCGAGGCGATTGCGCGCCGGACTGCAGAATCGAAATTCTGCACTTCGTTAGCAACTTCTTGCCGCAGCTGCCGCTCCGCCAACTGGATTTGGTCAAGGCTTTGCGCATAACGGGTGGAGGCGCTGGAAACAGCAGACAGCTGTGACAGGCCGTTCGAGGCCTGGAAGCGCAAACCAACGCCGAAGCGGCTCCCGGATATCTCGCTGTAGGAATATTGTGCTGCAACACGGGGTAACAGTCCGGCCTTGGCGATACTGATTTCCGACCGAGCGGCATCCGCTTCAAGGATCAGGCGCGCGCGGGTCGGGCTGTATTGGACAACCTCTGTGGCGGCATTGTCCCAATCGTGTGGCAGTGTCGCTACATTGAATTGCGGGGCCGGCCCAAGATCATAGTCGGTGTCACGGACCAGTTCCGCCAGATTGCGCATCGCCGAAAGCCGTTGGGATTCTACTGAAGCCAGCTCCTGATCGATCTGCGCGGTCCGCGACTTGGCCAGTTCAAGGTCTGCTGTCGGGCTGACTTCCTGATCTACACGTCGCTGCATGGAAGAGACGAGCTTCTGGTGTTCATCAAGGCTGTTGCGGTAAAGTTGTTCAAGCCGGGTGTAGAGAACGATGTTCCAGTATGTCTGGGTCGTTTCGAACGCCAGGCTCAGGACGGCCTCGTGCCAACGTGCGATCGATGCAGCCTCGATCTTCCGGGCCCGCCCGATCGCGGATGAAATTTGTCCTCCCGCCCAAAGCGGCACTTCCACAGTAACGGACGGGGCCACGGTGTTGGTGCCAGTCGTGATCCCAAGATCAGTGGTCAGAGACGGGTAGCGCCGCCATTCCGCCCCGCGGACATCGGACAAGGCCGCGCGCGCGCCAAGCCATGCTGCCTGAGCGGCAGGGTCCCGCCTGGTCACAATGGCGATTGCATCAACCAGCGCCTTTGGAGCCTCTGGTGGGGCATCAGTCCATTCGAAGGAGGGGCTGGCCTCTTTCGCTGATGGCAGCATCACGTTGTAGCTTGCGGTGCGGCGGACGGCTGCTGTGGGCGCCGGAGCACCTACGGGCAGATCATCAGGTGAGAGTTCACCAGAAGCATCTGACGGTACGGCTGGCTCAGCCATAGCCACCTGCGAACAAGTCACTGCAACAAGCAATGCTGGCGCTATCCGAACAATTTTGCTGAACACCGGATTCTCCGTGTGCGATCTCGACTAAATCTGGCCAAGACCGCAGATTAGATTTTCGAAACTGTGCGGATCGCCTGCGACGACGGGTGCCAACCGGCGTTTGCAGTGCAGTCCTGTTCTTGCGAACTTTGAAGATCAGTGACTGGTGTCAGGGAGTAGTTCGGGCCTTTGAAAATCATTGCCTGGTGGGCCGGGCGGACTGGAGTAGTTGCGGCTATCCAGAAGCTGGCGGACATGATCGGTAAGATCATAAAGAGTCACCCGCGCGTCATCCGGGGATTTCCGGCCCGCGATGACGCCGCGCTCAATCAGGCGCCGCTTCACATTGTGGAAGCCCGCCGGTGAAGTGCGCAAGGCACTCTGGAGGTGATGGCTGGGTGAAGGACCTTTGTGGAACAGAAACGCGCAAGCCTGCATCTCAGGCGTGACCAGCGGCAGGCCGATTGTGCTTTCTAGCGACAAGATCTGATCGAGTATCACTGCGCCCCTCAGCGGTACCTGTTGTACCTAATCGTGCAAATTTTAGGGCGATATAATAGGTCTCTTAAGTACAAAATATTCCAAAGTATAAATACAACTATAAATATGTAATAGGTACTATATAAAGAGCGCAGAACTCCATCGCGCCCGAGGTTCTGCGCCGAAGGAGGGCACACACTGGCGCGCTCCACCAGTGACGGCTGAAGCCTGAGTTGAGCATGGCTGGTTCGCGGCTGGCTGCAGACTGGTCACGCCGTCCCGACCGCGCCTGGCGACGCTGCGGTCGGCCCATCGCTGGATAATCGCTGGGCTACCGCTACGATCGCAACGGTCTGCCCAGCCGCTTCAGGCCGCTGAAGCCTTCTGCTGTGTTGCCCCTGGCGCCAGCGAAAAG
>CAZNFV010000198.1:0-3860 GCA_964572445.1 uncultured Novosphingobium sp. | reverse complement strand
GGCGCGGTGGGGAAACCCGCCGCGCTGCACTGGCCTTGGGCTTGATCCGGGATTAAGGGGACCGCGAGCGATTCCCCACTGGACAGGTCCGCCATGCGCATAGCCATCGCCTCTGATCACGCTGCTATCGACCTGAAGGCGGAGCTGCGCGAATATCTGATCGAACTGGGCCACGAAGTGGCTGACCTGGGGCCGGAAACGGCGGACCGGGTCGACTATCCTGATTACGGCTACATGCTCGCGTCGGTGATTGCCGATGGCACGGCCGATCGCGGCGTTGCGTTGTGCGGTTCAGGGATCGGTATCTCGATTGCGGTCAACCGCCACCCGGCCTGCCGCGCTGCGCTGGTTTCAGAGCCGCTTTCGGCCGCGCTGGCCCGCGAACACAATGACGCGAACGTGCTGGCCATGGGTGCGCGCCTGACGGGCAGCGACATGGCCAAAGCCTGTCTTGACGCCTTCCTTGCTACCGGCTTTGGCGGCGGTCGCCATAGTGGCCGTGTCGACAAGCTTTCCAATCCGCCTGCCTGAGGAACCCTCCCGTGACCACCACCCTCAATGCCCGACCCGCGATCCGCTCCAGCGGCTTCTTCACCGAACATCTGGCGAGCGTTGACCCCGAGGTCTATGCCGCGATCCGTTCGGAACTGAACCGGCAGCAGACCAAGATCGAGCTGATCGCCAGTGAGAACATCACCTCGCTCGCCGTGCTGGAAGCGACCGGATCGGTCTTCACCAACAAGTATGCCGAAGGTTATCCGGGCAAGCGCTATTACGGCGGCTGTGAATATGCCGATGTGGTTGAAAACCTGGCGATTGAACGCGCCAAGGCGCTGTTCGGCTGCCAGTTCGCCAACGTCCAGCCCAATTCGGGCAGCCAGATGAATCAGGCCGTGTTCCTGGCACTGCTGCAGCCGGGCGATAGCTTCATGGGGCTGGACCTGAACTCGGGCGGTCACCTGACCCACGGTTCACCCGTCAACATGAGCGGCAAGTGGTTCAAGCCGATCCCCTATGGCGTGCGCGCCGAGGATGAAATGCTCGACATGGCAGAGGTTGAGCGCCTGGCCCATGAACACAAGCCCAAGCTGATCATCGCTGGTGGCACCGCCTATTCGCGGGTTTGGGATTTCCAGAAGTTCCGCGAAATCGCCGATGCCATTGGCGCTTACCTGCTGGTCGACATGAGCCACTTCTCTGGCCTGGTCGCGGGCGGTGCCCACCCCTCGCCCTTCCCGCACGCCCACGTCGTCACCTCGACCACGCACAAGAGCCTGCGCGGGCCGCGCTCGGGCATCATTCTGACCAATGAAGAAGACCTGGCCAAGAAGTTCAACACGGCGGTCTTCCCCGGCATGCAGGGCGGACCGATGGTCCACGTTATCGCCGCCAAGGCCGTGGCCTTTGCCGATGCGCTGAAGCCTGAATTCAAGGCCTATGCCGCGCAGATCGTCAAGAACTCGCACGCGCTGGCTGAAAGCCTGACCGCGAATGGCCTCCGGATCGTTTCGGGCGGGACTGACAACCACCTGATGCTGGTCGATCTGACCGCCAAGGACGTGACCGGCAAGGCCGCTGAAAAGGGCCTCGATCGGGCCTGGCTGACTTGCAACAAGAACGGCATTCCGTTCGACAAGCGCTCCCCCTTCGTCACCTCGGGCGTTCGCCTGGGCACCCCGGCGGGCACGACCCGCGGCTTTGGCGAGGAAGAGTTCCGGCAGGTCGGCGCGCTGATCGCCGAAGTGGTTGACGGCATGGCCCGCAACGGTGACGAAGGTGACGGCCAGATCGAAGCCCGTGTCCGCGGACAGGTGGAAGAGCTCTGCGCCCGCTTCCCGATCTATCCGGAGTTGTAAGCCATGAGCGACAATCTGCTGCAGGACGCCAAGGAAGAAATCGTTGGCATGGGCAAGCAAGGGATGGCCCATCCCTCAACCAAGCCGGTGCTGACCGGTGCCGCCGTTGGCGCGGTGGCCGCCGCCGTGCTGCCGCTGGTGACCTGGCCGATTGGCCTCTTCGCCGGGGCCGGGTTCATGCTCTACAAGCGACTGCGCCCGTAACGCATGCGTTGTCCGTTCTGTGCGCATGATAACAGCCAGGTAAAGGATTCGCGGCCCACTGAGGACAACACCGCGATCCGCCGCCGCCGGCAGTGCGAAGGTTGTGGCGCCCGCTTCACCACGTTCGAACGGGTGCAACTGCGCGAGATCACCGTGGTGAAATCGGGTGGTGCAGACGGACAATCACGACGCGAAGCCTTTGACCGGTCCAAGATTGAACAATCCGTTTCGCTCGCCTGCCGCAAGCGGGGGATTAGCCAGGAACGGCTCGATCAGCTCGTTTCAGGCATCCAGCGCCAGGTTGAAACGCTGGGCGATCCGGAAGTCAGTGCCAAGCAGATTGGCGAAATGGTGATGGACGGCCTGCGCCAGCTCGATAGCGTGGCCTATATCCGCTTCGCCTCGGTCTATCGCGATTTCAGCGAGGCACGGGATTTCGAAGAATTCGCCAGCGCGGTGCAAGATGCTGCCAAGCAGTAAGCTGCCCGTCTTCGTTCTGGTCCGGCCCCAACTGGGTGAGAATATCGGCAAGGCCGCGCGCGCCATGCTCAACTTTGGCCTGACTGACCTGCGGCTGGTCACCCCGCGTGACGGCTGGCCCAATCCCAGCGCCGGTCCGGCTGCTGCCGGGGCGGATGTGGTGCTGGAACAGGCCAAGGTTTATGAAACGCTGGCCGAAGCCGTGGCCGATTGCGCGCACGTCTATGCCACCACGGTCCGCAAGCGCGGCGTGACCAAGCCGGTCGTCAATCCCGAACAAGCCGCCCAGGCGATCCACACCGCCGTCGGTCGATCGGCCTATGTCTTTGGCCCGGAACGCTCCGGCCTGGAAACCGAAGACGTCGCGCTGGCCCGGGCGATCCTGACCGTGCCGATCAACCCGCAATTCGCCTCGCTCAATCTGGCTCAGGCGGTGATGCTCTGTGCCTATGAATGGTCCAAGCAGGTCAGTCTGGTCCAACCGACGGTTGAAGACCTGCTGCCACCAGCCCCGCAGGATGAACTGGAGGGCATGATCGCGCAGCTTGAAGCCATGCTGGAGCCGCGCGGCTATTACCATCCGGAGATCCGGGCGGCGGCAACGCGCCGGGCGCTGCGCGGGGTGCTGACCAAGCCGGGCTGGACCCATCTGGAGGTGCGCACCCTGCGCGGCGTCCTCACCCACCTGGCCCGCACCCCCCGCCCGCAGGAATAAGGCCCGCAGAAATCGGGCCCTCGCTAAAACCGATCGGGCAGCAAAAGTCTGGGCGTTGCGGCGCGTTTTTGCTTGAAATCCGCCCTCTGCGCGGCTAGGGGCGCCACTTCGCAATTGAGCGGGCACTCCGGTGAAGCCCTGCTCGCATCCCTCCTCTGGCGGGATGGTGCGGATCCGGACCAGAAGCCCAGGGCAGTTCCCGGGCATGCAAATTGAAGGACACGCCATGTCTAAGCGCAAGGCATCTAAGTATAAACTTGATCGCCGGATGGGTGAAAACATCTGGGGTCGCCCGAAGAGCTCGGTTAACCGCCGCGCCTACGGCCCCGGTCAGCACGGCCAGCGCCGTAAGAGCAAGGTGTCGGACTTCGGCATCCAGCTCCGCGCCAAGCAGAAGCTCAAGGGCTACTACGGCGACGTGACTGAAAAGCAGTTCAAGCGCACCTACCAGGAAGCGTCGTCGATGAAGGGCGATACTGGTCAGAACCTGATCGGCCTGCTCGAACAGCGCCTCGACATGGTTGTGTACCGCGCCAAGTTCGCACCGACGATCTTCTCGGCCCGTCAGGTTGTTTCGCACGGTCACATCTATGTGAACGGCGTGA
>CAZNFV010000197.1:0-3907 GCA_964572445.1 uncultured Novosphingobium sp. | reverse complement strand
CAGCGACGGGTCCTGTTCAGACTTCATCTTGATCAGGGCATCGAGCACCATCGGTCCGCAGCTGTCGAGATCAATCTCGAACGTGTCGTAACGCGGATTTTCACCGCTATCCGGATCATAGCGGTAAACGGTGAACTTCTTCACGTGGGTTGCGCCGTCAACCTTGTGGTGCTGCGCCTTGCCCGTGATCTTGCTGTTAGCAGGAAGCGTGAAAGTGGCCATGTCGATCCCTGTCGCTGCGCGGTCCTCCGACCGCATTGGCTTCCCTCTAGCGATTCAGCGCCAAGGAGCAAGCATCTCTGTGCAGCTTTATCCGCTGCCTACTGCAAAGCCGACAAGTTCAGTAATGGTTGCCGCTGCGGCAACGCCAGCAACCGCCAGCGATGCAACCAATAGAGAGCGGAGAATAGAGGGTAAAAGCTCCTCCCGGCCAAGCCAGGCTAACCTGGCCGGGAGGAACGAATGGGAAGGTTGCGACCCTAGACCCGGTCTGCCGCGATGCATTGGGGCAGCTGCACGACCGGATGGACCCTCCACGTCGCAGGTCTGATCAGAACCAGCGGCAGATTGAACCTGAATTTTATTCCATGTTGGTGGGAAAGTAGCTGCAATCGTTTGTTCCCGGGCAAATTCCTGCCGATAGAGCCTGGCAATCTCTCCACGCGGGATACCACCCAGCCGCGCCCGGATCAGTTCGATTCGCTGGTTAACCGCAGACTCTGAAATGCCCAATAAACCGGCGATTTCCTTGCTTGTGCGGTTGTCAGCCACCAACGACATAACCTCGCGCTGCTTGGCCGAAAGGGGCGGCAGCACAACGGTTGCAGGTTTGGTTCGAGTCTGCGGTCTCATGGCCCAGGATGATAGCACGTGCTTCCTATCCGGCAATTCCTACAATGGTTTGCAGGAACCTAAATCCCCGAAAAGTTGTAAGAATATCACAGGCCTGCGCGCGCAGCCGTTATAATCGCGTCGGCGAAACCGGCGGGATCGTCCTCCTGGATGAAATGGCCGCCATGCAAGGTGCGATGGGGCAGGCCTTTTGTTCCCGGGACACGCTCAAGCCAGATTGCATCGGCGCCACGGGTGATGGGATCCCCATCGGAGAAGCAACACAGGAAAGGCTTATTCCACTGCCGGAATACCTCCCAGGCGCGGAGTTGATCGGGGACGGCAACATTGCCCTTGAACGGAACCAGTGGAGGATAGGCGCGCGCCGCGGCCTTGCTCGGCTTGGTTGGGAAGGGGGCGTCGTAGGCCGCAATTTCGGCTTCGGATAGCGGACGACGGGTGCCGCGTTTGACGATCCGGCCGATCGGGAAGAGCGGGCTGTACTTGGCGAAGGCGCGCCAGATCGCAAAGGCGGGTGGCGCTTTCTGTCCGTCCGGCAGGCCGCCATTGGAAAGAGCGATGGCAGCAAAGCGTTCAGGCAGATCAGCGACCACCCGCAGGCCGATTAACGACCCCCAATCCTGGCAACCCAGGGTCATGTCGTGAAGGTCAAGGGCTTCTACCCATTCGCGGATCCAGGCGACCTGACCGGCATAGGAATAATTCTCCTGCCCAAGAATCTTGTCTGAGCGGCCAAAGCCGATCAGGTCTGGCGCGAGGACCCGGAAACCCTGCGCGACCAGCAGCGGCACCATATGGCGCCACAGGTAAGACCAGGTCGGTTCGCCATGCAGCAGCAACACCGGCCGGCCATCGCGCGGGCCTTCATCGATGTAATGGAGACGCAGCCCGGACTGCAGTGTGTGATAGTGCGGCGCATACGGAAAATCGGGCAGAGCGGCAAAGCGCTCGTCCGGCGTGCGGTAGACCTGCATTGTGACTTTCCCCCAAACTCGTTTGTGGCATCATGACGCCACACTGGGCGCAAGGGAAGAGGGGGCCGGGATGGGTTTCACGAATTGGTATGAAGAGCACGTGGTTCCGCGATTGATCCGCTGTGCCTGCTCGGGTCCGGCGATCATGAAGCTGCGGGAACAGGTTGTACCCATCGCTTCTGGCGCGGTCTTTGAGCTTGGCTGCGGCGGTGGGCTTAATCAGCGGTACTATGATCCAGCGCGGATCAGTTCGTACGCGGGGATCGATCCGTCAGCTAAGGGCCTTGACTTCGCACGTGCTGAGGCGGGGCGTAAAGGTTGGGTGCACGATATTCGTCCGGGGACAGGAGAGGCCATTCCCTTTGCCGATGACAGCTTCGATTCGGTGGTTTGCACTTTTACGCTCTGCTCGGTGCAGGATCAGGCCCAGACCCTTAAAGAGATGCGCCGTGTGCTTAAACCCGGCGGTCGGCTGCTGTTCGCGGAGCATGGCGCAGCACCTGATGCAGGAGTGGCCAAATGGCAGGAGCGGATTGAACCGGTATGGAAACGGATCGCAGGGGGCTGCCATTTGACCCGGCCGGTGGGCCAAGCAATTGGCGGCAGTGGCTTTGCGCTCGAACCATTCGGGGCGCAGTTCGCGCCCAAGGTGCCGCGGTTTGCGGGCTGGATGGAATGGGGGGTAGGGGTGAAGGCCGGGTAGCACGCCACCCGGCCTTCAACTCAATCAGTTAACCGAAGGTCCGCTGCCACCAACCGCGACGCGGGTTGCTGGCATCGTCTTCGTCCTGCTGGACAGTTGCAGCCGGTCCGGCTTCCGAGGCGACCGCCTTCTTGCGGGTGCGCTTCGGCTTGGCTGGAGCTTCTTCCGCAGCCGGCTCAGCAACAGGGGCAGCGGCTTCAACCGTCGCTGGTGCCTCGTCAGCCTTCTTCTTGCGGGTCCGCTTGGGCTTCGCCGCCGGTTCTTCTGCGGCGACTTCCTCTTCCACTGGTGCCGCTACTACGGCTTCAGCCTCTGGTTCAGCCGGGGCCGCTTTCTTGCGGCTGCGCTTTGGCTTGGCAGGTGCTTCAGTGGCAGGCTCTACTAGGGCAGTTACAGGCTCTTCAGCCGTGGCTGCGGTGACATCATCGGCGGCTTCACCAGTTGCGGCTTCACCATTCTCTTCGCGATTGCCGTTGCGGCCACGTCCACCCCGGCGGCGGCGGCGGCGGCGCTTGCGCTGCTCATCGGTTTCACCGGCAGGACCTTCTTCGCGGTCACCTTCATCGCTTTCGCTGGCATCGCCATCGCGGGCTTCTTCGCCCTCGGCAGCATCACCCGACTCGGCGGTGTCGCCATCTTCGCGATCACGCCCACCACGACGGCGGCGACGACGGCGACGCTTGCCGCGGCCTTCACCATCGGCATCATCTTCGCCTTCGCTGCGACGTGCACCACGCTCGCGGCCTTCGTCCTCGTCGCGCTCGTCCTCTTCGTCCTCATCGACAAGGTCGGCGATATCGTCATCGTCTTCCAGGGCAATCGGTTCGAACTTGGGCACAAATTCCGGACGCGGGCCGGACGAGCCGACGCGCATCTTTGCGCCTTCATTCTCACCTTCCGGCAGGACTTCGACGCGCACGCCATAGCGTTCCTCAATCTCGGCGAGATCGGCGCGCTTGGCGTTGAGGAGGTAAACCGCCGCTTCGGTGCTGGCGAAGAGCGAGATGATCGAACCTCTCCCCTTGGCGGCTTCGTCTTCGATCAGGCGCAGAGCTGAAAGGCCGGCGCTTGATGCCGTGCGGACCAGGCCAGTGCCATCGCAGTGCGGGCACTGGCGGGTTGTGGCTTCAAGCACGCCAGTGCGCAGGCGCTGACGGCTCATTTCCATCAGGCCAAAGCTGGAAATCCGGCCAACCTGGATCCGGGCGCGATCGTTCTTGAGCGCATCCTTCACGGCTTTCTCGACCTTGCGGACGTTCGAGCCGTATTCCATGTCGATGAAGTCGATCACGACCAGTCCGGCCATGTCGCGGAGGCGCAACTGGCGGGCAATCTCGCGCGCGGCTTCAAGGTTGGTATTGAGCGCGGTCGCTTCGAT
>CAZNFV010000196.1:0-3921 GCA_964572445.1 uncultured Novosphingobium sp. | reverse complement strand
GCCGTTCAAGCGCGAGCTGCCGTACATGGCGGTGAAGGAAGCGGTCTTCCCGTTTGCGCGCTTCCCGGGAATTGACCCCGTGCTCAGTCCGGAGATGAAGTCTACCGGCGAAGTCATGGGAATCGATACGAGTTTTGCCATGGCCTTTGCCAAGGCGCAGCTCGGCGCGGGGATGGTGCTGCCGCAGGGCGGGGTGGTGTTTGTTTCGGTCAAGGACAGCGACAAGCCAGTAATCCTGCCGGCGGTGACGCAGCTGGTCAGCCTGGGCTTCTCGATCATCGCCACCGGCGGCACCCATCGCTATCTGGTTGAGGCCGGCCTGCCGGTTGAAGCAGTTAACAAGGTGGCTGAGGGTCGTCCGCATATCGTTGATCGGATTATCGATGGCGATGTCGCGCTGATCTTCAACACGACCGAAGGCTGGCAAAGTCATAAGGATTCGCAGTCAATCCGTGGCTCAGCGCTGACGGGTAAGGTGCCCTACTTCACTACGGCCGCCGCTTCGGTGGCTGCGGCGGAAGCGATTGCAGCCTTGCGTGGTGCAAAACTTGAAGTTCGCAGCCTGCAAGACTATTATGCTTAAGTAGATCGCGTTCTCCCCACATCGCGACGGCTCGGCCTGCAAACCTGATGGGATGCGGGGCGGGGTTCTAGTCGCTAAACGGGGTGGTCAAGAGAAAGAGGCGAGAATGGCAAGTGTCGAAAAGCTGCCGATGCTGGCGGAAGGCTATGAAAAGCTGATCGGTGAGCTGCGGGCGCTGCGTGAGGAGCGGCCGAGGATCGTTGACGCGATCGAGGAAGCGCGCGCGCATGGCGACCTCTCGGAAAACGCTGAATACCATGCCGCCAAGGAGCGTCAGGGCCAGGTCGAGATGTCGATCTCGGACCTTGAGGACAAGGTTAGCCGGGCCCAGATCATTGATCCCGCGTCGCTTTCGGGCGATCGGATCATCTTTGGGGCGACAGTCACGCTGCTGGACGATGATGACAAGCCGGTGCGCTACCAGATCGTTGGCCCCTATGAAGCGGACGCCAAGATTGGCCGGATCAGCTACAATTCGCCGCTGGGCCGCGCCCTGATCGGCCGCCGCGTGGAAGACGAGATTGAAGTGACCGTCCCCGCTGGTGACCGGTCCTATCTGGTGCAGAAGATCGAATTCGTTTGATACTGTGAGCCCCCGCGCAGGCGGGGGCCACAGGATGGCGAGCATCACTTCGCCTGAAATCCCCGCTTTTACGGGGATTTTCTTTATGACCGCTTGAGCTGTTCGGGCTCAAGCAGGCGGTGCAGGTGCACCACAACATACTTCATTTCAGCATCATCAACCGTGCGCTGCGCCCTGTCGCGCCAGACTTCTTCAGCCTCGGCATACGTGGCGTAGACGCCGACCAGGTCCAGCTTGGCCAGGTCGGTGAATTCAAGAGTTTGCGGATCGCTGACGCGACCGCCCATCACGAGGTGGAGTTTCTGGCTGCTCATCGCATATATCCCGGGGGGAGGGTGGATGGCGCGCCTTTAGCGTCCCTTGCGTTTGACGCAAGAGGCCTGAAGTCTATTTCCGGACTCTGGCAACAAGTTTAATCGCTTCACGGGCGATGGTTGCGCCGGTGCTGCGGGCCGTGGTGCGGACTTGCGCCGTGCCTTCCTTGGCCAGGACCAGCCCATCACGACCGGCTTCGCTTGCGCGTTCACCCGCCTGCTTGCTGAGCGCCAGGCCCAATTCACCCGCAGCGATTGCCAGCCCGAGTGCGCGCTTGCCAAAATTGCTGCCAGCTTTCTTCGGGGCGAGCGCCCCGGCCAGCAAGCCAACGCCAGCCCCGAATGCCACAGCCAGCCAAGGATATTCGGCGATCAGTGAGCGATAGTCCTCCGGCGGATAAGCATCTTTGGCGGGCAGCGCCGGGCGCGCGGCGCTGCTGCGATCAAGCCGGTGCTGTGACGCTGCGATCTTTGCCGCGATCCGTGCCTGGCGGGGTTCGGAATTGCTCATTGCGCCGGCTCCTTTGCCATCTCTTCAAAGTCATCACTGGCGGGTTCTGGCTGAACCGGACCTTGCCGATTGCGGCGTGAATTTAGCAGATTAAGCAGCGGCGCCCTGAAGGCCCAGGCCAGCAAACTGGCAATCGTCGCCGCGACGAGGCCCTTGTTGTCCTTGGCTACGGCCAGGGCTTCGTCCGCTACGGAGAGAGCATCATCTTTCGCCTTGGCGACAATCCGATCACGGATGCCGCGCGCGGCAAGATCATCCTTCACCTGAGCAAACCGGCCTTCGAACAGCGCCCAGGCCGCCTTGCGATTGGCGCGGTCTGCTTCAAAGCCGCTCATGCCGCCTCGTCCTCTGCCAACCGCCGCGACATCGCCTGCCACCGCCGTGCCGCAATCCAGCCGCTTAGACCGGCAGCAATCAGCAGTGCGGCAACCACAGCCAGCGTTGCACCCAGCGCGCCGATCAAAGGCGTCAGGATCAGGATCAGGCCCATCACCAGCGCCATCAGTGCGAAGAAGACCAGGCTGAGCGCCAAGGCAATCCAGCCGGCCATGCTTTTGGCCGTGCGCCCCGCCAGTGCCGCTCTGGACTTCTGGTAAGCCAGCTCGGCTTCAAGCAGGGTCCGACCATCGGTGACGAGCTCGCGCACGTCATCGACCAACGACCGCTCGGCGGGGTCAGCCGTGGCGTCGTTGACCAGTGGGGGGCTGGGCTGTTCCATCGGTTGTATCCTGAACCGCTTCGGATCAGTTCCTGGCCGATCCCTTGAACAGGCGCGAGATCAGGAAACCGAACGCCGCCGCAATGCCGATCGCCATCCCCGGGCTCTTGCGAACGAATTCCTTCGCTTCGGTTCCCAGTTCGTTGAGGTCCTTGGAATCAAGCTTGGCAGCCGATTCCTGCATGGTGCGGGCGGCAGTGCGCGCATAGTCGCCATAACGCGCGCCCAGCTTTTCATCGATGGTGGCGGCATTATCGCCAACCAGCTTGCCCAGGGTAGCGATGGCATCGCTGGCCTTGGTCTTGCCTTCAACGGCCAGATCGGCAGCGCGGCCCTTGGCCTGCCCGGCGATGTCCTTGGCTTCTTCGACCCAGTCAGTGCTCTTGGCTGAAAGCTGGTCGCGATAGACTTCGGCCTTGGCCTTGGCTTCGCTGGTCAGCGCAGTCGCGCCGGCCTTTGCTTCTTCAATCGCCTTGGCGAACTTGACCTTGGCTTCGCCAGCATTGGCGGTCGCAGCCTTGGCCGCGGGCTTCTTCGCCGCGGGCTTGGTGGTGGTGGAGGCGGGGGTCTTGGCCATGGTATTTGCCCTTTCTGCACCGCAAGATGCGGCAATCAATGTGAATGTGGTGACGCTACGGCAGCGCTGCAAGGCCGATTATGCTGCAATGCACCTTGCCTGCCAAGGCTCCCCTGCTTAGGAGCGGCTCAACCGAGGCATACGAAGGGTAAATCAGCCATGACCGCGATTATCGACATCCACGCCCGCGAGATTCTGGACAGCCGGGGCAACCCTACTGTCGAAGTGGACGTGCTGCTGGATGACGGTTCGTTTGGCCGCGCTGCAGTCCCCTCAGGCGCCTCGACCGGCGCGCACGAAGCGGTCGAACTGCGCGATGGCGATAAGAGCCGGTATCTGGGCAAGGGCGTGCTGGCGGCGGTCAACGCCGTAAATACGGAAATCACCGAAGAACTGCTGGGCCGTGATGCGGAAGACCAGCGCGACATCGATTCGCTGATGATCGAACTCGACGGGACTGAGAACAAGAGCCGCCTGGGTGCCAATGCCATCCTCGGCACTTCGCTCGCGATTGCCAAGGCCGCCGCTAATGCGCGCGGTCTGCCGCTCTATGCCTATATCGGCGGCGTATCCGCCCATATGCTGCCGGTGCCGATGATGAACATCATCAACGGCGGCGAGCATGCCGATAACCC
>CAZNFV010000195.1:0-3935 GCA_964572445.1 uncultured Novosphingobium sp. | reverse complement strand
CCCGCAAGTCGGCCCATTCGGGATGGCGCTTGAACTGCGCCGCGACATAACTGCACACCGGATCGACCTTGAAGCCATGTTCGCGGGCATCGGCGATCAACGCCTCGACCAGCCGCCCGGCGACCCCGCGGCCGCCGATTTCGGTCGGTACGAGCGTGTGCTCTGCGGCGCGGACATTGCCCTGCTTCACCCAGGTCAGTCGGCCGATCTGGGCCGATCCCGGTACATGGGCGTGGTACTCTCCGGCCTGGTCCGTGCCGTGGCGGGTTATAGTCACTTCGGTCATGCGGCGCTCCTGACGCTTGACGGCGAGGCCTTCCGCCATAATGCGGAAGATATGGCCATGCAGTTCCTCTCCGACAATGCCGCGTCTGTCCATCCTGCGCTGTGGCGCGCGATGCAAGCGGCGGATACTCCCGATTCGCCCTATGACGGCGATGCGTTAAGCCAGCGGCTGGATGCAGCCTTTGGCGATTTGTTCGGCCGCGACTGCACGGTGCTGTGGGGAGCGACGGGTACGGCGGTGAACTGTCTGGCGCTGGCCAGCATGGTCCAGCCGCACGGCGGGGTGGTCTGCCACCGCGAAGCCCATATCGAGATGGACGAGGGCGGCGCGCCGGGATTTTACCTGCACGGTGCCAAGCTGATGCTGGCCGAAGGTGAAGGCGCCAAGCTGACCCCCGCCGCGATCGCTGCGGTGATCGATCCGATTCGCGATGATGTGCATCAGGTGCAGCCGCACGCTGTCTCGATCACCCAGGCAAGCGAATATGGCCGCGCCTATCAGCCCGCCGAAGTGGCGGAGATCGCGAAGTTCTGCGCCGAACGTCGTCTGCCGCTGCATGTCGATGGCGCCCGCTTCGGCAATGCTGTCGCCTTCCTGGGCTGCACCCCATGGGAAGCCTGCCAGGGCGCGGCGGCACTCAGCTTTGGGATGATCAAGAATGGCGGGATGAGCGCCGAGGCGCTGGTCTTCTTTGATCGCGGTCTGGCCGATGTCGCCCGCTATCGCCGCAAGCGCGCCGGCCACCTGCAATCGAAGGGCCGCTACCTCGCGGCCCAGCTGCTGGCGATGCTGGAGGGCGATCTGTGGCTGCAGAATGCAGCCCATGCCAATGCCGCCGCACAGGAACTGGCCGGAGCAGCACGCGATCGCCTGCTCCACCCGGTCGAAGCCAACGAAGTATTCCTGCGCCTGACCGCGCCCGAGCGCGAGGCGCTGCGGGCCCAGGGGTTCTCGTTCTATGACTGGGGTGATGAGGCCGCCCGGCTGGTTACGGCCTGGAACAGCCAGACCGAGCATGTGACGGCACTTGCCCGCGCGATCGCCGCGTTGTGAGCGAGGTCAAGCTGACGCCGCGCTCAATCGCGGTCTTCGTCTTGCTGGCGCTGGTCTGGGGTTCGACCTGGCTGGTGATCAAGGACCAGATCAGCGCCGTGCCATCGGCCTGGTCAGTGGTCTGGCGCTTTGCGGTGGCGGCGACAGTGATGATCGGCTTTGCGCTGCTGCGCGGTGAGCGGCTGGGTTTGACGCGCCGCGAACAGGCCGTGGCAATCGCCATGGGCGTGTTCCAGTTCAGCGTGAACTTCCAGCTGATCTATCGTTCCGAGCATTACCTGACCTCAGGCCTGGTCGCGGTGGTCTTTGCGCTGATGATCGTGCCCAATGCCGTGCTGGCGCGGCTGGTTTTGGGAGCAGTGCTGACCCGCCGGTTTATGGCCGGGTCGGCGATTGCCCTGGCCGGGATCGGCTTGCTGATGCTCCACGAATACCGGATCGCGCCGCCCAACAGCGGAGTGACGACGGGTGTTTTGCTGGTGACCGGGGCCATCTTCTCGGTCTCGATCGGGAACCTCTTGCAGGCCACCCAGACCGCGCGCGGCGTGCCCGTGCTCTCGCTGATGGCCTGGGGGATGTTCTGGGGCGTGGTCGCCAGTGCCGGCTATGCGATTGTCTCGGTCGGCGCCCCTGTGCTCGATCCGCGCCCGGCCTATCTGGCCGGGATTGCCTACCTCGGCATTGTTGGCTCGGCGCTGACTTTCCCGCTCTATTCGCAACTGATCCGCGAATGGGGGCCGGGTCCGGCGGCCTATAATGGCGTGGCCGTGCCAGTGGTGGCGATGATCCTTTCGACCCTGTTTGAAGGCTATCAGTGGAGCCTGCTGGCCGGGGGCGGGGCCGTGCTCGCCATGGCCGGGCTGCTGGTGGCGCTGTCTGGCCGGCGTTAACTAACCGGGTAAGAGCGCGGCCAAGCCTTCGCGATAGGTTGTAAATCGCGGGCTCCAGCCCAGCACCCGCTTGGCCTTGCCGTTCGCAACCCGGCGGTTCTCAGCATAAAAGGCGCGGGCCATGGGGGACAGGCCAGCCTCGTCCAGCCCTTGCAGCGGCGGCTGGGGCAGGCCCAGCAGGCGGCAGGCGTGTTCGATCACTTCGTTCTGGCTGCACGGCAAATCGTCGCTGACGTTATAGGCCCCGCCGGGACCGTCCAGCGCCAGCAGCGCCGCGCTGACGATATCATCAACATGGACCCGGCTGAACACCTGGTTGGCCAGATCGATGCGATGAGCCTTGCCTTCCCGCACCCGTTCCAGCGCCGAGCGACCGGGGCCATAAATCCCCGGCAGGCGCAACACCCGCGCGCCGCGCTTGAGCCAGGCGGCATCGGCTTCGGCCCGCGCTGTGCGGCGTCCGGTGCCGATCGGGGCGCTTTCATCGACCCAGGCCCCGCCCGTGTCGCCATAGACCCCGGTTGAGGAAAGATAGCTCAGCGGCTTTCCAGCCAGCGCAGCGCCATAGATTTCCAGCACCGGATCACCATCGGCGCTTGGCGGGACCGAGGATAGCACGTGATCGCAGTCGGCCAGTGCCATCCGCACCGAACCGGCATCGTCAAACCGCAGCGTCCCGGCGCTGCCAGTTGAGATAACCTCCCAGCCGCGCGCTTCGCTGGCGCGGGCCAGACGGGCGGCGGTATAGCCCAGACCAAAGATGAACAGACGCGGCATAGTGCTGCCCATGCCGTCCGGTTCCGGCTGAGTCGAGACACGTTGTAACGCGCCCGGCTCGACTTAGCAGGCAACACCCGGATAAGAAGGGGGATGGACGCCATCTCAGCACCCCCCGCCGCCCCGCCCGTCATCCACCGCGAGGACTATCAGCCACCGGCCTGGCTGGTGCCCGAGACGACCCTGACCTTTGACCTGGGGATTGAGCAGACCCGCGTGGTGGCGACGCTTAAGGTTCGGCGCAACGGGGCCGACCAGACCCTTCGGATGAATGGTGACGGGATTGCCGCCGAAGCAGTCCTGGTTGATGGCCTGACCAGCACTGCCTGGCGGATGGACGGCACCGATCTGGTTATCGAACTGCCGGGTGACGGCCATGAGGTATCGATTACCACGCTGATCAATCCGGCTGCCAATACCCAGTTGATGGGGCTCTATGCCTCGAATGGGATGCTCTGCACCCAGTGCGAGGCCGAAGGCTTTCGCCGGATCACCTTCTTCCCTGATCGGCCAGACGTGCTGTCGGTCTATACCGTCCAGATGAGCGGGACGAAGGCGCTGTTCCCGGTGCTGCTGTCCAATGGCAACTGCACCGCGACCGGCGAAAATGCCGATGGCACCCACTGGGCCGCATGGCACGACCCCTGGCCCAAGCCGAGCTATCTGTTCGCGCTGGTGGCGGGCGATCTGGTGGCCAACCACGATAGCTTCACCACGATGAGCGGCCGCAGGGTCGATCTCAATATCTGGGTCCGCGACGGCGATCAGGATCGCACGCACCACGCGATGAAGGCGCTGAAGGATTCGATGCGCTGGGACGAGGAAGTGTTCGGCCGCGAGTATGACCTCGATCTGTTCAACATCGTTGCCGTAGCCGATTTCAACATGGGGGCGATGGAGAACAAGGGGCTGAACGTCTTCAACACCCG
>CAZNFV010000194.1:0-3994 GCA_964572445.1 uncultured Novosphingobium sp. | reverse complement strand
ATTTACGACGCGCTTGCCCGTATGACGCAAGATTGGTCGATGCGCGTTCCGCTGAGTGACGGTCAGGGTAATTTCGGCTCGATGGATCCCGATCCGCCAGCCTCGATGCGTTACACCGAAGCGCGGCTGGCCAAGGTGGCCAACTCGCTGCTGGACGATCTCGACAAGGATACCGTCGACTTCGCGGATAACTATGACGGTTCGCGGCGTGAGCCGACGGTGCTGCCGGCCCGCTTCCCCAATCTGCTGGTCAACGGAGCTGGCGGCATCGCGGTCGGCATGGCGACCAATATTCCGCCGCACAATCTGGGCGAAGTGATCGATGGCTGCCTGGCCTATATCGAGAACCCGGCGATCACCTCGGAAGAGCTGATCCAGTATATTCCTGGCCCTGATTTCCCCACTGCTCCATTGATCCTGGGCACGGCCGGCGCGCGCTCTGCGTACCTGACCGGGCGCGGTTCGGTGATCATGCGCGCACGGCATGAGATTGAGGAAGGCCGGGGTGACCGCCGCTCAATCGTGTTGACAGCGATCCCCTATCAGGTCGGCAAGAACGGTCTGGTCGAAAAGATCGCCGAAGCCGCCAAGGACAAGCGGATTGAAGGCATTTCCGACATTCGCGACGAATCGAGCCGCCTCGGTGTGCGCGTGGTGATTGATCTTAAGCGCGATGCGACCCCCGAAGTTGTGCTGAACCAGCTGTGGCGCAACACCCCGGCGCAAAGCTCGTTCCCGGCGAATATGCTGGCGATCCGTGGCGGGCGGCCCGAAGTGCTGATGCTGCGCGATATCATCAGCAGCTTCATCACCTTCCGTGAGGAAGTGATCACTCGCCGCACCAAGTTCGAACTGAACAAGGCGCGGGACCGGGCCCATATCCTGCTTGGTCTGGTCGTGGCTGTGACCAACATGGACGAAGTGGTGCGGATCATCCGTAGCTCGCCCAACCCGGCTGCGGCACGTGAAGCGCTGTCGACCCGGCAATGGCCGATTGGTGAAATCGCGCTGTACATCAAGCTGATCGAAGCGATTGAGCCGAACGCAGAGCAGGAGGGCGGAACCTATCGCCTGTCCGAAATCCAGGTGAAGGCAATCCTTGACCTGCGTCTGCACCGCCTGACGGCGCTGGGCCGCGACGAAATCGGTGGTGAGCTGAAAGAGCTGTCGATCGCGATCGCAGAATACCTCTCAATCCTGGGTGACCGGGTTAAGCTCTATGGCGTGCTCAAGGATGAGCTGGTCGAAATCCGCCAGGCCTATGCCACGCCGCGCGTATCGGAAATCACCGCTGCTGCCGATGGCATCGATGATGAAGACCTGATCGAGCGCGATGACATGGTCGTGACCGTGACGATGGATGGCTACATCAAGCGCACCCCGCTTTCGACCTTCCGGGCGCAGAACCGGGGCGGTAAGGGCCGCGCCGGGATGTCGACCAAGCAAGAAGATGTTGTCACCAACATGTTCGTCACCAGCACCCACAATCCGGTGCTGTTCTTCTCGACCGCCGGCAAGGTCTATCGCTTGAAGGTCTGGCGCCTGCCTGAAGGTGGCCCTGCCACCAAGGGCCGTCCGATCGTCAACCTGCTACCCGCGCTCGACAAGGACGAAACGATCCAGACCGTGCTGGCATTGCCAGAGGACGAAGCCGATTGGGCCAAGCTCTCGGTGGTCTTCGCCACGGCCAAGGGCAACGTCCGCCGCAATTCCATGGATTCATTCGCCAACATCCCGTCGAATGGGAAGTTTGCGATGCGCTTTGAAGAAGGTTCGGACGATCGCCTGATCGGCGTCGACCTGCTGGAAGCGAGTGACGACGTGCTGCTGGCCACCCGTTCGGGCAAGGCGATCCGCTTTGCTGGTGATGAAGTGCGCGAATTTACCAGCCGCACTTCGACCGGTGTGCGCGGGATGCTGCTGAAGGGCGATGACGAGGTTATCAGCCTGTCGATCCTGCACCGCGTCGGCACGACCAGCGAGGAACGCGAGGAATACGTCAAGTTCGCCCCCTGGAAGGGCGAAAAGGACGGTGAACCTTCAATGTCGGCCGATCGCTATGCCGAATTGCAGGCGCGCGAACAGTTCATCCTGACCGTTTGTGCCAATGGCTATGGCAAGCTCAGCTCGGCTTACGAATATCGCCGGACTGGTCGCGGCGGCCAGGGCATTACCAATATCGACAACATCGGCCGCAACGGACCGGTGGTGGCAAGCTTCCCGGCCAGTCAGGCGGACCAGCTGATGCTGGTGACCGACCAGGCCAAGCTGATCCGACTGCCGCTTGAAAGCCTCCGGGTGATCGGGCGCGGCTCGGCCGGGGTGCGCCTGTTCAACGTGGCCGATCAGGAACACGTTGTCTCGGCGGTCCGGCTGGCTGACGCGGGCGGTGAAAATGATGAAGCCGAGGCGGAAGTTCTTGATGGCGATGCTGGGGCCGAAGCACCCGATAGCGGCACGGTCCACTGATGGCGCTACAGATCGAACCCTCGGGCGGAGCGTGCGGTGCACGCATCACCGGGGTCGATCTGAAGGCGCCGTTAGACCCGGTTACAGTCGCGGCGATCAGGGCGGCATGGCTTAAGCATCACGTGCTGGCCTTCCCGGACCAGTACCTGAACGATGACGAGCTTGAGCGGTTCACCCTGCTGTTCGGCAAGTTTGGCGACGATCCGTTCTTTGCGCCCATCGCCGGGCGGCAGCATATTGCCGCGATCCGGCGCGAGGCTGATGAAACTGCGCCCTTGTTCGCTGAGAACTGGCATTCGGACTGGTCATTTCAAGCTCGGCCCCCGGCCGGTACCTGCCTTAACGCAGTCGATATCCCTCCAGTTGGCGGAGACACACTCTTTGCGAACCAGCATCTGGCCTGGGAAGCACTCCCCCCTGCCCGGCAGGCGATTTATGCGGACCTGATTGCGATCCATTCGGCCAAGCTGCCTTATGCGCCAGACGGCACCTATGGCGCGCGCGACAAGGGCCGTTCGATGGACATCCGGCCGAGCGAGGCGGCGTTGGCGACCCAAACGCACCCACTGGTTCCAGCCCACCCCGAAACGGGACGCCGCGGCATCTTTTCAACGCTGGGTTATATCATCGGCATCGCCGACATGCCGCAGGATGAAGCCTTGGCCCTACTGGTTGAGCTCCAAGCCTGGCAGGGTGACGAGCGGTTCGTCTTCGCTCAGAAGTGGGAACCGGGCATGCTGGTGATGTGGGACAACCGCTCGGTCCTGCATAAGGCCACCGGCGGCTATGCAGGGCATCGCCGCGAACTCCACCGCACCACCATCGCCGCCTGGGACGGTTAGCGCGCCCGGCTTCACAAGCCGCGATCACCGCGCCACAAGCACATCGACCCGACTCGGCTCAGGCCGACTGTTTTTTCTCTGGAGGGGGATACCCATGAAGACCCGCGCCGCCGTTGCCTTTGCCGCCAAGCAGCCGCTCGAAATTGTCGAGCTTGATCTGGAAGGGCCCAAGGCCGGCGAAGTGCTGGTTGAAATCATGGCCACCGGGATTTGCCACACCGATGCCTATACGCTGGATGGCCTGGACAGCGAAGGCCTGTTCCCTTCGGTCCTGGGCCACGAAGGCGCAGGGATCGTGCGCGAGGTCGGCGCAGGCGTCGCGTCGGTCAAGCCCGGCGATCACGTCATCCCGCTCTACACGCCGGAATGCCGCCAGTGTAAGTCGTGCCTCTCTGGCAAGACCAATCTCTGCACCGCGATCCGCGCGACCCAGGGCCAGGGCCTGATGCCCGATGGCACCAGCCGGTTCTCGTACAAGGGGCAGACCATCTATCACTACATGGGTTGCAGCACCTTTTCGAACTTCACCGTCCTGCCCGAGATCGCCGTCGCCAAAATCCGCGAAGACGCGCCATTCCAATCCTCGTGCTACATCGGCTGCGGAGTCACCACCGGGGTTGGCGCGGTGATCAACACTGCCAAGGTTCAGGTGGGCGATAACGTTGTGGTCTTCGGCCTCGGCG
>CAZNFV010000193.1:0-4000 GCA_964572445.1 uncultured Novosphingobium sp. | reverse complement strand
CGGCGGCGATCCATCTTGAGGATCTGGAACGGCTGCGGCACGTCCATCAGCGGCTGCACATCGCGCACGGGGCGGATATCGACCTGCGAACCGGGGAGGAAGGCCACGGCGCCGTTGAGATCGACCGTGAAGCCGCCCTTAACTCGGCCGAAGATCACGCCTTCAACGCGCTTGCCTTCACCGAATTCTTCTTCAAGCTTGTCCCAGGCGGCTTCGCGGCGGGCGCGGTCGCGGCTGAGCATGGCATCGCCATCAGCATTTTCAACGCGGTCAACGAAGACTTCAACTTCGTCACCAACGCTCAGGCCATGGGGCTGGCCCGGCATGGCGAATTCTTTGAGCGGGACGCGGCCTTCGCTCTTGAGGCCGACGTCGATAACCGCCTTGTCGCCTTCGATTGCGGTAATGGTGCCTTTGACGACCCGGCCTTCAAAGCCGCCATCAGCGGCGCCACCGAGGGATTCGTCAAGCATCGCGGCGAAATCGTCGCGGGTAGGGTTGGCTGCAGAAGCCATATGGTACAGTTTCCTGTCTATCGATGTTTCCGGCCAAGCGGTTGTATCCGCTGGTCTTTTCTCCGCTGCGGCACCATTGCCGCCCTCCCGGTCAGGGAAGTTTTAAACGGGCCAAAAGTGGGCCGAGCTTCGCGGGGGCCGAATGCCGTCCACGAATCCCTTTCCAGCCAAAGCCTTGAGGGATCGGGCGCGCTTAGGCGGGAGGCTGCGCTAAAGCAAGAATTTTGCGACCGATTGCGTTGTCAGATCGCTGGCTTGTGGCCCGGACGCTTCAGCGTGATGAGATAGGCCGAAAGATCGCGAGCCTCGTTGCGATTGAGCCGGAATTGCATGGCATCGGGATAGTTGTGCGCATCACGCAGGTATTGTCGCAGAGTGGCCGTAGTCAGGCCGCTGCGGTTCGCGATGTCTTCGAATGCAGGGCTTTCCGGATTGGGCGAACTGCCGTTGGCTGTCACTGCATGGCAGGCGGCGCAGCGGGCCTTGGCTGTGGCTTCACCGCGCTGGGCGGCAGCCTGATCGCGCCTGCCCTCCTTGGCGGAATGAATTGTGGCGGATTGAACAGTGGCGGCAGTCCCGGCAAAGATCAGCGCCAGAGCGAGCAGAGTGAAACGCGGCATTGCCTTGGCCTAACACTTCGGGCGGTCGGGGTGCAATCGGCTTGCGCCCGCTGGTTCAGCGCTTGGCCTCTGCAATCACGATAGCAGCGGCAATCGCGGCTTCGCGGCTCAGATCGCTGGTATCGAGCAGGACGGCGTCATGCGCGGCAATCAGGGGAGCCTCGGCGCGGTTGCGATCACGCTCATCCCGGGCTTCGAGGTCGGCAGCGATATCGGCGAGAGCAACAGACCGGCCCTGGTCCTGCATTTCGCGAAAGCGGCGCTCAGCGCGGGCTGGGACCGAGGCCACGACGAACAGCTTAACTTCGGCCTCTGGCGCGATCACCGTGCCGATATCGCGGCCATCCAGCACGGCACCGCCAGGCTGGGCCGCAACGGCGCGCTGGCGTTCGAACAGCGCCTGCCGAACCACTGGGTGAACCGAGACCCGGCTGGCCAGTCCGCCAGTTTCTTCGCTGCGCAGTTCAGGATCGGCGAGCAAGTGTTCGTGAAAAGTGCAAGCGGCCAGCGCGTCGGCCGGATCATCGGGATTACCGCCATTCAGCGCGACCTGCCGCCCGACTGCGCGATAGAGCAGGCCCGTATCGAGGTGCGGCAGCCCGAAATGCGCGGCGAGCGCCTTGGCAATCGTGCCTTTGCCCGAAGCGGTTGGTCCGTCGACGGCGATGATCATGGCGCAGCGTTCCTGCGCCGCTCACCCAGGGCCTTGATCAGGCCGACCAGTGCGATGAAGCCCCAGCAAACTTCCAGCACAAATGCCGCTAGGTTGAAGTGTACCGATAGCGAGATCAGCAGCAAGACCGCGCCGATCAGGTTGATCAGGTTGAACAGCACCTTGTCCAGCTCTGCCGCGGCATTAGCATAGGCAAACCCGCCCACGAACAGCGCAGAGCCAATCAAGCCGACGATGGTGGCCCAATCGAACATCATGCCGCCAGCCCGTCGAGCAAGGCTTCGAACATCGGGAAGCTGGTGGCGATCGGGCGGGTGTCGTCCACTTCTACCCCGTCACGGCTAGCCAGGCCCGCAACGGCCATCGCCATGGCAATGCGGTGGTCTAGATGCGTCTTGGTGGCCGCATTGCTGCTGCCGCGCAGCGGTTCACCGCCGGTGCCTTCGATCGTCAGGCCGTCTTCGGTTTCAGTGACCCGGGCGCCAACGCCGGTCAGGGCTGCTGCCATCACCGAAATGCGGTCGCTTTCCTTGACGCGCAGTTCCTCCAGCCCGGTGGTGACCGTCGTGCCTTCGGCCAATGCTGCGGCAACGAACAGGGCGGGGAATTCATCAACCATGCTGGGGACAATCGCCGGATCGACGGCAATGCCTTTGAGCGTGGAGTGGCGCACCACCAGATCGGCCACCGGCTCGCCGCCAACTTCGCGGCGGTTCACTTCGGTGATGTCACCGCCCATCAGGCGGAGCACTTCGACAATCCCGGCGCGGGTTGGATTGAGGCCGACGTTCTGGATGGTCAGCTCGCTCCCCGGCACGATCAGCGCGGCAACGATGAAGAAGGCCGCGGACGAGGGGTCTCCCGGCACTTCGATGGTCTGCGGCTTCAGTTCCGCTTCGCCTATCAGGCGAATCACCCGGGTGCCGTCGGCTTCGATTTCCACCGACAGGTCCGCGCCAAAGCCGCGCAGCATTCGTTCAGAGTGATCGCGCGTCGGTACGGGTTCAACGACGGTGGTGATGCCAGGCGTGTTGAGACCGGCCAGCAATACGGCGCTCTTTACCTGTGCACTGGCGACCGGCAGGCGGTATGTGATCGGCACGGCGGGCAGGGCTCCGCGCAGGGTCAGCGGCAAGCGCCCACCTTCGGCAGCGTCAAAAGCCGCACCCATTTGGCTGAGCGGTTCGATCACCCGGCCCATGGGGCGCTTCGACAGGCTGGCGTCTCCGATGAAGGTCGCGCTGATCGGATGGCTCGCCACCAGGCCCATCAATAGCCGGGTGGAAGTGCCGGAATTCCCCATGTCCAGCGGGGCCTGCGGCTGAAGCAGCGCGCCGACCCCAACCCCGTGGACTGACCATTCACCGTCACCAATGCGCTTAACCGAAGCGCCCATCGCCCGCATCGCGGCGGCAGTGGAAAGCACATCTTCGCCTTCAAGCAGGCCGGTAACGCGGGTCTCACCCACGGCCAGCGCGCCCAACATGATCGAGCGGTGGCTGATGGATTTATCGCCCGGCACACGGATGGTCCCCCGCAGCGGGCCGGAGGGCATGAAGCGTCGTGGCTTCATCTCGGCAGGATCGGCGTTGGACAAGTAAGAACTTTCGCGGATAGGGTGCAATTGCGCGCGGCTTTTGACAGCGGGCGCGGGCTATGGCAAGGCGCGCGCCGCGCTGGGACAGGCGCAAGCCGTCTCCAATACGTATTAAAGTTTCAGCCCGACGCGGTGGCGAAGGGCAGTATCGAGGAATTGACATGGTCAAGGCTGAATGGGGTGCCAAGCACGGCTGCCCGAAGTGCGGCACCCGCTTTTACGATCTGGGTAAGGACGATCCGATCAACTGCATCGAATGCGGCTATGCCTGGCATGCCGATCCGGTGCTGAAGTCAAAGCAGCCGATTCCCTATGAGGAAGTCCAGAAGGCCAAGGTTGAAGTGGTCGAAGACGTCGATCTGGCTGATCCCGATCTGGATATCGACGAAGATGGCGATTCGCCGGATAACGACGTCGATCTGGGCGGCGACGATGACCTTGGCGTGGGCGTTGGCGACGACGACGGCGACGAGAATTAAGCGAGACAAAAACGCACTTGCCAAGAGCGGGAGCCGCCACTAGAGGGGCGGCCTCGCTCGCTGGTCGGGCGGGAAAGATGGGCCTCCCGGGGTTCATCGGATGATGGTCAAGGGGC
>CAZNFV010000192.1:0-4004 GCA_964572445.1 uncultured Novosphingobium sp. | reverse complement strand
GCCAACATGTCCGTTGGCGCCGAGGGCGTGACCGTTGACGGGCCAGAAACCGCAGCGCCTTCAGCAACCGAGCAGACCGAGCAGGACAAGGGTAGCACAGGGCTGACCGAAATCGTCGTCACCGCAACCAAGCGCGAGACGAACCTTCAGAAAACCCCGATCTCGATCTCCGTGATGGGCGCCGAAACAATCCGCGAGCGCAAGGTGCAGAGCCTGCTCGACCTGACTGACGGAGGCATTCCGTCGCTGCGCATCGCCACCTTTGAAGCGCGCCAGTCGGCTTTGACGATCGGTATTCGCGGCATCGTTCCGCTCGATGCTAACCAGCCAGCGCGCGAACAGGGCGTTGGCGTCTATATCGATGGCGTTTATCTTGGCCGCCAGCATGGCCTTAACGCCGCGCTGTTCGACATCGAGCGCGTTGAAGTGCTCAAGGGTCCGCAAGGCACCCTGTTCGGTCGTAACACCGAAGGTGGCGCACTCTCGATGGTCACCAAGGCGCCTTCCGGCGAATTCGGCGGTCGCATCGATGGCGGCGTTGGCAACATCGGCGGCCGCAACGCCTCGATCCACCTCAACCTGCCCAAGGTCGCCGGCTTCTCGATCAAGCTGGACGGGGTTTATCAGCACCAGAACCCGGTGACTGCGAACCCGCTGGCTGACCAGACCGGTTGGGGCTTCTTCAACCGCAAGGGTCTGCGCGCTGCTGTGCGTTGGCAGCCGCTTGACGGCATCACCAACGACTTCGCTTATGATGTCGCCAAGGATGAGAACTCGCCGTTCTATAGCCAGCTGCTGAACTACAACCCGAATGGCTGCCTTTCAGGTGGTACCAATGCGGCGCCGCTTGCTATTCCGGCTGGCAGCGCCTGCGTAACTCCTGGCACCGCTTTCATCGGTTCGCAGGGCACCATTCGCTCGTTGCTTCCCGGGGTGGTTATCAATGGTTCGACCTTGATGCGCACCGCTGACATCGGCGTGCCGCAGAAGCCGAGTGTCGATAACACCCACGGCTTCACCAACACCTTCAAGTGGAAGATTGCGCCTGAGATCGAACTGCGTTCGATCAGCGCCTGGCGCGGTGTGGACGTTGAACAGTGGGATAACTCGGGCGGCTATCACCGCGTGCCGGTGATCAACCTTACTGCCGCTTGTGCTGGTGCAAACTGTGCCTTCAGCCGCTATAGCCTTGCCGACCTGCGTCAGCGCCAGTTCAGCCAGGAATTCCAGGCTGTTGGCACTGTTGGCACGGTCGATTACGTTGCCGGCCTCTACTACTTCAATGAACACGTCAGCGATGATGCCGCCACTCCGAACTCGATGGGCGCAACGGCAGTCGTGTCCGGCGGCTTGGTCACCGGCGCTACCTTTGCACCGATCCCGTTCTGCACCGGCGCTGCCAACCCGCTGCTCGGCGTCGCCGTCCAGGGTTGCTCGATTGACCGTGCCTCGGAAGTTCGCTCCAAGAGCTATGCTGCTTACGGCCAGGCCACCTGGAACCCATCAGAAGTGCTGCATGTCACGGTTGGTGGTCGCTACACCAAGGACAAGAAGCAGGGCGCACTCACCTTCTCGCGCGGTGTGAACTATGCCTCGAACCCAACCGTGGCTGCCACCAATGGCTATGTTCCGCTCGACAAGGAGTGGAGCCGCTTCAATCCGATGGCGACTGTCGCCTATGACTTCAGCAATTCTGTCCACGGCTATGTCAAGTATGCAACTGGTTATCGCGCTGGCGGCGCCAGCTCGCGTACTTCTGACTATCGGGCATTCAACCCGGAAGACGTGAAGAGCTATGAAGTGGGCCTTAAGGCTGATCTGTTCGATCGCCGCGCCCGGATCAACCTTGCTGCTTACACGATGAACCGCAAGGACAGCCAGGTTGACCTTTCGACCATCCAGCCGACTGCAACCGGCAACTTCAATAACCTGGTTACCTTCAACGCACCGGGCACGACCAAGATCCGCGGGATCGAAGCCGACCTGACCGTGAAGCCCACCGATCGCCTGAAGTTCGACCTGTCCTACGCCTACACCTACACCAACATCCCTGAAGTGCCGGTAACCTACCGCGAGTTTACTTCGGCCGGCGTGCCGACCGGTAATTCGTCGACAGTGCTGCAAAAGTTCTACGTCGTCTTCACGCCGCGCAACGCCGCGAGCGGCGCGGTCGACTATGAACTGCCGATCGGTGGCGGTGATACCAAGGTCAAGTTCCACCTGGATGCCAACTATTCGCAGGCAACACAGAGCTTCGACCAGTTCGCTACCAAGAATGACGCGTCCTTCGTAGTCAATGGCCGCATCTCGGTCCTCGACATCGGTCTGGGTGCCGGCGACCAGAAGCTGACCTTCGGTGTCTGGAGCCGTAACCTGCTGAACACGCAGTACGTCTATCGTCGCGATCCTTCGAACAGCCTGCCTTCGGTTCAATCGACTGCGGCTTCGGGCGTGGCCAACATTACCCGTATCGCCAACAATGGCGGTATCCTGGGTGACTACGGCAACTTCAACATGCCGCGCACCTTCGGCCTGGATGCTTCGATCAAGTTCTAAGGTTTAACAATCCTCCCTAACTCGCAGGGCGGGGGACTTCGGTCTCCCGCCCTGTTCTTTTAAGCCTTGCGGCGTAGCTCGGGCTGCTTGTTGCAGGCAAACGCCATTGAACGCCAAGAGTCAGCTAGGCGACGACTATATCGATTTCCGGGATTCTTGCCTGACCAGGACGAACATCACCGGTCAGGAAAATGGAGCGGGTGAAGGGAATCGAACCCTCGTATTCAGCTTGGGAAGCTGCTGCTCTACCATTGAGCTACACCCGCTCGGGTGACGCGCGCCTTGCCATGGCGGGCCGGGTCGGTCAACTGGAGTCAAACCGGATTGAGGGGCGAGGACGTGGGTGAGGGTATGGGCGAAGCAGTGATCACAGTCGGCAGCCACGGAGCGGTAGAGGTGGTCAGCCTTAACCGGCCGGACAAGCTCAACACGATGAACGAGGCGCTGATCCAGGCCTTGCTCGATTACTTTACCGGCCTGGCCCGGCGCACTGCAGTGCGGGTGGTAATCCTGAGCGCAGAGGGCCGCGCCTTTTGCGCCGGGCTGGACCTTGGCGGCTGGACGCCGGACCCGGATGCCGGGCCGATCCATCAGTCCTGGCGGACCCAGCGGATGATTGCGGCGGTGATGCAGGCAATGCGCAAGTGCCCGCAGCCGATCATCGCCTGCGCGCAAGGGCCAGCTTGCGGCGGCGGCTTCTCGCTGCTGCTGGCTTCGGACGTGCGTTATGCCGCACCGGACCTGCGGATGAACGCGGCCTATATCAAGATTGGGCTAGGCGGGTGTGACATGGGCGCCAGCTATTTCCTGCCCCGGCTCGTCGGCAGCTCGGTCGCTAGCGAATATCTGCTGACCGGCAAATTCATGAGCGCCGAAAAGGCAGTGGCCTGCGGCCTGTTCAGTGAGATCGTGCCGCCGGACGCGCTGCTCGACAAGGCGCTGGCGCTGGCCGGGGAGATGCTGCTGACCAGCCCGATGGGGCTGCGGCTGACCAAGGATGCGCTCAATCTGAACATCGATGCCGGCAGCATGGAACACGCATTTGCGCTGGAAGACCGCCAGCAGGTGATGCTGGGCCAGGCGGGCGACTTTGCGGAAGCCAAGCAGGCATTCTTTGACAAGCGCCCGCCGAACTGGAGCGATCGCTAGACTTTTATTGGTAGAGCAACACCGGCCCGCGCCCCGGCCCGGTGTTGCACCTAAGCCCTGCTGAAAAAATCAGCTGGTCTGCGCGCGGCCGCGATCCATCACGGCCAGCCGCCGTGCCTCGACTTCGCCACCGCTGACCTGCGCGTTGCGGGTGGAAGAGGTGCTGTGTTCCAGCGCCATCGCCTCACCAAACGGCAGGGCATAGCCATCGTCGATCAGCTTTTTGTAGGCGCCGATCATCGCCGGATCGGCGCTGGCAATGTCGTGGGCCAGCTGCTTGGCCGTGGCGAGCAAGGCGT
>CAZNFV010000191.1:0-4102 GCA_964572445.1 uncultured Novosphingobium sp. | reverse complement strand
AGACCCAGCATACCCAGCCGGGTAAGGGCGGCGCCTTCATGCAGGTTGAGATGAAGAACCTGATCGATGGTCGCAAGACCAACGTTCGTTTCCGGAGCCAGGACACCATCGAACGCGTCCGCCTCGACACCAAGGACTTCCAGTTCCTTTATGCCGAAGGCGATGATCTGGTGTTCATGGATGTCGAAACCTATGACCAGATCAATCTGCCCAAGGATCTGCTCGGCGGTGCTGATGCTTTCCTGCAGGATGGCATGACCGTTTTGCTGGAAATGTATGACGACCGCCCGATTTCGGTCGAACTGCCCGAACAGGTGGAAGCGACCATCGTTGAGGCTGATGCCGTGGTGAAGGGGCAGACGGCTTCGTCCAGCTTCAAGCCTGCGATCCTCGACAACGGCGTGCGCGTCATGGTTCCGCCGCACATCGAAAGCGGCACTCGGATCGTGGTGGACGTTTACGAACGCACCTACGTCGGCAAGGCGGGCTAAGATTATGGCAATGTCAGGCCTGATGCGCGTGATGGAAAAGGCTGCCCGTAAGGCCGGCAACCGCTTGCGGCGTGACTTTGGTGAGGTCGAGCACCTCCAGGTCAGCCGCAAGGGGCCAGCGGACTTCGTGTCCAAGGCCGATCAGCACGCCGAACGCACCCTTTGGGATGAACTGCGCGCGGCCCGTCCGGGCTGGGGCTTCCTGATGGAAGAAGGCGGCGAAATTCCCGGTGAAGAGGGCAAGCCGCGCTTCATCATCGATCCGCTCGATGGCACCAGCAATTTCCTGCACGGCATTCCGCACTTCGCGATTTCGATCGCTGTGCAGGAGCCGCGACTGGATGGTAAGGGCTGGGGCGAGATCACTGCTGCGCTGGTCTATCAGCCGGTCACCGATGAAAGCTTCTGGGCTGAAAAGGCTCGCGGCTCATGGTTGCAGGATCGCCGGTTGCGCGTTTCATCGCGCCGCCACCTTGATGAAAGCCTGATCGCCACCGGCATTCCCTTCGCCGGGCGTGGTGACAGCGCCGAATGGACGCGCATTTATGGCGTCCTGGCCCCGCAGGTCGCGGGCATTCGCCGGTTTGGTGCAGCTTCGCTGGATCTGGCCTGGGTGGCCGCCGGCCGCTTTGACGGGTTCTGGGAAGGCAGCCTGAAGGCGTGGGATACCGCCGCCGGTTGCCTGCTGGTCCGCGAAGCTGGTGGATTCGTCACGGACTGGCGCGGCATTTCCCAGCCGGTCTGTGATGTTCAGGTGCTGGCTGCCAACGACGTGCTGCATGCAAGGCTGCACAAATCGCTGGTCAGCGGCCTGAATGTTTGATCGAACGTAACGGATCACTTGAACCCGCGTTGCCGCGCGGCTAAGCCGCGCGGCGTTGCAGGAGCCCCTGTGGCGGAATGGTAGACGCGAACGACTCAAAATCGTTTGTCGAAAGATGTGCCCGTTCGAGTCGGGCCAGGGGCACCATTTTCCGGCGAAGGCCTTACCAGGCCATGCCGTAATAGCCGTAGACTTGCCGGCCGTACTGCTCGTCGAAATCGGGCTCGCCGCCCGCGCGGAAGCTGGGGGCATGATCGAGGTCTTCCTCGTCCATTTCTACCCGGAAACCGCCGAGATCGGTATCATAGTCCAGCATCTGCCACGGCAGCGGGTAATAGGTCTGGCCCATTCCCATGAAGCCGCCGAAGCTCATCACGGCATATTCCACTTTTCCGCCACGCTTATCGACCATGAAGTTATGGATCGTCCCGATGCGCGATCCGTCCCGGTCATAGACTGCCGTGCCTTCGACCTTGTCCGAGCCGATCAGTCGATGGGTTTCCTCGATCTCAATGCCCGATTCGCTGCCTGCGCCATAATTGGTGGATGGATTGCTGGCGCGCTCACGATCCTTGGTCGATTGCTGCATCGACGCGTACTGGCCCAGACCCATGCCACCGCCGCTGGTGCCATAGCTGCCTGATCCGGAGCTGCTTCCGTAGCTGCTGTTGTCCTGATCCTCGCTGCGCCGGATATCCCCGCGGTACCCGCTCTGATAGCTGCTTCCGCCGCTGCTGCCATACTGGCTGCTGCCCGACTGGCCGGTCTGGCCGGCGCCATAGTTGGGAGTGCGGTTGCCGTTGCTTTCGCCGTACTGTGCCATTGTATCCTCCTGGATTGAGGGGCGGTGAGGATCCACCGCAGTCAGGCCAACCAGTGGCGCTCGCAGGGGTTCCGCGCCTGACCGGGCGGCGGAACCGGGTTGGCGAAAAAGCTCTGCGCTTGCGGCGATGCCGCGGGGTGGCTAGTCGTCATCACCATGAACAAATTTACCCAGCGCAGCACCGCACTCGCCCTGATCCTTGCCGCCGTTGCCGGCAGCCCTGCCGTGGCCCAGTCCGATCCGATCCGGGCACAGGTGCAGGGTGAACTGCCCGCGCTGATGACGATCTATCGCGACCTGCACCAGAATCCCGAATTGAGCTTTCAGGAGCATCGCTCGGCCAAGATTATGGCTGATGCTGCCCGCAAGGCTGGATTTGAAGTGACCGAAGGCGTCGGCAAGACCGGTGTGGTTGCGGTCATGCGCAATGGCCCCGGTCCGGTCGTGCTGGTCCGGGCAGACATGGATGGCCTGCCGGTTGAAGAGCAAACTGGTCTGCCTTTTGCCTCCAAGGCGCGCGGCGTATCAACGGCGGGTGTTGAAAGCGGGATCATGCACGCTTGTGGGCACGATACGCACATGGCTGGCTGGATCGGTGCGGCCCGCGTGCTGGCAGCTAACAAGGCCAAGTGGTCCGGCACTCTGGTGATGATCGGCCAGCCGGCGGAGGAGATCAATCTGGGGGCCTTGGAAATGCTGAAGGACGGGCTGATCACCCGCTTCCCTAAGCCGGACTATGCCTTGTCCTTCCATGACAGCGCCGAACTGGCCTCTGGCGTGGTTGGCGTAAAAGCCGGCTTCGCCCTGGCCAACGCCGACAGCGTGGACATCACGGTGAAGGGGCTGGGCGGCCACGGGGCCTATCCGCACACCACCAAGGATCCGATTGTTCTGGCCAGCGCCATTGTGATGCGGCTGCAGACCCTGGTCAGCCGTGAAAGCAATCCGTTCGAGGCCAGTGTGGTAACGGTCGGCGCTATTCACGGGGGGGCCAAACACAACATCATCTCGGACGAGGTGAAGATGCAGCTGACCGTGCGGTCCTATTCTGATAGCTCGCGCAAGCTGTTACTTGATGGGATCAAGCGGATCGCACGAGCCGAAGCCGAGGCATCGGGGCTGCCGGAAGACCGGATGCCGGTCATCAAGATCGCGGATCCCTATGCCCGCGCGACCTGGAATACGCCCGAACTGGCCGAGCGGATGCGCGGGGTGTTGACCAAGCGCTTTGGTGCGGACCGGGTCGCCAATCCGCAGCCTTCGATGGCAGGAGAGGATTTCAGCGAGATCGCGCGCGCTGCAGGCCCCAAGACGCAGTCGCTGATCCTGTGGATTGGCGGGCGCTCGGCCGCAGAGATGGAAGCAGCTGCGAAAGATGGCAAGCAGCTCCCAGGGCTGCACAGCCCATTCTGGGCGCCTGAGGCGGAGAAGGTGATCGCGGCGGGCACGGAGGCGCTGGTGGCGTCGACGCTGGAACTGATGCCGCGCAAGTGAGCAATCGCTCGTAATCCATTTTGCGAGTTATTCGCATTAGGTTGATCGGGTTTGTCGATTACTGGCTGCAGAAATTTCCTTTGGTGTTAAGGGAACCAATTGCGCATTGCGCAATCGTCACGAGTTCACGCCAAAGGAGACATATCATGGGACTTAAGGGTTCTAAGACCGAAGAAAACCTCAAGGCTGCCTTCGCTGGTGAAAGCCAGGCGAACCGCCGTTACCTGTACTTCGCACAGAAGGCTGACATTGAAGGCCACAATGACGTTGCCTCGGTGTTCCGCTCGACCGCAGAAGGTGAAACCGGCCACGCGCATGGTCACCTCGAGTATCTCGAAGAGTGCGGCGATCCGGCTACCGGCGAACCGATCGGTGACACCGTATCCAACCTGAAGGCGTCGATCGCTGGCGAAACCCACGAGTACACCGACATGTACCCGGGCATGGCCAAGACCGCCCGCGAAGAGGGCT
>CAZNFV010000190.1:0-4105 GCA_964572445.1 uncultured Novosphingobium sp. | reverse complement strand
GTCCAGCTTCTGGTCGAGGCCTGTGCGCGATGACGGCTAACCGAATCCGCTGAACGGAGCATGGCAGCGGTTGGTCGGAGACTAACGGCTTTGGTCGAACCCGGCTGGCCGGCCGGTGTGGTTGGCACTAGGGCGGGGGATGATCTTCAAAGCTCCTGCTGCGGCCTTGCCGCTGGGCCTGCTCGTGCTGGCCGTGCCGGCTCACGCCAATCCCGGCGACGCCAATCCGACCGATGCGCCTGAAACCACGGTAACGACTGCGGAGGTTGCCGCGCCCTCTGGCCCCGCCAGCGATCGTCGGGCCAAGGTCTATCCGGCGGCGTTCTTCGCGGCCTATGCTCCCAGCACGGCGCTCGACATGGTGCGGCAGGTGCCGGGCTTTGGGATCGAGGAAGTGGACGGCGAAATGCGCGGCTTCAGCGGCGCGGCGGGCAATGTGGTGTTCAACGGGGCGCGGGCTTCGTCAAAATCCGATGCGCTTTCGGCCCAGTTGGCGCGGATTCCGGCGGCGCAGGTGGTGCGGATCGAAGTGGCCCCGGGCGACGTGTTCGGATCGGACTTTGCCGGGCGCAGCCAGGTGCTCAACGTGATCACTACCAAGGCCGGCGGGATCGATGGCAACGTCAAAGTGGCGCTGACGCGGATCCATGACGGGCGGCTGACGCCCACCGGGGAGGCCGCGGTCGTGGTCCGCAGCGGGGCTTCAACCTTTAACCTCTCGGCCGAAACCGGGCGCCGCGCGCAGACCGAGAACGGCTTTGATGAAGTGCGGCGGGCCAGCGATGGCGTGCTGGTGGAGCGGCGCGAGAAGACCAACGTGATCACCGAGCGCTTCCCCGCCATCGCCGCCAGCTGGGCGCATGATGGCGGCGCGGACAAGGCGGCGCACCTCAACCTGCGCTATGCCCCGGGGCATTTCACCTTGCAGCAGTTCAACCACGTTACCCCGGCCGGCGGCCCGGCGCGCGATGACCGGCTGACGCAGGATTCGCACCCGACCCGCTATGAGATCGGCGGGGACGTGACCCGGCCACTGGGCGGCGGGGCGCTCAAGCTCGTCGGCCTGGCCAACCGGCGCGAGCGGGATGACTTCGATGCCTCTTACACCCGGCAGAACGACGCCGTCGTCGGCGGGTTCGAGCAGGCGACGGCCTCGCGCTATGACGAGGTGCTCGGCCGGTTAAGCTGGACCAGGCCCAGGCTGTTCGGCTTTGCCTTCGAACTGGGCAGCGAGGTCGCCTATAACAAGCTGGATAACGCCACCGATCTGTTCGGTTTGGGCCCCAACGGTGCGCGCGATCCGATTGACCTGCCGATTGACCGGGCGACGGTGGATGAACTGCGCAGTGAAAGCTATGTCAACCTCGGCCGCCAGCTCAGCCCTGCGCTGCGGCTGGATACGACGCTGGCCTTTGAAGTCTCAAAGCTGACCGTCAGCGGCGATACCAGCGCGGAACGCTCGCTCAGGTTCTTCAAACCGGGCATGACGCTCGATTGGAAGGGCGGGGGCAGCTGGCATGTTCAGGCATCGATGCGGCGTATAGTGGCGCAGCTCAACTTCTATGACTTCATCTCGGCGGCAGAGCTGGCCAATGACCGCGTCAACGGCGGCAATGCCAACCTGCGGCCCCAGCGGACCTGGGAAGCGCGGCTGACGATCGAACGGCCAGTGCTGGGCAAGGGCCAGGTGCGGCTGGAAGCGGGCTATGACTGGGCCAGCGACTTGCAGGACCGGATCCTGACGCCCGAAGGCTTTGATGCGCCGGGCAATATCGGATCGGGCACCCGCAAGTTCGTGCAGGGCACATTCGATGCGCCGCTGGATGGTTTGGGCATCAAGGGCACCCGGTTCAAGCTGACGGGGGGTTGGCAGGACCATTCGGTCCGTGATCCCCTGACCGGGGAGCTGCGCCGCTGGAGCGGATTCCGTCCGGCCTGGAACCTGAATGCTGAATTGCGGCGCGACGCCGCGAAGTGGTCCTATGGACTGCAGGTGTTCCGCGAGGCGCCCAACACGGTCTACCGGATCAGCGAGATCGACCGGTTCTTCAACTCCGGCCCGTTCGGGATCGCCTTTGCCGAATACCGGCCTGACAAGCGCACGACTGTCAGGCTCGATATCGAGAACGTGTTCGATGTGGCCGGGCAGCGGCGCCGGACCTTTTACGATCCGGACCGCCGCCAGCCTTTGCCTTCAGTCATCGAGTTCAGGCAGCGCGACGCGCGCCCGTCCTTTACCCTGTCGATCAACCGGACCTTCGGGGCCAGCTAACCGGTCAGGCCGGGTAAGCCAGCTTTTCAAACCGGTCGAGGTGATGGTCGATCGAGCCGAACTGGCCTTCGATCATCGTTCCGCGCTTGAAGTAGTGGCCGATGCCCAGCTCGACAGTGATGCCAATGCCACCATGGGTCTGGATCGCGTTCTGGCCGACGAACTTCAGGCTGCGGCCAACCTTGGCCTTGGCCATCGAGACGGCGGCCTTGCGGACATTGGCTGGCTCGTCGAGCTTGAGCGCACCCATCAGCGCCATCGAGGAGACCTGCTCGGCCTCAACGAACATGTCGCTCATGCGGTGGGCCAGAACCTGGAACTTGGCGATTGGCTGGCCGAACTGCTTGCGCTGCTTGGTGTACTCAACCGTCTGGTTGACCATGGTGCGGGCAATGCCGCTGGCTTCGGCGCAAACTGCGACAGTGGCTTCGTCGACCACGCGCTCGATCAGGTCGATCCCGCCGGTCAGCAGGGCTTCGCCCGGAATGGCGACGTTTTCGAAGTAAACTTCAGAGGCCATGAAGCCATCGACCGTCGGGTAATCGCGGCGGGTGATGCCGGGGCGGTTCGCTTCGATCAGGAACAGCTCAACGCCAGCGCGATCACGGCGATCGCCGCCGGTTCGGGCGGTGACGAGCAGGTGGGTGGCCCAGGGTGCGGCATAGACCACGCTCTTGTGGCCGTTCAGCACATAGCCCGCGCCATCGGTCTTGGCCGAGGTGGCAATGTCCGCCAGGTTATAGCGGCCCTGCGGCTCGGCATAGGCGAAGGCGATGATCGCATCGCCGCTGATGATTGCGGGGATGGTCGCTTCGGCCAGGGCGCCACCAGCATGCTTAAGCGCGCCGCCGCCGATCACGACCGTCTGCAGCCACGGCTCGATCGCGATGACCTTGCCGAACTCTTCCATCATGATCATGTTTTCAAGCGCGCCGCCGCCCATGCCGCCATGCTCTTCAGCAAAGGGTGCGCAGGTCAGGCCGAGTTCGCTCGCAATCGCTTTCCAGATGCCGGGATCGCGCCCGGTTGGGCTGGCCAGCATCTTCTTGCGGCTTTCGAAGTCGTAAGTGTCTGCCAGGAAGCGCGCGAGGGTTTCACGCAGCATGCCCTGCGTTTCGTTGTAGCTTAGATCCATCGTATCTTATCCTTGTCGCGCGCTTAGAGACCCAGGACCATCTTGGCGATGATCTGGCGCTGCACTTCGTTCGAGCCACCATAGATCGTGGTCTTGCGGACGTTGAAGTAGCTTGGCGCGGTGCGGTGGGCCCAGTCGGGACCGATCGGGTGCTCGTTATCGCCTTCGCCAAAGCCGCGGAAGTAGGGCGCGCCGTAATGGCCAGCCGCTTCAAGCGCGAGTTCGGTGATCCGCTGCTGGATTTCCGAACCCTTGATCTTCAGCACCGAGCTTTCCGGCCCGGGACCCTTGCCAGCGGCTTCACCGGCCAGGGTGCGCAGTTCGGTATATTCCAGCGCGGTCAGGTCCATTTCCAGCTCGGCCACCTTGCGGCGGAAGAACGGGTTGGAAAGCAGCGGCTTGTCACCATCCATTTCGGTGGTGGCGATTTCCTTGATCTTCTCAATCCCGCGCTTCGATCCGGCCACCCCGGCGATGCCGGTGCGTTCGTGGGCGAGCAGGAACTTGGCACAGGTCCAGCCCTTGTTCTCTTCATAGACGCGCTGGCTCTGCGGCACGCGCACGTTGTCCAGGAACACTTCGTTGACTTCGTGCTCACCGCCCAGAGTGATGATCGGGCGCACCTGGATGCCGGGCGACTTCATGTCGATCAACAGGAAGCTGATGCCTTCCTGCTGCTTGGCATCGGCATTGGTGCG
>CAZNFV010000189.1:0-4110 GCA_964572445.1 uncultured Novosphingobium sp. | reverse complement strand
CGATAGGGTCTTTCAAGTGCCGCCGGAACAGCCTATCTGAACGGCATGAACGACTTGGCTCAAAACCTCCGCCCCGAACGCCAGCGCAAACCTGACTGGATCCGGGTAAAAGCTCCGACCAGCAAGGGCTATGGCGAAACGCGCCAGCTGATGCGCGACCTGAATCTGAACACGGTCTGCGAAGAAGCAGCTTGCCCCAATATTGGCGAGTGCTGGACCAAGAAACACGCCACGGTGATGATCCTGGGCGACGTTTGCACCCGGGCCTGCGCCTTTTGCAACGTTAAGACCGGCATGCCGCGCGCTGTCGATCCGCTTGAGCCGGAACACGTTGCCACGGCTGCGGCGAAGATGGGGCTTGAACATATCGTCATCACCTCCGTCGACCGTGATGACCTGCCAGACGGCGGGGCAGGGCAGTTCGTCAAGGTGATCGAAGCGCTGCGTCGCAACACACCAAAGACAACCATCGAGATTCTGACGCCCGATTTCCGCGGGAAGATGCATGCAGCGGTTGAAGCAATTGTTGCAGCCGGCCCGGACGTTTATAATCACAACCTGGAAACCGTGCCGCGGCTCTATCCGACCATCCGCCCTGGTGCGCGCTACTATGCCTCGCTGCGCCTGCTGGAAGAGGTCAAGCGCCACAACCCGATGATCTTCACCAAGAGCGGCATCATGCTGGGGCTGGGTGAAGAGCGTCTTGAAGTCCACCAGGTGATGGATGACATGCGCAGCGCCGGGATCGATTTCCTGACCATGGGTCAGTATCTTCAACCCACGCCAAAGCATACCAAGGTGATCGACTTCGTCACGCCGCAGGCCTTCGATGCCTATGGTGCGATTGCTCGCGCGAAGGGCTTCCTGCAAGTTGCAGCTAGCCCGCTGACCCGGTCCAGCTATCACGCGGGCGATGATTTCCGGCAGATGCGCACGGCGCGTGAAGCGCAGCTGGCCAAGGCTGCTGCACGCGGCTGATGCCGGGAGTTCGTGAATTACGCCGGCTGCCCTACAGCGCTGTGCAAATGTACGACCTGGTGGCCGATGTTGCCCGCTATGGCGAATTCCTGCCGTGGGTCGTGGCAACCCGCGTCCGGTCGGATAGTGAAACCGAGATGATTGCCGACATGCTGGTTGGCTTCAACGCGCTGCGGGAAAAGTTCACCTCTCGCGTGATCAAGCAGCGGCCAGAGCGGATCGAAGTCATCTACATCGATGGGCCGATGCGCGATCTCGACAATGTCTGGCAGTTCCGCTCCACCGAAGATGGTGGCTGCGAGGTTGAGTTCATGGTCAACTTTACGTTCCGCAACGCCATGTTTGAAAAGCTGGCGGGTGCCTATTTCGATCGCGCCTTCCGCAAGATGGTCGGTGCGTTCGAAACAAGGGCGGCAGCGCTTTACGGGAGCAGCAGTTCCAGCGCGACCAGCGCTGCCTGATGGCGCACGGTTGAGCGGCTTGAACCGTCGAGCAACCGCTCTTCGGCCAGCGCTTCTTCTTCGGTCTGGCCGCGAATGGCCCGGGCGAAAACGACCGTGCCGACGGGCTTCTGGGCCGACCCGCCATCGGGACCGGCAATACCGCTGATCGCCACGGCGACATCCGCGCCGCTGCGCTTCAGCGCACCTTGGGCCATCGCCCAGGCGCAGGCGATTGAGACCGCCCCGAATGTATCGATGATGTCAGGATTGACCCCGAGCAGCTCTTGCTTGGCCTCATTGGAATAGGTCACGAACCCACGATCGAGCACGGCAGATGAGCCGGCAATCTCGGTCAGTGCAGCAGCAACCAACCCGCCCGTGCAGCTCTCAGCCAAGGCGACGGTTCGGCCGGCGGCGATGTTCGCTGCAATTACGCGTGCAGCGAGATCAGCGAGGTCGTCAGGAAGCAGGTGATCCATTTATCAGGCCTTGCAAATCGAGAGCTTGCCAACGCGGGCTTGCCCGGTGCGGGCGCCAAGCCCAGCAGCAAGGCTAATTACTTCGGCTGTGCTCTCTGCCGGCAATGGGGAAAGCAGCATGACCAATCGGTCCACGGCCGAACAGCGATCGGCGGGCAGCTGCTGCCCCACCATGGAAGATACTGCGCCTTCAACGAACGGCTTGAGGCTCTCGTCTGGCATGGCACTAAGAAGGCTCGCCGCTTGCGGATCGGCTCCGCCGCCAATCTTGATGAAGGCGGCCTTGGCCTGCGGCCAGGACAGATCACGACCTGCGGAATAGCGTTTGGCCAGGGCTTCCGACTGGCTGCGCAGGAAGGCATCCTTGGGCAGGACCGCTGAGCAGCGCAGCGCAGCGCCGCGGATGACGCCGGGCAGCGCAAATGTGGAAACGGCCGTGAACTCTTGCGCAGTCAGGCACTGTGGCTCGACGGCTGCGGCATTGGCCGGTGCGGGCAGGGCGGCAACAAGAATTGCGGCGAGTGTCCGGTTGAGCACGGCGGGCATGTCAGGAAACTCCATCAATCACGCAGCAAAGTTGCAACCGCCTGCGCGGCGATCCCTTCGGACCGGCCGGTAAAGCCAAGTCGCTCGGTGGTCGTGGCCTTTACGCTGATTGCATCGATACCGGTAGCAAGGATTTCGGCCAGGCGTGCGCGCATGATTTCACGGTGCGGGCCTATCTTCGGAGCCTCACAAATGATCGTCAGGTCAACGTTTCCAATGCGATAACCGGCTTCTGCCGCCAGCTTGGCCGCATGGGCCAGGAAGCGGTCTGAAGCCGCGCCCCGCCACTGCGGATCGCTCGGTGGGAAATGACTGCCAATATCGCCCTGGCCAATCGCGCCGAGAATCGCATCAACCAAGGCGTGGATCGCAACATCGGCATCGCTGTGCCCGGCCAGGCCATGGCTGTGATCAATCTTCACTCCGCAAAGCCACAACTCTTCACCAGCGGCAAGCCGGTGCACATCATAGCCGGTGCCAACGCGCATGGGCGGCATGTCCGAAGCGAAATCACTGGCGAATGTCAGCTTGTGCAAGCGCTCGTCTCCTTCAACCAGTGCCACGGCCAGACCAGCGGCGCGAGCGACCTGTGCATCATCCCCGGCATTAGCTTCGCCCGCCCAGCTGCGTTGGGCGGCCAGAATGTCCGCAAACCGAAAGGCCTGGGGCGTTTGAACCCGGCGGAGGACTTCGCGGCGGGCTGGATCGCCCATCAAGTCGCCATCAGCTGCAGTCAGGCTATCCACAACTGGCAGGACCGGAATGGCCCCGCGCTGAACGGCCAAGGCTGCAATTAGACGGTGGATCACCGCCGCGGGCAGAACGGGGCGCGCGGCATCGTGGATCAGGACCAGTTCGGGGAAATCTGGCACCAAGGCTTCCAGCGCCAGGCGCACCGAGACTTGGCGGGTAGCACCCCCAGTAACAAGTTTGATGCCCGGAATGCCGGTGAGACACTGTGATGCGATGATCTCTGCACCCGCTGGAATCGCAACCATGATCAGATCGATCCCCGCCGACGCGAGCGCTTCAGCGGAGTGTCTGACCACCGGTTTGCCGCGCCACTTTGCGAATTGCTTGGGCACCGGCTGACCAGCGCGCAGTCCCTCTCCTGCCGCCACGATCACGGCGGCCACGCGGGGCAGGGAGGCTGGGGAACTGCTCATCTATGCGCGCCGGTAAAGACTTGCCGGGTTTCCGGCAATTCCCTATGTGCTGCTCAAATTTTAGGCAGAGCTTATGTCCATCCCGGTTCCCCCTTCGCTAGACCCGATCCATGTCGGCACGCAGCGTATCGATTGCCCGGTAATCCTGGCACCGATGACCGGCGTAACGGACTTGCCGTTCCGCCGCCTGGTGCGCCGCTATGGTTCCGGCCTTAATGTGACCGAGATGATCGCCAGCCCTGCCGCGATCCGCGAAACGCGGGTTTCGGTTCAAAAGGCGATGTGGGACCAGATCGAAGAGCCGGTTTCAATGCAGCTGGTTGGCTGTGACCCTTATCAGATGGGTGAGGCGGCAAAGCTGGTCGAGGACCGTGGCGCCGCAATCATCGACATCAATATGGGATGCCCGGTGCGCAAGGTCGTCAACGGCGATGCCGGTTCGGCCCTGATGCGCGACGTGCCGCTGGCGGCCAAGTTGATTGAAGCGACGGTCAAGGC
>CAZNFV010000188.1:0-4181 GCA_964572445.1 uncultured Novosphingobium sp. | reverse complement strand
ACGCGGACATCGCGGCCGCGTGAGGGGACGCCGGCTTCGACCCGGCCCGCGCTGGTCGGCACGAACAATTCTGGTCCGCGTTCCCCCACGATATAGCCCCGGCCCGGGCTGACCGGCCCGCCGGTCGCCCGTCCGGGCAGGCCGAACAGCGAGCCAATCAGGCCGCTTAGATTGAGCGGTCCACCCGGCCCGCCATTTCCGGGGGAGGCGAACAGGGTGTGGATTGCCTGCGCTGCAATCTGGTCAAGCACGCCAATCGCAACGCGCCGCAGGTCTTCAAAGCCCAGGCTGCCCTTGCGGATCGCGCCGAGCAGGCCGCGCTCCAGCACATCACCGGCCCGGCCAAGGCCATCAAGCAGCGTCCCTTCGAAGCTGCCGCGAAGGGCGGCCATGTCGGCGGCGAACCCCTGGGTGTTGGCGCGCACGTCCACCACCAGGCTGTCAACGGGATCGGTCATTGTCGCGCTCCATCAGCTGATCGAATGCAGCCCGGTCAAGCGGGCGGGCGGAGGGATCGGGCGGACCCAGCACGGCAGCGATTTCCGCCGGGGTGGCGTGCCAGAACCTGTCGGCAGGCCAGCCGAACAGCCGGGCAAGATGCCCGGCCAATAAGAGCGCCGACTGGCCAAAGCTGTCGCTCATGCCGGTTCGGCGCGGCCTTGCAGGATCTGGGCGAGCAGTCCGCGCAAGGGCTTGGTGGCGTGGGCCAGTCCAGCGGCGAGCAGCGCCTCGGCGAAGTCAGCGCGCTCCAGCCCCTCGCGGCTGGTCAGACAGTGCCAGTACAACGCCGCCAGTTCAGCCAGCCGCAGCTCGCCTGCCGCCGCGCGCTCGACCAGCGTGAATAGCGGGCCAAGCTCCTCCTCGGCCGCAACCAGCGCGGTGAAACTGGGCCGCAGGACATGAGCGTGCCCATCCAGCTCCAGCAGCGCCTCTCCGCGCCAGGGGTTGGCAGTCGCGCTCATGCCGGGGCAACCGGGCCAGAGCTTTCCAGCGCCAGCGTGTAATTGCGTTCGCCATTGAAATCACCGGCATAGTCCAGTCGCTGGACCAGGAACTTGCCGCGCAGCTTCTCGCCGCCTTCAAAGCTTAGTTCATAGTCGTCGATCACGCCGGACATGGCATTGGCGCGGACCTGAGCTTCGGCGGCTGAGCCGAGGAAGATCCCCGCCGCACTCACTGAAACCGTGCGGATCCCGGCGCCCGACAGCAATTCACGCCAGCCGCCGCTCTCCTTGCTGGTGATCACCACCGTATCGCCGGTGATCGAAAGCTGGGTGGTGCGCAGGCCGGCGACGGTGCGGTAGACGGCGGGGGTTGCGCCATCGGAAATCTTGAGCAGGAAGGCACTGCCTTTCTGGGCTGGCATAGGAAATTCCTTTCGGGATCAATCGGCGAGCAGCCGGAAGCGGTATTCGAGCAGGATCGCCCGGGTGGTGGCGGCGCGCTGTTCGGCGCGGGCGCGCAGAAACTGGATCGTGACCACGCGGAAGCCGGTTTGAACTGCGGGCAACGCCCCCACCCGGCTCTCGCTCGCGGAGACCAGCGTGGCGGCGGTGTCTGGCCGGTCACCCCGGCAATGCAGTTCCAACGCGATGCGCACCTCGCGCCCGGTCTGGTCTTTGGTGCTCCAGTCAGCACTGGCGCTGGCGGCAAGCGCCAGCCAGGGCAGGGCCGTGCGGCCGGGTGCTTCCTCGGCCACGGCGTTGAGGGTGCCGGATAGTGCGGGGTCGGCAGCCAGCCAGGCGATCAGCGCAGCGCGCAGCGGCACTTCCATCAGGGCGATCCTTTCGTGAACAGGGGCCAAAGCTGGCGGGCAGAGCGCCAGCACTGTGCCGGGTCGCGCCGGGCCATTGCTTGTTCGGCCCGGCGCGCTTCAGCGAGGCGAAGAGCGGCGGCTTCCAGCGCGACAAACAGCCGATCAAGCGCCATCAGGCGAGCTTCATCCGCCGCCACGGCCGCCAAAAGGCAGCGACGGCAGCGGGCGGCGTGGCAGCGGACAGGCCATCACTTTCGCGGGACCGGTATTGGCTGGCAGCAAGGCGCAGGATCCCGTGGCGCAAGGCTTCGGGCAGGCCGGTCCAGGCGGCAGCGAGACCAGCCGTATAGCGCACCGCGATGCGGCCAGCGGCGCCGGGGCTGATCACCCGCACCCGGCCCGCACCGTCGGCAGTCAGATCGATCGCATACCCATCGACTGGCAGCGTAATGCGTGATCCTTCGGCCGGGATGCCCTGGACCAGAGTGATCGCTTGAACCGGGCGAGCAGAGAGCGCCTGCCAGCCTGCCAGCACTGGCAGCAGTTCCTCGCAGGTTTGCTCCAGCGGCGTCAGGCCGGTGAAGTCCTCGCAGTGCTCCACTGCAGCGCGGAGCAGCGTGGTCAGCTGGGTATCGTCAGCCGGGCTGGCGATGCCCAGCCAGTCTTTCAGTTCAGTCAGCGCCGCCGGGGCCAGCGCAAAGGGCGTGATAATGGCCCGCTTCATGGGCGGCCTCCGTCATAATGGGGAAAAGGTGCACCCGCGCCGGGGAGAGGGCGCGGCGCGGGTGCCACAGCTGCTCCAGCCAAGGCTGGAGCAAACAGTTACAGGCTGATCTTCAGCAGCTTGATCGCGTCACTATCCAGCACCTGCCCGCCCACGCGCTTGGTGGCGTAGAAGTTGACGTAGGGCTTGTTGGTGAAGGGATCGCGCAGGATCGTGGTCGCGCGGCGCTCGGTGATCAGGTAGCCGGTCTTGAAGTTGCCAAAGGCGATGGGCAAGGCATTGGCAGCGATATCGGGCATGTCCTCGGCCTCGACCACCGGATAGCCCAGCAGGCGCGAAGGCTGGCCTTCCAGCACGCCGGGCTGCCACAGGAATGTGCCGTCAGCCGCCTTGAACTTGCGCACTGCGGCCATGGTCTTGGAATTCATGACGAAGCTTGCCCCCTGACGGTGGCCGGACTTGAGCGCGTGGACCAGATCGATCAGCTTCAATTCGGGGGCAGCATCGAACCCGGTGGCATTGGCCGTGGCGATATGCTGCAAAGTACCGAATGGGCGGGTGGTATCGCTGGTCAGCGCAGTCGGCGTCTGCAGGAACCCGCGCGGCTGGTTGGTGCCGCTGCCGTTCACGAAAGCCAGTCCCTCGGCCCGGGCAAATTCGGTGGCGATTTCACTCGCCAGCCAGCTTTCAAGGTCAAACGCGGCATCGTCGATCATCGCCTGGCTCGCTGCCGGATTGGCATAGAGCTCGCCCATCGGGGGCACGATTTCGTTGAACTTCGGCGTGGTCGTTTCCGGCCGCGCTGCGGTCTCGCTGACCCAGCCAGAGGCAGTGCCGCTGGCCGTAACCAGCTTGCGATAGCCGGCCGTGCCGATCTGGACGACCTGGGCGATCGAACGGATCGGGCTGATGGTCTTCAGCTGGGCGGCAATCAGCGCGTCAATTTCACGCGGCACCGCGAACCCGCCGTCCGCAGCGACTGCGCCGCTTACCGCCTTAAGTTCAGGCTCACGGCCCTGGCGCAGGTAACCATCGACAAAGCCCTTAAGCTCGGGGCTGGCAGTTGTTGCCCCGGACAGGGCCGGACGGGCAGCGGCGCGGCTGACCTTTTCCAGCCGGCTCTTCACTTCATCGACATCGCCGCGCAGCGCGCCAAGCGCAGCTTCGGCGGCATCCTGCCGGGCGACCAGATCGAACGAGGCGTCGAGCGGATCGGGGTTGACTGCATTATCCATGGGGCACTTACCTTTCGTTTGAAGATCCTCCCCGGCACGGGGAGGGGGACCACCGCAGGTGGTGGAGGGGTACAGGCAACAGGCAATGACAGTGAGGAGCTGCGCTATGCCGCGCGTGCCCCTCCACCATGCTGCGCATGGTTCCCCTCCCCCGAGGGGGAGGAATTGTTGAGCAGATGGACCCGCGCGCCATGTTGCATCGGGTGGGTCACCAGGCTGACTTCGAACAGGTCGACTGCGGTCAGTTCGCGGCCTTCGGGGGTGCGGCTAAAGCTGCGGGCGCGGTAGCCGAAGGACAGGCCGGTGACGCGCCCGGCCTTGAGTGCAGCGGCAGCCCCGCCAGCAGGATTGTCGATGCTGGCGACCACGCGCAGCCCGCGGCCATCCTCGGCAGCTTGCTCGATCCAGCCGATCCGCTGGTCCGGACGGTGCTGCCAGAACAGCGGCAGCGGCGCCGCGCGATCCT
>CAZNFV010000187.1:0-4211 GCA_964572445.1 uncultured Novosphingobium sp. | reverse complement strand
CGAATCCGGCTGTCGGCAAACAAGGCGTCGTAAATCGGCAGCACGGCACCGCCGGGATAACCGAACACATATTCGACCCCCTGGCGAACCAGGCTTTCGACCAGGATGCTTGCGCCGCTGCGCTCTTCACTCACCGTAACAGTCCTTCGCTTAAATCCCGCCAGCCCTTCAAAGAACCGACCCGGCACAGTTGCCTGTGCCGGGTCGCCCTCTCAAACGCGCGCGGTTCTGCCATCGGCAGGAAGTACGCTGGCCCTATGCGACAGTATATAACGTGTCAAGCACTATCGTTGTAATAAAGATGCGAACTGACCGTCTAGATCGACATTATGAGACTCGATCCGGCACCAGTCGGCGGCTGGCTGGTTGCGGAACCAGGTGAACTGCCGCTTGGCATAGTTGCGGGTCGCCTGGGTACCGCGCAGCAGCAGGTCTGCATGGCTGCATTCGCCGCGCAGAAAAGCGCTGATTTCCGGCACGCCAATTGCGCGCATGACGGGCAAGGCCGGGTCCAGTTCGCGCTGCAGCAGGGCCTCAACTTCAGCAACGGCACCGTGTTCCAGCATTAGCCCGAACCGCCGGTCGCACCGTTCGTATAGCCAGGTGCGGTCTGGCAACAGCACGGCGGCGTGAAGCTGGATTGCTGCACCGATCCCGCCCACTTTGGCTTCCTGCCAATCGGCGAGGGTTCGTCCGGTCGACCGAACCACTTCAAGCGCCCGGACGATTCGGGTGGTGTCATTGGGATTGAGCCGAGCGGCGGCATCGGAGTCTTCGCGCAGCAAGGCCGCATAGGCGTCTGCCAGTGGCAAGCTGCGGGCATCATTTCGCACTGGCGGATCGATCGCCGGGACTGGCGCGATCCCGTCCAGCAGGGTGCGGAGGTAAAGCCCAGTGCCGCCGACCAGGATTGGGACCGCGCCTGCTGCATGGGCCGCGTCGATCTCGGCGCGGGCGGCTGCGGCCCAATCGGCGGCAGAGCACGCGGTCGCACCGTCCCAGCAGCCGAACAGGCGGTGCGGCACGCCCTGCATCTCTGCGTCAGAAGGGCGGGCGCTGAGCGTGGCGAGGTCAGCATAGACCTGTGCGCTATCGGCGTTGATCACCACGGCAGGCCGTCCCCGGTGGAGCAGTGCCAGCGCCAGCCGTACCGCCAGATCGCTCTTGCCGCTCGCGGTCGGCCCTGCGATGAGCGCCAGCGGTGGCCGGTCTATGGCCGAATCTATGGGGGAATCCTGCGTGCTCATTGCCCGCGTGATAGCAGAACCGGCGGTCTTGTCCGCCCATCTCGATGCCGCGATCCACGCTATCGAGGCGCAGGGTGCCAAAGTGGTCGGTGCCGATCCGCTGCCGGGCCTGGATCAGGTGCTGCAGGTGATGGCGCAAGGCGCTGAGCCGGCGGCGATCAGGGGTGTGCTTGATCGGCACTTCCAGCCGTCTGACCTGTTGATTGCAGACCATTTGCCGCAAGTGCCGCAGGTCTTCGTCTCCGACATGGATTCCACCATGATCGGGCAGGAATGCATCGACGAGCTAGCCGATTTTGCCGGCCTGAAGGATCAGATCGCTGCGATCACCGAACGCGCGATGCAGGGGGAGCTGGACTTTGCCGAAGCCCTGACCGAGCGCGTGCGCCTGCTGGGTGGCCTGGGTGAGGACGCGATCCAGCAATGCCTTGATCAGCGGATTCGCGATATGCCCGGCGCGCGGACGCTGGTGGCCACGCTTAAGGCTCATGGCTGCAGCACGGTGCTGGTCACCGGGGGTTTCCACCAATTCGCCGATCCGGTGGCCGAACGGCTGGGGTTTGAGCGCGTGGTCGGCAATCGCCTTGCCGTCAGCCACGGCCAGCTGACGGGCGGGCTGGTGGGAGACATCGTTGACAGCGCGGTGAAGGAGGCGGTGCTGCGGGCCGAAGTGGCTGCGCGGGGCGGGGCGGCCAGCCTGGCGACCGGCGATGGCGCCAATGATATCCCGATGCTGGTCGCGGCCAGCTATGGCGTGGCCTATCACGCCAAGCCCAAAGCCCGCGCGGCCGCCAACGGCGCGATCGACCGGGGTGATCTGACCGACGTGTTGCGACTGTTGGGAGTTGCGGAGAGCGACTGGGTTTAGGCATCGTGGGAGCGGTAAACTGACACTATGGCCCCTATTGACATATCTGTAAGTAGTTCGCAGTATCGTCCTTGCTATGAACATGATGACCGCACCCCTCGAAGGCCGGCCCTCGCTGCGCCAGGCCCACGTCGATTTCGCTGACCCGGATCTGCCGCTGATGCTGCCCGGGCGTCCGAAGATGCGCTATGATTTTGGCAAGGCGTGGCGCAATTTCCGCGAGCTGGTGAAGGACAAGGAAGATACTTCCAAGGTCACCCCAATCTTTGAGGCACTGCCCTGGCGCGGGGTCTATGACGCGGCACTCAGCTTCCTGAAGAGTGAGCGCGGGCAGGAAATCCGCCGCAAGGAGCCCTCGCTGATGCGGCTGCTCGATGATCACGCGGCCCTGCGGAAAATGCCGGAAGGCAGCCTGGCCCATGTCTATTGTGATTTCATGGAACGCGAAGGGCTGTCAGCGCACGGTCTGGTGGATGAGCTCGATAAGGATCGGCCGCTCGATTTCTATTGGGATGATCAGGTCACCTGGTACTTCAACCGGATGCGCGACACGCACGATCTGATGCATATCCTGTCCGGGTTCGGCCGCGATGCGCTGGGTGAACAGTGCGTGCTGGCCTTTACCTATAGCCAACAGCCCAGCCCGGCGCACCTGTTCCTGGGCTATGCCGGCGGAATTGAGATCGCCAAGCACAAGACCGTGAAGGTTCCGGTGTTCCGCGCCGTGCGTGAGGCGCAGAAGATGGGCAAGGCTTGCCCGCGGCTGGTCGAAATGGCGATCACGGACCTGCTGCCATTGCCGATCGAAGAAGTCCGCGCCCGGCTGAACATTGCTCAACCGAGCTATTATCAGCAGGCCCATGCCATGTGGCGCGCGGCTGGTGTCGATCCCTATGATCTGATGGCGCCGGTCAAGCAGGCTGCCTGACCGGGCTCGTCAGCGGAGTTCCTTGCGGATCACCAATTTGAGGGCAGACCAGTCCTCGTCCACTGCGCAAGTCTTGGTATCAAGCAGGCCGAGCGGGTGGGCGATTTCGCGGATCACCTCCACGGTAATGTCGGTCGGTACGTTCGCCGCCTGACTGGGCCAGCTGACCCAGATCTGCCCGTCCAAGGCAATTTGATCGCGGAGTGACTGGAGCTGCGGAGCCAACACCGCGCGCTCGGTCACGAACACGTGGGCTGCGTCAATGCCATCGGCAGGATCGCCGATGAAGTATAGCTCCAACGCAAATTCGTCGATTTCGTCAGCCACGTTTTCAGGCATGGCATCAAACCACACCCGCATTCCATCGCGCAGGTTGAGCTGCCGGGCCAGCGGCGTGCCGGAAGTGCCCGCCTCGGTCATCGGATCAGCTTTCCATCCAGTCGCGGAAGAAGCTCTCGCTCGCTTCGCGCAGGGCGCTGAGCTTCACCGGCTGACCATTGACCACCACGGCATCGCCGCCGGTCATGCCGATCTTTTCGAACGGCACCTTGCTGCGGTCGAGCGGCTTGTCGGCCGGGAAAGTCACCAGATAGCGTGACTGGGTTTCGTTGAAGGCAAAGGCGGTGTCCATCGGATCGATCGCCACGCCGATATTGCCGGCCAGCGCCATTTCCGCCGCCGCAACCAGCAGGCCGCCATCACTGATGTCATGCACCGCGGTGACTGAGCCATCGGCAATCAGCTGGCGGATCACTTCGCCGTGGAAGCGCTCGTCACCCAGATCGACCTTCGGCGGATCACCGTCTTCACGGCCATGGATCTCACGCAGCCACAGTGATTGGCCCAGTTCCGGATAGCTCGGCCCAATGATCGCCAGGCATTCGCCTTCAGCCTTGATCGCGATCGTTGCCATGATCTCGTGATCGGCCATCAGCCCAACGCCGCCAATCGCCGGGGTGGGGAGGATCGCCGAGCCGCCGCCGGTGGCCTTGCTTTCGTTATAAAGGCTGACGTTGCCCGAAACGATCGGATAGTCGAGCGCACGGCAGGCATCGGCCATGCCGCGCAAGGCTTCGACGATCTGCGCCATGATTTCGGGGCGCTGTGGATTGGCGAAGTTCAGGCAGTTGGTGATCGCCAGCGGCGTTGCGCCAACGGCCGAGATGTT
>CAZNFV010000186.1:0-4250 GCA_964572445.1 uncultured Novosphingobium sp. | reverse complement strand
GCAAACCGTGTTGAGGTTGAGATCACGCATCAACTGGCGGGTTTCGCCATAGCCTTTGCTGGTCGGCGCTTTGACGCGGATCCAGTCAGGCTTGCGTTGACGTTCGGGCTTGGGAGGGTTCGCCAGGTCGTTCATGTCTCGCCCTCTAGTCGCCTTGCCAGCCGTTGCCAATGGCGCTAGCGGCCTTTGCTCATGGAAGTGTCAGCATTTGCTCCATTCGCCTCACCGGTGATCCTGTTCTTCCTTTTGGGCCTGTTGGCTTCGGCGCTACGGTCCGATTTGGCCATCCCGGAAGCCATTGCCAAGGGCATGTCGCTCTATCTTATGGCCGCGATTGGCCTGAAAGGCGGCGTGGCAGTCGCGAAATCGGGCGTAACACCTGAGGTGGCGTCGGCCTTGCTCGCTGGTGTGACCCTCAGCTTCACCATTCCAATCCTGGCCTATGCCGTGCTCCGCTCCTTCGCAAAGCTGGACCAGACCAATGCCGGCGCTGTCGCGGCGCATTATGGCTCGGTCAGCGTGGTGACCTTCGTCACGGCCAATGAATTGCTGGGCGCCAGCGGGCTGGTTGTGGCCGGGTTCATGGTCGCGGTCTTGGCGGTGATGGAAACTCCGGCGATTCTGTCCGGCCTCATGCTGGCGCGGCGGGGCTCCGGCAATACCGGTCAGTCCAAAGGAGAGCTGCTGCGCGAAGTGTTCCTGAATGCTTCGGTGGTCCTGCTGCTTGGCAGCTTTGCAATTGGGCTAATCGCGGGACCAAAGGGCTACGCGGAGGTTCAGCCGCTGTTTGAAAGCGGCTTCAAGGGGGTGCTCTGCCTGTTCCTGCTCGACATGGGCCTGATCGCGGCGCGGCGCCTGATTGATGCGCGTGCGCTCAACTTGCGCCTGGTCCTGCTGGCGATTGCCTTCCCCCTATTTAATGGCGTGCTGGGCGTGGTGGTGGGGAACCTGATCGGGCTTGATACGGCTACTGCGGCTGCGCTGGGCGTTCTTTGCGCCAGCGCCAGTTACATTGCGGTGCCGGCTGCTATGCGGCTGGCCCTGCCCCAGGCCGATCCGGGTATCTATTTGACCATGTCCTTGTCGATCACCTTCCCTTTCAACATTCTGGTCGGGATCAGCCTGTTTGGCGAACTATCCCGCTGGCTGAGCGCGAGCTGACCTGAGCCATGATTGAAACCGTTATCCGCAAGCGCATTGAAATCCTGGTTGATACGGCCTTGGTTCGCCGGATCACCGATGCAATCGACAAGGCGGGAATCACGGGTTGGTCAGTGCTGCCGGTAACGTCTGGCAGCGGCCGCGATGGTCGCTGGCGGGAAGAGCGGGTGCTGGGAACGGACAAGTCACTGGTCCTGTCGATCGCCTCGGTCGAAAAGGCTGAAGTTCTGGTGGAGGCCCTCGCCCCGATGCTCAACAGTCACGGCTTGTTGCTGACCATGTGGGATGTCGAAGTTATCCGAGGGGAGCGCTTCTGATGCCAGAATTCTCCCACCTCCTCGAAGGATATCAGCGTTTTCGCAAGGGTGCCTACCGCGAACAAAAAGAACGCTACAGCCGCCTGGCCCACGAAGGGCAGTCGCCCAAGCTGCTGGTGATTGCATGCTCCGACAGCCGGGTTGATCCGGCCCAGGTCTTCGATGTCGATCCGGGTGAGATCTTTGTTGTGCGAAATGTCGCGGCACTCGTCCCTCCATTTGAAACGGCGCCGGGTCTTCACGGGGTTTCAGCTGCGGTGGAATTTGCGGTGCAGAACCTTCAGGTGAAGCAGATCGTAGTCATGGGCCACGGCATGTGCGGCGGCTGCAAGGCCGCGCTTACCCGTGAACTCCATGGCGCTCCGCGCGGTGAAGGCGGCTTCGTGGCCGATTGGATTGGCTTGCTGGATGGCGCGCGTGACACGGTGGCACAGCATCACGGCACGGAGGGGGATGCAGCCGAACGCGCGATGGAGATGGCGGGAGTGAAGGTCAGCCTGGCCAACCTGCGCACGTTCCCGCAAATTCAAGCCAAGGAGCGTGAAGGCAAATTGAAGCTTCGCGGTGTATTCTTCGCGATCAGCGACGGTGTCTTGCATATCCTGGACGAGGATAAAGGCGAGTTCGCCCCCGCGATCGAGGCATAGCAAAAGGGCGGCAGTTGCCCGCCGCCCTTCTGGAAAAAGTAAAACTCAGGATTAGGCGGTCGGAATGGTCTTGCCCTTGGCAACCAGCGTCCACAGCTGAGCAATGCCCTTGCGCGGACCATCAACCTTAGCCAACGCGGCCTCGGCTTCAGCAAGCTTGCCCTGCTTGATCAGGGCGATGCCCAGACGCAGATTGATCCCGGCAACATCAGCACCAGGCTTGCCCAGCGCGATCTGATAGAGATCTGCAGCCTTGTCTGCCATGTCATAGCTGAGCATCGTGTCAGCGCCGATCAAAACGGTCTTGGCAGTAGCCGCAGGGGCCCGCGCATCGCGTTCCAGACCAGCTAGCGAGGCCTTGTCTGCTGCGAGGCGACGGTTCGCTTCGGCCAGTGCATCCCGGATGAACGGATCGGTCGCCTGCAACGCGGTGGCCTTGATGCCCTGATTGGCAATCTTGATCACTTCACCCGGATAGAGCACGCCAACCTTGCCGACGGCCGACTGCAGATATTCGATATATTCACGCTGGACCGACTGCGTGCTGGAATTCAACGCCCCGGCCTTGTCCAGCGCGCGCGAGATATCGAGCGAATCCGCTGGTCCGAAGTTACCGCGTTCACGCAGGATCTGGCCCGCAGCCACCCAGCCAAGCTGGGTAGGATAGAACTCAATGCGGCGAATGGCCCACTCAGCGGCGTCGGGGCTCTTGCTTTGGTAAGAGATAAGAACCGCACGCTCCAGCCAGTCTGCTGCCGGAACCTGTCCTGCAGCAGCGGCTGAATCGACCATGCTCTTGATCGTGACCAGCGCCTCTGCCGGGCGACCCGCTGAGTTCTGCGCTTCGGCCAGCAGACCCTTTACATCATTGCCGTTGTAACCCGCAGCAATCGCAGTCTTCAGCGATGCTTCGGCTGCTGCATAGTCCTTGAGGTCAAAGGCAAAGCCAGCGGCGTAATAGTTGTACTTGCCGACTTCGGCGGCAGGTACGCTGCCGCTTTCAATCATCGCAACCAGACCGCGGCGCTGCATCACCTTGTCGACGGCCAGACCGCCGAATGTGAAGCCTAGCTGGCCGGCGAAGAACTTGTCCGCGTCATTGCCAACCTTGGTGAAGGCTTCATCGGTCTTTGCTTTCTCTGCCGAGAGCAGGCCGGCGAGTGCGGCAACCGATGCATCATACTGGCCACGCGCCGCTTCCTGGGCCGCACGGCCGCGGGCAGAGCGATAGGCGCGCTCAGTTTCGGTGACCTTGGCCTTCGCGGCGATCACATCCGGGCGCTTTGCGGCTGCGTCGAGCAGGGTCTTGAGCTCAGTATAGACCGGAATGAACGCCTTGGTCGGCTGGGGCGCCTTGGCCGGCGCGGCCTTCTTGTCGTCCTTCTTCTGGGCTTCAGCCGGCGTGGCGACTACGCCAACGGCAGCAAGCGAGGACAGCGCCATTGCAAGTGCGAAAGCCGGACGGGTCAGAATATGGGTGCGGGGCATCGTTCACTTCACTCCTCGATCGCCCGAGCTGTGGTGCCGGGCGCAACTTCCATCGGGCCAGCTACTGACGCCAAAACGGCAGTTTGGCAACTGTTGCTGCCAGCTACAGCCGTGGCAGTGAACCCGCGTTGAATGCAACTCATCGCGTTCGTTCAGCAAAGTTGCTTGGATGTGGAAAAATTGCGCTGAATCGCCTGTTGCGATGGTCTTTCCGAATGCCATGCCCTAGTCCCTCACTCACGACTTTCCCGCCAACAATCGGCCGATATTCCGCGTGAGCGATAACCAAGACATTCCCGAATTCGCAGGCAGTGAACCCACCGGACCGGAGGGGGATTTTCAGCGCGTCGACATCGTCGATGAAATGAAGGCCAGCTATCTCGATTACGCGATGAGCGTGATCGTCAGCCGCGCCCTGCCCGACGTGCGTGACGGCTTAAAGCCAGTCCATCGCCGTATTCTGTTCGCCAGCCAGGAAGGCGGCTTCGTCGCTGGCCGGCCTTACCGCAAGAGCGCCAAGATTGTCGGCGACGTGATGGGCAACTATCACCCGCACGGCGATAGCGCGATTTACGATGCCCTTGCCCGCATGACGCAGGACTGGTCGATGCGGCTGCCGTTGATCGACGGACAAGGC
>CAZNFV010000185.1:0-4265 GCA_964572445.1 uncultured Novosphingobium sp. | reverse complement strand
AAGCGTTGAAGCCTTAGGCTTCTTCGCCCTCGTCAGCAGCTTCAGGAGCAGCAGCGGCGGCCGGAGCCTCGCCTTCCTGCTCTTCGCCGTTGCCAGCTTCGAAGTCACCCGCAGCGGCAGCAGCCTCTGCAGCGTCGTCTTCGAACATGGCGGCGATCACATCGACGCCCTTGGCCTGCTGATCGGCTTCGTCAGGCGAACGCGCGACGTTGACCTTGACCAGCACGGTGACTTCCGGGTGCAGAGCAACCTTCACGTCGAACATGCCGATGGTCTTGATCGGACGTTCCAGCACAACCATCGACTTGCTGATGCCAGCGCCATCGGCGTTGAGAGCATCGACGATGTCACGCACCGAAACCGAACCATACAGCTGGCCCGAGTTCGACGAGGCGCGGATCAGGACAACCGACTTGCCTTCAACGTTGCCGGCGTGGCCCTGGGCTTCCGTGCGACGCGTGGCGTTGTCTGCTTCGATCTTCGAGCGATTGGCTTCAAAGACCTTGCGGTTGGCTTCGTTGGCGCGGAGTGCCTTCTTGTTGGGCAACAGGAAGTTGCGTGCGTAGCCGTCCTTGACGTTTACGACATCGCCGATGGTGCCCAGCTTCTCGATGCGTTCGAGGAGGATGATTTCCATGGTATCGCTCCCCTTACTTTACGAGGTAGGGCAGCAGGCCCAGATGACGGGCACGCTTGATAGCCTGGCCCAGTTCGCGCTGCTTCTTGGCAGAAACGGCGGTGATGCGGCTCGGCACGATCTTGCCACGCTCAGACATATAGGTCTGGAGCAGGCGCGTGTCCTTATAGTCGATGACAGGTGCGTTCTTGCCCGAGAACGGGCACGACTTGCGGCGGCGGAAAAATGCGCGGGCCATGGCTTAGAACTCCTCGCGTTCGCGACGCTTGGTGCGCTCGCGGTCCTGCTTGCGCATCTGCACTGACGGGCCTTCTTCCAGCTCGTCAACGCGCACGGTCATCCAGCGGATCACGTCTTCGTTGATCGCGGTCTGACGCTCCAGCTCGGCAACGGTGCCGGCGGGCGCTTCGATGTTCAGCAGCACGAAGTGCGCCTTGCGGTTACGCTTGATCTTGTAGGCCAGGTTCTTGAGGCCCCAGGATTCGGTCTTCACGACCTTGCCCTGGTGTGCTTCGACGATTTCCGTGGCGGTGGCGGCCAGCGCATCAACCTGCGCTTGGCTCAGATCCTGGCGGGCCAGGAACACATGCTCATAGAGCGGCATGTATATGCCTTTCATCTATCTAACCGATCGCTGGCGATCCGCGGGATTGCGGGGCCCCTCCGGCTTTCTTTCCCCGGAATCGCTTCCGGAAGCGGCGGCCATTAGCGGTTTGTGCCGGGAATGCAAGCCTTGCGGCGGCTCCAAAGCCTTGGCAAGCAGCGGCTCCAGAGATTTCAAGTGGAGTTACACTGTCATGCCAACCGGCCTCGTTGCCCTGCTCGACGACATTTCCGTGATCGCCAAGGCAGCGGCGGCCAGCATCGATGATGTTGGCGTGGCCGCAGCCAAGGCTGGCACCAAGGCTGCGGGCGTGGTGATTGATGATGCCGCCGTTACGCCCAGCTATGTCACCGAATTCACGCCGGACCGCGAACTGCCGATCATCTGGCAGATCGCCAGGGGTAGTTTGAAGAACAAGCTGCTGATCCTGTTGCCGGCGGCTCTGCTGCTGAGCGAGTTCGTGCCATGGGCCATCACCCCGCTGCTGATGATGGGCGGGTTATACCTGTGTTATGAAGGCGCGGAAAAGGTGATCGAGAAGCTGGGCGGGGCCAAGCACGGCGAGACGCTGGAAGATCCGATCGAAGACATTGCAACCTTTGAAAGGGAGCGCGTTTCCGGCGCGGTCCGCACTGACTTCATCCTTTCGGCGGAAATCATGGCGATAGCCCTGGCGGAAGTAGCGGACGAGCCGTTGCTCAGCCGCGGGATCATCCTGGCGCTGGTCGGGATCGTGATTACGGCGGCAGTCTATGGCGTGGTCGCTTTGATCGTGAAGATGGACGATATCGGCCTGCACCTTGTGGAGAAACGCTCAACTGCCGCCGAACAGAAACTGGGACGCGGACTGCTGCTTGCGATGCCGAAACTGCTGACTGCGCTGTCCGGCATTGGCACTTTAGCGATGCTGTGGGTCGGTGGGCACATCCTGGTCGACGGGGCCAGGAAGCTCGGTTTCAAGCCGCCCTATGACGCAATCCACGCGGCCGAACACGCGGTCCATCAAGCGACGGGTGCGCTGGGCGGCGCGCTCGGCTGGCTGACCAACTCTACCTTGTCGGGCGTGATAGGCCTTGCTCTGGGGACGATCGTGGCTGTGCTGCTGCACAAGGTGCCGGCGCTGCTGGGCAAGTCAGCCCACTGACGCGAGCACTTCGCGGGCAAAGACACTCAGCGTATCGTCGCGCGCGCCCATAATCACGATCCGATCACCGGGCTGGGCAATACTGGCCATATAGCTGCCGCAGTCGGCACGCGCCGAGATATATTCAGCTTTCCCGCCATGATCGCGGATCAGGTTGACGATCCGCTCGCTGCCCTCGCTGCGGTCAACTGTGCCACCGAAATAGACGGGATCGCACAGCACGGTCACATCGTCTGGCCCCAGTAACCGGGCGAAGACTTCGGCCAATTCGTGGCCCATCTGGCGCAGCGGGCCATAGCCGTGGGGTTGGAAGAAGGCGATCACCCGGCCCGGATGGGCCTTCAACGTGCGCAGGGTGGCAGCGCACTTTTCCGGGTTGTGGCCAAAATCGTCGATCACGGTCACGTCGCTGGCACTGGTACCGACAATCTCAAACCGGCGTGCCAGTCCCGCATAAGAGCCGAGCGCAGCAACCGCTTCCACCACCGGAACCCCGGAGGCGTTGGCGGCGGCAATCGCGGCCAGCGCATTGGCCAGGTTGTGCCGGCCCGGCACTTGCAACGCCAAAGCGTGGCTTGAACCCTCGCGGCGATCTTCGACAATGGCGGTAAGCGTGGTCGCTCCTTCGACGACCGAGCCCGACAATACGCCGATCTCAGCCTCGGCGCTCTCTATTCCGAAACGGATGACCGACTTGGAGCGGGCGGCTAGGGCGAGGCATTCCGGGTCATCGGCATTGAGCGCGGCCACTTCGGCGGCGGCCAGGAAATCCCCAAACAGCTCTCGCAACTCTTCCATCGACTTGTGATCGAGGCTCACATTGAGCAGCACCGAAACGGCGGGGCGATACAGCGCGATTGAGCCATCGCTTTCATCGACTTCGCTGACGAAAACATCGCCTTGGCCAACCCGTGCCGAAGCGAACGGCGCATCGGGTGCGGCGAAGTTCTTCATCACCGCGCCGTTCATGATCGTCGGATCGCGGCCAGTGCTGGTCAGAATCCAGCCGGTCATCCCGGTGACCGTGCTCTTGCCGCTGGTTCCGCCAATTGCCACTCCGCGCGGCGCCGCATTGAACAGGCGGGCGAGCAGTTCGGCCCGGCTCATCCGCGCACAGCCCAGTTCCCGCGCGCGGACCATTTCCGGCACGGTATCTTCCACCGCTGCCGAGGCGACCAGCACTTGGTTAGCAGAGGTGATCCCGCTGCCATCCTGCGGGAACAGCGTGAAGCCATCGCGTTCCAGCCAAGCGAATTTCTCGGGCGTTCGGCCCTGATCGCGGCTGCGGTCGGACCCGGCGACAGCCGCGCCGTGGCCTTTCAGGATCAAGGCGAGCGGCAACATCCCGGAACCGCCGATGCCGCAGAAGAACCAAGGGTGCTGGGTAAGGTCAGGATCGGCAAGTTCGCTCATGCCTCTCCGGTATGCGCCCTTGCCACGCCTGACAACCGGGTTAGGAAGCGTCATGCCCAATGTAGCGATCTGTGCCCCGTCGGCCGCCTTTGCGAAAGAGGATGCCGAGCGCGTCCTGGCTCTGGCCCAGGCTGAATTTCCGCAGGTCACGCTGCATTTCCATCCGCAATGTTTCCTTAGTGAAGGGCACTTCGCCGGCCCCGATGCGGCGCGTTGTGATGCGTTGGTCGAATGTGCCAATGATCCCGCGTTCGATGCCGTATGGTTTGCACGCGGCGGCTATGGCGCGGCGCGGATTGCCGAAACTGCGCTGGCGCGGTTCGATCATGCGGCGCAAGATAAGCTGTTTCTGGGCTATTCTGATGCCGGAACGCTGCTTGGCGGGCTTTACCGACAAGGAATCGGCCAGCCGGTCCACGCCCCGATGCCAGCCGACATCCGCCGGGCCGGCGGCGAAGCGGCAGTCC
>CAZNFV010000184.1:0-4273 GCA_964572445.1 uncultured Novosphingobium sp. | reverse complement strand
AATCGAAGCCGAGAAGGACGATTACCGCGCCATCGCCGTGCGCCGCGTCCGTCTGGGCCTGCTTCTGTCGGAAATCGGCCAGGCCAATGGCGTGGAAGTGACCGCGCAGGAAATGCAGATGCTGCTGGCGCAGGCCGCGCAGCAGTATCGCCCGGAAGACCGTCAGCGGTTTGCCGAATATCTCCAGCAGGATCCGCTCGCCGCAGCCCAGCTGCGCGCACCGCTGTTCGAAGACAAGGTGGTCGACTTCCTGTTCGACAAGGCCGAAGTGACCGAGCGCAAGGTTAGCCGCGAAGAGCTGCAGGCCGCGATCGAGGCGGAAGAAGCCGCTCCGGCCGCCAAGCCAGCCAAGAAGGCTGCGCCGAAGAAGGCGGCCAAGGCTGACGACAAGGCGGCCAAGGACGCCAAACCGAAGGCTGAGAAGGCTGAAAAGCCGGCCAAGCAGGAAGCTGCTCCGAAGGCCGACAAGAAGCCGGCTGCCAAGAAGGCCCCAGCCAAGAAGTAATCCGGGTCCAATCCCGAACGCAGCGGGGCGGCGCCACACGGCGACCGCCCCGTTTGCGTTTTTGGCTGGGCCGCTACTGCGGTGTAAAAGCGCGCCGAACGTAAAGCGGCAGCTGTTCGGCAATGTCTTCCAAGGGGGAGACGGTCATCCCGATCCGGCACATTCGGCCAAGCCATTGCGGTGCGCCTGAGGCCAATGCAACAAAGACATCAGGCGGAATTGGCGGCAGGCGTCCGGCCGCAATGTGGGCTGCGGCCCAAGCCTGGCCCCGGCCGCTGACCACATCATGAACCTCTTGCGATTGGGCCGCGAAACCTTCGATCCATTTCGATCCCGATACGTCGAACATGAAGGCGGCACTGCCCGGTTCTTCGAGCTGGAACGCGAAGGCCGCGCGGACCGCTGCCTCAACGCCATTTAGGGGGTCTTCAGGTTCGGTCATCGCCCGCATGACCTTGGTCCAGAAATCCCGCCGAACCAGCGAATAGACGGCAAAGCCCAAGGCTTCCTTGGTTGGAAACTGGTGGAACAGCGCGCCATTTGAAACACCGGCCGTGCGGCAGACTTCGGCCACAGAGGTCCCGTCAAAGCCCTTTGCCATGAACAGTCCGCTGGCGGCGCTGATGATGCGGTTGCGGGTATCGGAGGATCGGCTCTGCTTCACCTGCGGGTCTTTGCTATGGTTTATCAAATCTTGCAATGATTTAGAGTGTTACTCCCCCCAGCGCTTAAAGCCGGGCTGGGGCAGTTTGGCGGAGCGGGCGCGTTCAAAGGCGGCTCCGGCCTGAAGCACTGCATGGTCCTGCCACTTCGCTCCCATCAGCGAGAGACCGACCGGCAGTCCCTCAACCGCGCCCATCGGCACGGTCAGGTGCGGGTAACCGGCAATTGCAGCCAGGCTGCCGGCCCCGATCGGCAGGAAGCGGTCACCCGTTACGAGGTCGGTTGACCAGGCTGGTCCTTCGGTCGGCGCGATCAGCAGGCTGACCTGGTGATCGGCCAGCAGCTTGTCGATCCCCAGTTCTCCGGCCAGCTTCAGCGAATTGGCCCGCGCCTTGGCATAGGCTTCTGCATCGGTGATCTTGTCAGCGGCGATGAAGGTATCCTGTCCGAACCAGCGCAGCTCCTTGTCGGCATTGGCCTGATTGAATTCGATCACTTCGGCCAGGCTGCGCGGCAATCCGGCAGCGGGCAGGGTTTTAAGATAGGCATTAAGATCGCGGCGTAGTTCATACCGCAGGACGAAGCTTTCATCGCGGGACATGGCCCCGCTGGACTCGAAATCAATTTCGACGATCTCTGCCCCGGCAGCCCGCAGGTCAGCCACGGCTTGATCGAACACCTTGCGCACACCTGCGTGGTTGCCGATTGCACGCGTCAGAACGCCAATCCGCATGCCTTTGAGCGAGCTGCCAGCCAGGCCTTGGGTGAAATCGGTTTTGCGGGTGTCAGCATCGGCAGTGGCGGCGTCGGCCGGATCGCTGCCGGCAATTGCATTGAGCAGCAGCGCGGCATCGGCCACGGTGCGCGCCATTGGCCCGGCAGTATCCTGGCTGGCGCTGATCGGCACCACATGGGTCCGGCTGACCAGGCCGACCGTGGGCTTGAAGCCAACTATCCCGTTGACGCTGGCCGGGCAGGTGATCGAACCGTCCGTTTCAGTCCCGATCGCGGCCCAGGCCATGCCCGCTGCAATTGCCGCCCCGCTACCCGATGATGATCCGCAGGTGTTGCGATCAATCGCGTAAGGGTTGCGGGTCAGTCCGCCGACCCCGCTCCAGCCCGAGGTGCTCGGGGAATGGCGGATGTTGGCCCATTCGCTCAGGTTGGTCTTGCCTAACACGACGCCGCCCGCAGCGCGCAGCCGGACCACCAGCGGCGCGTCACGATTGGTGCGGTTGCCGACCAGCGCCAGCGAGCCGGCTGTGGTTGGCCATTCGCGCGTTTCGATATTGTCTTTGATCAGCACTGTGCGTCCGTCCAGCGGGCCGGTCCCGGCCAGGCGCGCGGCCTCTTGCGGTGCCGCCGAATTGGCGGCGATTACCGCGTTCAACTGTGGACCTTTTGCCGCATCGTCCAACCGGGCAATTGTCGCCAGATAGGTTTGTGCTTCGGCAGCCCGCTGCGCCGCGGTTCCGGCCAGGGCCGGGCTGGCGGTCAGGGCCAGCCCGGCGGCCAGGGCCAACCAGCCGACGGGCCGGGCAATAACGGATGACGGGATGAACATTCATCAACTCCGGACTGTAAGAATTAACAGGCTACAACGTTATGGACATGGCCGGACAAACATCAATCGGTTAACGCCCTTGAACATCGCGTAGCCAGAGCCGACATAGACGCGACTAACCAGATGAGGAATTTCATGCTCGACCTGTTCAATCAGCCCGGCGCCCAGGGCAAGTTTACCCAAGACCCGGTTACCGGCGCGCTGATCCCGGTTGTTGTCGAACAGTCGAGCCGCGGTGAACGCAGCTTCGACATCTATTCGCGCCTGCTGCGCGAACGGATCATTTTCGTGACTGGTGAGGTTGAAGATCACATGGCCTCGGTCATCGTGGCTCAGTTGCTGTTCCTCGAAAGCGAAAATCCGTCAAAGGACATTTCGATGTACATTAACTCGCCCGGAGGCGTGGTGACGGCTGGTCTCGCGATCCACGATACGATGCAGTACATCCGCCCGCGCGTTTCGACCGTCTGCATCGGTCAGGCCTGTTCGATGGGTTCGTTCCTGCTTGCCGCTGGTGAGCCGGGGATGCGGGTCGCCTTGCCGAATGCCCGGGTGATGATCCACCAGCCGTCGGGCGGGGCCCGCGGCATGGCCAGCGATATCGAGATTCAGGCCCGTGAAATCCTGCGGCTGCGCCAGCGGATGAATTCGCACTATGCGAAGTACACCGGCAAGAGCATCGAAGAGATCGAAAAGGCGCTGGATCGCGATACCTGGCTGGAAGCTGACGAGGCGCTGGCTTTCGGCCTGGTCGATAAGGTCTTTGAAACCCGTCCCACCAGCGAATCCGATGCCAGTGGTTCGGGCGGCGCACCGGAATAGGTTGCGAAGGGTTTGCTAACCTTGCCGCTTCAGCCGGGAGCAAGCTGCTCTGTGCTAAGGGCTAGGATTGATTAATACACTCGTCCAGCTAGGGTTGGCCGAGTCCCGTGCTTGCGGGAAACAGGAATAGGCATGACGAAATTGAGCGGATCTGACGCGAAGAGCACCCTCTACTGCAGCTTCTGCGGTAAGTCGCAGCATGAGGTGCGCAAGCTGATTGCCGGCCCGACTGTGTTCATCTGCGATGAATGCGTCGAACTGTGCAACGACATCATTCGCGAAGAGACCAAGGCCGGCATCGCTGGTAAGAAGGACGGCGGCGTTCCCAGCCCGAAGGACATCTTCGAGACGCTGAACGATTACGTGATCGGCCAGGACCGCGCCAAGCGCGTGCTCTCGGTGGCGGTCCACAACCACTACCAGCGTCTGAAGCACAGCGGCACGGGCGGTGAGGGTGAGCTGTCGAAGTCGAACATCCTGCTGGTCGGGCCGACCGGCTGTGGCAAGACCCTGCTGGCGCAGACGCTGGCCAAGACCTTTGACGTGCCGTTCACCATGGCTGATGCGACCACGCTGACCGAAGCCGGTTACGTGGGTGAGGACGTTGAAAATATCATCCTCAAGCTGCTGCAGGCCAGCGACTACAACGTCGAAAAGGCCCAGCACGGGATCGTTTACATCGACGAGATCGACAAGATCAGCCGCAAGGCCGAAAACCC
>CAZNFV010000183.1:1819-4318 GCA_964572445.1 uncultured Novosphingobium sp. | reverse complement strand
CCATCATCATCTTGGCGTCATCGCCCACGGCCTTGACCCGCTTGATGCCGTTGATCGTCTCGATCGCAACGACCGATGGCTCGTTCAGTACAATGCCGCGGTCCTGCACGTAGACCAGGGTGTTTGCGGTCCCAAGATCGATGGCCATGTTCTGGGAGCCAAACTTGAAGAATCGTGACAGGAACGAGGCCATTGAAAAATCCGTATTGTTTCCAGCCACTTACTGCAAATTCTGCATAAGTCAAAAGCTGGTTAGTTGGCGTGAATCGCGGCTCATTACCGCAAGGGGCCGACAAACGCCAAAAAATTGTCCGAAAGTAGGGGATTGCATGTGCGCTTCCGTCTCGAATTCAGTGCAGTTCATCGCTAGGGTCCGGAACCTATGCCAGTGATCCGCCGCCTACCTGAAACTTTGGTCAACCGCATCGCTGCCGGCGAAGTAGTGGAACGGCCAGCTGCTGCCCTTAAAGAGTTGATCGAAAACGCGATCGATGCGGGTTCTGGCAGTATCACCGTACGCCTGGGCGAGGGGGGGCTGGCCCTCATCGAAGTGACCGATGATGGTTGCGGCATGACACGGGTGGACATGGCCCTTGCGCTGGAGCGCCACGCCACTTCCAAGCTGCCCGATGAAGCGATCGAACTCGTCGCCACGCTTGGCTTCCGGGGTGAGGCCTTGCCTTCTATCGCCAGCGTCGCGCGACTGACCATGGAAAGCCACGTGCGCGGGGCGGACAGTGGCTGGCACGTAGTGATCGATCACGGACAGCAGATCGCTGAAGGGCCAGCAGCCTTGCCACCCGGCACTCGTATCCGGGTTGAAGACCTGTTCGGGAAAGTGCCAGTGCGCCGCAAGTTCCTGCGTTCGGCCCGCAGTGAATATGCCGCCTGCCTTGATGTCGTTCGTCGGCTCGCCATGGCGCGGCCCGAGGTTGGTTTTACCCTTGAACATGACGGTCGCCGCGTGCTGGCAGTACAGGGCGGGCAAACCCTCGCGGCGCGGGTTGCGCAGTTGATCGCCCGCGAACTGGCGGAGGATGGCGTTGCGATCGATCTCAGCCGCGGCCCGGTCCAGCTGACCGGAGTGGCGGGCTTGCCCACCTTCAACCGCGGCGTGGCCGATCACCAGTACCTGTTCGTCAATGGCCGGCCCGTTAAGGACCGGCTGCTGGTGGGCGCCGTGCGCGGCGCCTATGCCGATATGCTGGCGCGCGATCGCCACGCCGTGCTGGCGCTGTTCCTCGATCTGCCGCCCGAAGAAGTGGACGTGAACGTCCACCCGGCCAAGACCGAAGTCCGTTTCCGCGATCCAGCCTTCGTGCGCGGCTTCATCGTCTCTGGCCTGCGCCATGCCTTGGAAGGCGCCGGGCAGCGTTCGGCCCGGGGGCCCGCCACACCGGCAATGGCGAACTGGCAGGCTGAACCGATCACCCGCACCGAAACAGCGCCCGCGCTTGGTTCGCTCTTTGCCCGCCCGGATCCGTTTGCGGTCCGTGACGCGGGGCAAGTCTGGCGCGGTTATGAAGCGTCGGTGCTGGCCCCGGCAGCACGTGCCGAAGTAGCCGAAGCTGCGCCGCAACCATCCGCTTCCCACCCGCTGGGCGTGGCCCGGGGGCAAGTCGCCAATACCTATATCGTTGCCGAGGCTGAAGACGGTCTGGTTATCGTTGACCAGCACGCCGCGCATGAGCGATTGGTGCTGGAACGCCTGAAGGCTGCGGGGGCACAGGGCGCAATGACAGCATCGCAAGCCTTGCTGATCCCCGAAGTGGTCGAACTGGACGAGCCGGACTGCGATCGCCTGACCGAGGCCGCCCCGCAACTGGCTGAGCACGGCCTTGGCCTGGAGCGGTTCGGCCCGGACGCAATGCTGGTCCGCGCTGTGCCCGCCGCGCTGGCCGGTGGTGATGTTCAGGCGCTGGTTCGGGACATCGCTGATGACCTCGCCCACAATGGGGCCGCGCTGCTGCTGGCCGAACGGCTTGATCACGTACTGGCGACGATGGCTTGCCACGGTTCGGTAAGGGCAGGGCGGACGCTGTCCGTCGCGGAGATGAACGCCCTGTTGCGAGAGATGGAATGCACCCCCCGGTCCGGCCAATGCAACCACGGCCGACCGACCTGGGTGAAGCTGGCGCTGGAGGATGTGGAAAAGCTGTTCGGGCGGCGTTAGGCAGCCGGTTCAGGTTCCCGCACCGCGATCAGCCCGATCGAACGGAAGGTCATCACCTTCACGTCATCCTGATTGAACACCGAGATGATCGATTTGAAGCTGCCCATCTCGGGCCTTGAACGGCTCCGGGCCTTTTCCAGCAGCTCCGATTCCACCCGCAGCACGTCGCCGGGGTAAACCGGCTTCAACCAGCGCAATTCGTCGAGCCCCGGTGAGCCGAGACCGGCCTGTTTGTGATCCTTCAGGTTCTGCACCAGCATCGCCATGGTCATCGCACAGGTGTGCCAGCCGCTGGCGGATATCCGGCCGAAATGGGTCTTTGCGGC
>CAZNFV010000183.1:0-1719 GCA_964572445.1 uncultured Novosphingobium sp. | reverse complement strand
GCATCCGGCGCTCCCTTGCGGCAGGCACCATAGGCAGATCACAGGTGCTGGACCAGCATCCACAGCGCCATGCCCACCATCGCCAGATTTTCTGTGAGCGAGACCACGCCGAGCGGCACCTTACTGCTGCCGCCAACACAGGCACAGCGGATGTCGCGCTTCTGAATATAGACCGCGTAAATCACTGACGCAGCGCCGATCGAGCCGATAATGAGAGCGATCGGGATCGAAAGCCAGTCCGCTGCGTGAGCCACCATCAGCGTGCCCGCGGTGAATTCCAGAAAGGGATAGATGAAAGCATAGGGGACCCAGCGTCGGCCAAGCAGATCGTAACCGATGAACATGGTCGCGAACCGGTCGAGGTCCTGTAGCTTTAGCATCGCAAGGATCACCATTGCGAAGGCGATAAACCATTCCCAGGTCCGGCCGTGCATGGGTGAGCCAAAAGCGATCTCGCCGGCCGCCATGGCCAAGGCTCCGGCCGCAGCGAAGACAGCGATGACCGGGGTGTAGCTGGTCGCGTTGTCGTCGGGGACTGGCTTGCCGAAATGGCGGCGCAGATCGTCATAGCCACCGATCCGCTCTCCGCCGATAAACACCTGCGGGGTGGTGCGGACGCCCTGATCGGCCTTGAACCGGTCAGTCTCCTCACGGGTTTTGAGGTGGCGGTCCTCGACCTTGTAGCCCTGCCGCTTCAGCAGGTGCAGCGCCTTGATGCCATAGGGGCAAACGTGCTGATCGGTCACCATGCGGTGGAGCACGGCAGTCCGCTCGGGCTTGGTCGTTGGATCATTCATGGCAGCCCGCAGTCAACGCCGCGGGGCCATGAATGTTCCCAAGCTTAGTGGGGCAGCGCGATCAGACGTTGAATTTGAAGTGCATGACGTCACCGTCCTGCACAACATATTCCTTGCCTTCCTGGCGCAGCTTGCCGGCATCCTTGCAGGCCGTTTCCCCGCCGAGCGACACGAAATCGTCAAAGGCGATGGTTTCGGCCCGGATGAAGCCGCGCTGCATGTCGGAGTGGATTTCGCCGGCCGCGTCAGGAGCCTTGGCGCCGCGGTGGACAGTCCAGGCCCGCGCTTCCTTGGGTCCGACAGTGAAGAAGGTGATCAGGTGCAGCAGCTCGTAGCCCGAGCGGATCACGCGGGCGAGGCCGGTTTCGTGCAGGCCCATCTCTTCCAGGAAGACCATGCGCTCTTCCGGGTCCATGCCGATCAGCTCGCTTTCGATCGCGGCTGAAACGATCACGGCATTCGCGCCCTCGGCCTTGGCCTTTTCAAACACGGCGGCGGTGAAAGCATTGCCATTGGCGGCGCTTTCTTCCTCAACATTGCAGACATACAGCACCGGCTTGGCGGTGAGCAGCTGGGCCTGGTTGAAGACCCGCAGTTCATCTTCGCCATCGGGGCGGGCCAGCCGTGCGGGCTTGCCATCGCGCAGCAGTTCCAGCGCCGGGGTCAGCACTGCAGCGACCAGCTTGGCTTCCTTATCGCCCTGCGCCGCCTTCTTCTGGGCAGCGGGAACCCGCTTTTCCAGGCTTTCCAGGTCTGACAGCATCAGCTCGGTCTCAACCGTATCGGCGTCCGAGACCGGATTGATCCGGTTGTCGACGTGCTGGATGTCATCGTTTTCAAAGCAGCGCAGCACATGGACGATGGCATCGACCTCGCGGATATTGCCCAGGAACTGGTTGCCCAGGCCTTCGCCCTTGCTGGC
>CAZNFV010000182.1:0-4425 GCA_964572445.1 uncultured Novosphingobium sp. | reverse complement strand
CACCACTTTCGCCAGCCATTATGCGAAGAAGGGTGACCTTGAAGACATGCTGACCAAGGATGCGGTTGCGATGTACAACGCCCGCCGCACTGGCGAAAAGTACCTGGTCACGCCGAACGCCTGATACCGCTCGTCCGGCGGCAAAGTCGTTCGCCGAACCGCTGATTGACAGGGCTGGCCCCGGACGGAAAGTCTGGGGCCAGACTGGGGAGATTCCATCCATGAAGACCGTTGCCCGCACCACCTCGCGCTTTGCCCTGGCGCTGAGCCTCACCGCCCTGCCCGCCGCCGTGCTGGCACAGGATGCCAAGGAGGCTTCGAAGTGGGACGTGGCAGCGCCGCCGGGAATGACCGTGCGCGAAGTGCCGATCACGGTCGAAGAAGGCACCTGGATGAATCTGGATGTCAGCCCCGACGGGAAGACCGTGGCGTTCGATCTGCTGGGTGACATCTACACCATGCCCATCACGGGCGGCACCCCGACCCGGATTTCGGAAGGCCTGCCCTATGAGACCCAGCCGCGCTTTTCGCCCGATGGCAAGCGGATTGCTTTCACTTCTGACCGGGGCGGCGGTGACAATATCTGGATCATGAACCGCGATGGCAGCGACAAGCGGCAGTTGACCAATGAAAGCTTCCGCCTGACCAACCAGCCGAGCTGGAGTCCGGACGGCCAGTACATCGTCGCTAAGAAGCACTTCACCACCGGCCGGTCGCTCGGCACGGGTGAAGTCTGGCTGTACCACGTTTCGGGTGGTGACGGCGTGCTGCTGGTCAAGCGGCCGAATGAACAGCACCAGAAGGAACTGGGTGAGCCGATCTTCGCCCCCGATGGCAAGCACGTTTACTTCACCCGCAACACCACGCCGGGTCCGATCTTCGAATATGCGCAGGACAGCAACAACCAGCTGTTCGCGATCGAACGCTATGATCTGGAGAGCGGCAAGATCGAAAGCCTGATCGGCGGCGAAGGCGGTGCGGTGCGCCCCACCCCATCCCCTGATGGCAAGAAGATTGCCTATATCCGCCGCGAAGCAACCCAGCCACGGCTCTATGTCCGTGATCTCGCCACGGGCGAGGACCGCAAGGTCTATGCCGCGCTCGACATGGACATGCAGGAAACCTGGGCCGTCACGGGCGTCTATCCGAACATGGCCTGGACGCCGGATTCGAGGAGCCTGGTCATCTGGGCCGGCGGCAAGCTTAACCGCGTCGATTTGGCCACGGGCAAGAGCAGCATCATTCCCTTCAAGATCGCTGACAGCCGCGGCGTGATCGATCCACCGCGTCCGGCGGTGGCCGTCGCGCCGAGCACTTTCGAAACCAAGATGCCGCGCGGCGCGACTGTTTCGCCCGATGGCAAGAGCGTGGTGTTCGAGACGCTTGGTCACCTGTGGATCAAGCCGATGGCCGGCGGCGAGCCGCGCCGCCTGACCGCTGATGATGCCGCAATGGAAGCCTATCCTTCATGGTCGGCTGACGGCAAGAAGCTGGCCTATGTCCACTGGACCGACGCCGGTCTGGGCGAAGTGCGCATCATCGGCGCCAGCGGCGGCAAGTCCACCGCGATCACCCCGGCTGGTCACTATGCCCGCCCGCGCTTCTCGCCCGATGGCAAGATCGTGGTCTTCGAAAAGGACCGCGGTGGATACCTCTCCAGCCCGCGCGGCTCGACTGAGCCCGGTGTCTACCGCGTCGCCGCAACCGGCGGAGCGCTGACCCGCATTACCGAAAACGGCGGCAACCCGCAGTTCGGGGCCAGCAATGACCGCCTGTTCGTGATGGAAGGCGATGCCAAGGAAAGCCGCCTGGTCAGCCTGGACCTCAACGGCGAAGCCCGCCGGGTCCACGGCAAGGGCGAACTGGTGAACGATTACCGCGTCTCACCCGATGGCAAGTTCCTGGCTTTCCGCCAGAACTATCAGGCCTTCGTCACCCCGCTGGTTCCCGGCACGCAGGAAGTCTCGCTCTCTCCCAAGGGTGGCGCGCTGCCGGTGGTCAAAGTTAGCGGCGATGGTGCTGACTGGATCCACTGGAGCCAGGGCGGAGCCCGCGTGAACTGGACACTCGGACCAGTGCTGTTCAGCGCCGATCGCGCGACCATGTTCGCCGATGCCCCGCTGGCCAAGGGAGCCAAGCCCGCCAAGTTCGAGCCGCCGAAGACCGGCGTTTCGCTCTCGATGACGGTGAAGGCAGACAAGCCAACAGGCACTGTCGCAATCGTCGGCGCGCGAATCGTGACAATGAAGGGTCTCGACGGCGGCGCCATCGACGATGGCGTAATCCTGATTGAGGGCGATCGGATCAAGGCCGTGGGCAAGCGCGGCGAAGTGGCGATCCCGGCTGGCACGCCAACGCTGGATGCCACGGGCAAGACGGTGATCCCGGGCCTGATCGACGCTCATGCGCACGGGCCCTATGGCATTGATGAGATCACGCCGCAGGCGAACTGGGCGGAAATGATCAACCTGGCGCTGGGTGTAACCACCCGGCACGATCCATCCAGCAGTGCCCGCACTGTCTTCCCGGCGCTGGAGATGACCCGGACCGGGCAGATCGTTGGCCCGCGCACCTTCTCCACCGCGGAGATCGTCTATGGCGCGAAGCAAGCGGGCGTCTATGCGCAGATCGACAGCTATGACGATGCGCTCTCGCATGTCCGCCGCCTCAAAGCGCAGGGCGCGCACAGCCTGAAGAACTACAACCAGCCCCGCCGTGACCAGCGCCAGCAGGTAACCGCCGCAGCAATGGCCGAAGGCATGCGCTCAGTGGCCGAAGGCGGATCGCTGTTCGGCTTTGACATGACCCTGATTGCTGACGGCAACACCACGGTTGAACACAACCTGCCACTTGGCGTGTTCTATGAGGATGTACTGCAGTTCTTCAGCGAATCGAAGACCGGTTACACCCCCACCCTGGTCGTGACCTATGGCGGACCAGCGGGTGATCCCTATTGGCGTTCGCACACGGATGTCTGGAAGCACCCGCTACTGCAAAAGCATGAACCTGCGGCGATCCTTGCTGCCAACAATGCGCGCCGGACCATCGCTGCTGATGCCGATTACAAGGACGATGACAGTGCCCGCGAAGCCGCCAAGCTGGCGCGGCGCGGTGTTCCGGTTGCGATTGGTGCACATGGCCAGGAACCGGGCATTGCCGCACACTGGGAGCTATGGTCATTCGTTCGTGGCGGAATGAGCCCGGTCGAGGCTTTGCGCGCCGGAACCATCGAATCCGCGCGAAGCCTGGGTTACGATGCCGATGTCGGCAGTCTTGAAGTCGGCAAGCTGGCCGATCTGGTCGTGCTTGATGCCGATCCCACCAAGGACATCCGCAACTCCGACAAGATCAGCAAGGTCATGATCGGCGGCCGCCTGCTTGATGCCGGGACGCTGAATGAAGAACTGACCGGCACCCGCAAGCGGCCTGCCTACTGGTGGGAAGGCAAGGACGGCGCTCAGGGTTATGCTGGCCCGGCGGGTGGCGGCCCGACCGCTGATGCCGATCTCGATGATGGCTGAGCGTTGCTCTCATCCCTTTAGGGTAGAGTTGCGCAGACCTGGCGGCTTGTCACCGCCCCCTCTCCCACCCCTCTCCCCTGACGGAGAGAGGGCTTTGGCAACGAAGCGACATATTCCGCTGATCCAGAGCTTGTCGAAGGACTGTTTTTCTTTTGGGGGTTCGTCCTGAATCGCCATAACAAGGACGGCGCATCGACAAGCTCAGGGCAGTCGGGTTTGACGCTAGCGCTTCAGCTTCCGAAACCAGTCCAGCGTCGCAGGAATTCCCCGGCTTTCAGCGTTGCGCCATGAAAGAGCGTCTTTGCGCTTGTTCCGCAGCTTGCCATCCGGCCCAACGACGAACATCGCGGGCGTACCTTTCAGCTCCTTCACCTTGAACCGTGCCAGCAGCTCGATATTGCGGCCCCTCCCGCGCTGGGGAACGCCGACATCAATAAAGGTCAAGGTATAGGCTGCGCCAAATTCGGCCTTGAAAGCGGCAGAGGTCAGCACTTTCGCCAAGGCAGTGCTATCGTGGCACCAGTCCGCGCCGAACACCAGCACGGCTGAGCGCGCGGTTGCCGCGCCATCGGCCAGCGCTGCATCCATCGCAGCGCGGGCATCGGCCTTCTGGTCATAGAAAGCCGGAGCGACCGCAGCGGTGACAACTGGCTTTTCGGGCAGGCCAGCCTTGCACTCCGTCGCCACCGGCGCAGCTTGCGCCAGCAGCAGGGGAGCAAGGCAGGCGGCGATCACGCCTTGCCGACCACGCTTTCAGGCAATTCGGTGCCAAACACGCGCTGATAATATTCCGCCACAAGCATCCGCTCGGTCTCATCGCACTTGTTCAGGAACGAGAGGCGGAAGGCGAAGCCCGGATCCTTGAAGATCGCGGTGTTCTGCGCCCAGGTGATCACGGTGCGCG
>CAZNFV010000181.1:0-4523 GCA_964572445.1 uncultured Novosphingobium sp. | reverse complement strand
AATCCGTGAATCGAAGGTGGTCGGCTTCGCGGATCTGGGCATGGAAGCGATCTATGAATTCACGGTCGAGGACATGCCGGTGACCGTGGCAGTGGATAGTGAAGGCAACAATGTCCACCAGCTCGCGCCGCTGGCGTGGAAAGAGAAGATCGCGCGCGAAGGCCTGCTACCGGCCTAACGGGCCGAAAGGTTCGACCAATGACACCTGCGGTTCGACCAAGCCGCTGGTGTAATTGCCGGACCTTGGGCTAGTCAGGGCCATGGACCCGACCGTGCCTTCCGCGCCGCGCGTGCCGTTCAAGCTGGTGCTGGCCTCGATTGCCGGGGTCTGGCTGGCCTATTTCGCGCTTACGACGCTGCGCGGCTGGCTGGTTGGGCTGGAACTGTTCGATGCGCTGTTGTTGCGGCGCTGCCTGGTTACTGTGGCGTCGATGGCGGTGACCCTGGCGCTCTGGCCGCTGGTCCGCCTGCTCGATCCGCGCCCATTTTGGGTTAAGGTTGGCGCGGTGCTGCTGATGGCCCTGCCCGCCTCGGTCCTGCTGGCGGCGATCAATCAGGCCGTCTTTGCAGATATCGAGAACAAGGTCGTCGCCACGATTGGTGAGCGCGAAGGATTGCGCATCCGCAGTGATGAAAGCGGCAACCTGCTGGTCGATCCACTCGATCGCGAGGCTGAGGCAGCAGCCAGTTCCGCGCCGCTGCCGGCTGCCACTGTTGTCGCGGATGGCGAAGCGAAGCCAGCGATCACCATCAATGCCGAAACGCGCGCCGATAACCGGCTGCGCCAGCTCGTCGATGTGGCACTGGGCCGGTATTATCTGCTGCTGGCCTGGGCGGCGCTCTATTTCTCGCTGGCCAATGCCGAACAGGCCCGCGCGGCTGAGCGGCGTGAGGGCGAATATCGGCGCGCGGCCAAGGCTTCAGAGCTGCGATCCCTGCGTTATCAGGTCAATCCGCACTTCCTGTTCAACACGCTCAATTCACTCTCTGCCCTGGTCATGACCGGCAAGACCGCGGCGGCTGAGCAGATGATCCAGACGCTTTCCACGTTTTACCGCCGCAGTCTGGCCGGCGATCCCACCAGCGATGTTGCGCTGGACCAGGAGATCGCGCTGCAACGTTTTTATCTGGAGATCGAAGCGGTTCGCTTTCCTGAACGGCTGCGCACTCGGTTCGATATCCCCGCTGCGCTCGCCGATGTCCGGATGCCGGGGATGATCCTGCAGCCCCTAATCGAAAACGCGGTCAAATATGCGGTTTCAGCAACGACCAGTCCGGTCACCCTGACAGTTGCCGCCTGGCAGGAGGATAACAGTCTGGTGATTGAGGTGACCGACGACGGACCGAAGGCCAAAGATAGCCAGCCTGGGTTCGGCATTGGCCTGGCCAATGTCCGTGACCGCCTGGCCGCGCGCTATGGCGATGCGGCCCAGTTCGTTTCGGGTCCGGTTCCGCACGGCGGCTGGCGCAGCCTGATTCGCCTCCCGCTGGAACGCCATGACTGATACGTCCATGATCGCACCCTTGCGGACCCTGATCGTCGATGACGAGCCACTGGCGATCGAGCGGATGCAGCTCATCTGCCGCGATCTGGCCGGGCTTGAAGTTGCGGGCACGGCGCAAGATGGCGCGGCGGCGCTGCGAATGATCGATGCGCTCGTCCCGGACCTGGTGCTGCTTGATATGACCATGCCGGAGCTTGACGGGCTGGCCGTGGCCCGGGCTCTGACAGGGCGTAAACCGCGTCCCGCCGTGATCTTTGTCACCGCGCATGAGAATTTTGCGGTCGAGGCCTTTGATCTGGACGCGGTCGACTATGTGCTCAAGCCAGTCACGCCGGACCGGCTCCAGCGCGCCGTGGCGCGTGCGCTGGCTCGCCGCGGCGAACGTGCCGGGCAGGTCGGCGGTTGGTTGACCGAGTTCTGGGTTCCCTATCGGTCCGAACTGCTGCGGATCGCCGCAGCCGATGTCGATCGGATCGATGCCGAACGGGACTATGTCCGGCTCCACGTGGGAGAACGCAGTTATCTGTTGCTGCAGACGGTCACGGGGCTGGAGGCCCGGCTCGATCCGCAGCGCTTCATTCGTCTGCACCGCTCCACCATCTTGCGGCGCGACCGCATCACCGGCCTGCGTCATGATGGACTGGGGGTCTGGTCCGCAGAACTGGCCGATGGCAGCGCGGTGCGGATTGGCCGGACCTATCTCGCCAAGGCTAAGGCAATGGCCGGACGCTGAATCCCATGGTAGGGCAGCGGCAATGTTCGTCGCGCTCACCTTCCTGCTGGGGATTGGCAACTTTGCCGTTCATCGCGCCGTGCTTAACAGCGAGCATCCCTTGCTGGGCCAGGCGCCATGGTTTTTCCAAATGCTGGGCGGGCGCTTCAGTCTGTTGGTGGAATTCGTGATGCTGCTGGGTGCCATGTTGATGGTCTCGGGTGGCTCGTCCGGCTGGGCCTGGTTCTATGCCGGGTACAGTGCGGTCAATGCCGGATCGGCCTGGCTGATCCTGAGCGGACGGATTTAGGCCGGCCATGTCGGGGAAGACCGTCCTCTATCACGTTAGCGATCTGCATTTCGGCTTTGAGGATCGCCAGGCGCTCGATTGGTTTGCGGCCGAAGTTGAACGTGAACGTCCGGCCGGGGTGGTCTGTACGGGCGATCTGACCATGCGCGGTACGGCCAAGGAATTTGCCCTTGCGGCTGAATGGCTGGCGCATCTGCCGGTCCCGGTCTCGATTGAGCCGGGCAATCACGATGTGCCCTATTACCACCTGATGCTGCGGCGGCTGGCGCGGCCCTATGCCCATTTCCATGCGCTGAAGCATCGGCTGGGCAGCGAGATTGCTTTGCCAGATGTGGCGGTGGTCTCGCTCAAGACGATTGCCCGCGCCCAATTCCGGCTCAACTGGTCAAAGGGCCGGGTCAGCCAGCCTGATCTTGATGCTGCGCTGCATGGGCTGATGCGGCACCGCGCGGCGCCCTTGAAACTGGTGGCCTGTCATCACCCCCTGGTAGAGGCAGATACCCAGGGCACAGCTTCAACGCGCGGTGGCAAGCGCGCACTGGCAGCTTTGGCGCGGGCTGGAGCCGGGGCGGTGCTGTCGGGCCATGTCCATGACCCGTTCGACAAACAGATCGAGGTTGAAGGGCATTCGATCCGCATCATTGGTGCCGGCACACTTTCGCAGCGCCTGCGATGTTCGCCGCCCTCGTTCAATCGACTGGTGCTGGATGGGGCTGGGGGCTTTTCGGTTGAGGTGAAGACGCAGTAAGCTTGCGGCGTTCGCGAACCTTGCCTTCAACGGCATGGACCAGGGCCAGCAGATCCTCGCGGCTCACGTCGAGCACTTCGTCCCATTCGGCCAGCACGGCATCAAGGTCACGATCGTCAATGTGGCCGATCCAGTCCGGCTGCGGTGGCTGCGTGGCTGGGCGGTGGGGATAGGAGTGGCCGGTCAGGCGATTCCAGACCACGCCGACAACCAACAGCACCAACACGTTCAGGGATAGCGGCATCACCAGAAAGCCAAGGCCAGCTTCCGCCACTGCGGGACTGGCCAGCGCGGTTATCAGCACTGTGCCCCCAGCGGCGGGATGGAGACAGCGCAGCAGGCTCATCGCGGCGATGGTTAGAGTTACCGCAATGCCGGCTGACAGCCAGGTCGCGCCAAGCACGGCGTGAAGGCCGATCCCGATTGCAGCCGAAACCAGGTGGCTTCCGAAAACTGGCCAGGGCTGCGCCAGCGGGCTGGCCGGCAAGACGAAGATGAGTACCGCCGATGCCCCCATCGAAGCAATCAACCAGGGCAAGGCGGGATCGTTGCCGAGCGCGATCCGGCTGATCAGGGCCGTCAGGGCAATCGACAGGCCTGCGCCGATTGCGCCGCGCAGCCAGCCGATCCGGCCAGCGATCATCATCCGCGTCGGGGTCGCCGCTAGCGGGGCATGGTGTTGCATGGGTTGGCCCTTCGAATAGATGCCGATATGAAAAAGGGGCCAACCTTGCGGCTGACCCCTTTTGCAAAACATTGGCGATCCAGGATCAGCGCTTGCTGAACTGGAAGCTCTTGCGGGCCTTGGCCTTGCCGTACTTCTTACGCTCAACCACGCGGCTATCGCGGGTGAGGAAGCCGGCGGCCTTGACCACACCGCGCAGGATGGGTTCGAACTTGGTCAGTGCCTGGGCGATACCGTGCTTGACGGCACCGGCCTGGCCCGAGAGTCCGCCGCCCTTGACGGTGGCGATTACGTCATACTGACCCGCGCGGTCAGCAATCTGGAACGGCTGGTCGATCACGAGGCGCAGAGTCGGACGGGCGAAGTACACGTCCTGGTCACGGCCATTGACGATGACCTTACCCGAACCGGGCTTGATCCAAACGCGGGCTACGGCATCCTTGCGGCGGCCGGTTGCATAGGCACGACCCTGGGCGTCGATCTGCTTTTCGCGAAGCGGAGCAGGCGGAGCAGCAGGAGTGACGGCAACATCGGCAGCAGCGCCGAGGTCAGCCAGATCGTTG
>CAZNFV010000180.1:0-4535 GCA_964572445.1 uncultured Novosphingobium sp. | reverse complement strand
CCCGTCCGGAAGCGATCAAGCTGTTTCCCGTGATCCGTGCGCTGGAGGCTGATCCGCGCTTCCAGCCGGTGGTCTGCGTTTCGGCGCAGCACCGGCAGATGCTGGATCAGGTGCTGGAGATTGCCGGGATCGTGCCCGATCATGACCTGAACCTGATGCAGCCCGGCCAGACGCTGGATCGATTGACCGCCGTGCTGCTGACCGAACTGGGCAAGGTGATGGACGCCGAGGCGCCGGCGCGGGTGATCGTGCAGGGTGATACGGCCACGGCAATGGCGGGGGCGCTGGCGGCCTATTACCGCCAGATTCCAGTCGATCATGTCGAGGCCGGGCTGCGGTCGGGTAATATCTATCACCCCTGGCCTGAAGAGGTAAACCGCAAGATCATCGGCACGATCGCCAGCCTGCACTTCGCGCCGACGGACGTTGCGGCGGGCAAGCTGCTGGCCGAGCAGGTCGATCCCGCCCGCGTCCACGTGACCGGCAATACGGTGATTGACGCGCTGCACTGGGTGCAGACCCGCATCCTCGCCCAACCAGCTTTGGCCGCCGATCTGGCCGATCTGGAAAGGCTGTTCGCCGGCCGGCGGATCATCGGTGTAACCAGCCACCGGCGCGAGAATTTCGGTGATGGCATGGCCAACATTGCCGAGGCGATCCGGCAGATTTCCGCGCGGCAGGATGTGGCGGTGATCTTCCCGGTCCACCTCAATCCCAATGTCCGCGCGGTGATGAATGCGGCGCTGGGCCAGCTATCCAACGTCGCGCTGATCGAGCCGCTCGACTATCCGCACTTCGTCCGCCTGCTCTCGATTGCCGAGATCATGCTGACCGACAGCGGCGGCGTGCAGGAAGAGGCGCCGGCGCTCGGAAAACCGGTGCTGGTGATGCGCGAAACGACCGAACGGCCCGAGGGCGTGGCCGCCGGAACGGCTCGGCTGGTCGGCACCGATGTCACTCGTATCGTTACCGAAATCTTCACCTTGCTCGACGATAAGGCCGCTTACGAGGCCATGGCGCGGGCCCACAATCCGTTTGGAGACGGGCAGTCGGCGCGCCGTATCGTGGAGTTGATCGGGAATGAAATCGGACCAAAAGCCTGACGTTTGCGTAGTCGGACTGGGCTATATCGGGCTGCCGACCGCCGCGATTGTCGCGCGCGCCGGATGCCGGGTCCACGGCACTGACGTGACGCACAAGGTGGTTGAGACGATCAACCGGGGCGCAATCCATATCGAAGAGGTCGATCTGGACGGGCTGGTCCAGGGCGTGGTCGCGCGCGGCCTGCTCAAGGCCTCCACCGAGGTCGCCCCGGCCGATGTCTTCATCATCGCCGTGCCAACCCCGTTCGATGCCAACCACGCGCCGGACATTTCCTATGTCCTCGCCGCCGGGGAAGCCGTCGCCAAAGTTCTCAAGAACGGCGACACCGTGATCCTCGAATCAACCTCCCCCGTCGGGACGACCGAGGCGCTGCGCGATCTGATCGCGGACCGCCGGCCCGATCTGAAATGCCCTGGCCTGACCAGCGAGATTCCTGACCTGTCGATCGCCTATTGCCCCGAACGGGTGCTGCCGGGCCGGATCCTGGAGGAATTGACCAACAACGACCGCTCAATCGGCGGCATCACCCCGCGCTGCGCCCGCAAGGCGCTGTCGTTTTACAAGCTGTTCGTGCGGGGCGAGTGCATCGTGACGGACAGCCGCAGCGCGGAAATGACCAAGCTGGTCGAAAATGCCTATCGCGACGTCAACATCGCCTTCGCCAACGAACTGTCGATCGTCGCCGACCAGATCGGGCTCGACGTGTGGGAGGTGATCCGCCTCGCCAACCGCCATCCGCGCGTGAACATCCTGCAGCCCGGCCCCGGCGTGGGCGGGCACTGCATCGCGGTTGACCCCTGGTTCATCGTCCACGGTGCGCCCGAACATACCCCGCTGATCCGCACCGCGCGCGGTGTGAATGATGGCAAGATCCACCACGTGATCGCCCGCGCCGAAGCCCTGATCGCCGCCAATCCCGCCGCGCGGGTGGCCTGCCTGGGGCTGGCCTTCAAGGCGAATATCGATGACTTCCGCGAAAGCCCGGCCCGGCTGGTGGCGGTAACGCTGGCCCGCAAGTTCGGCAGCCGGATCAAAGTGGTCGAACCCTATGCCAGCGAACTGCCGCGCGAATTCGCCGAAACCGAGGCCGAGCTGATCGACCTCGACACCGCGCTGGAGCAGACCGAGATCCTGCTCGTGCTGGTCGATCACGATCAGTTCAAGGCGGTGCCGCTGGCCGAGCGGGCTGGCAAGCTGGTCTATGACACGCGCGGGATCTGGCTGGATCAGCCCCAACTCGCCCAGCCCCAACTCGCCCAGCCCCAGCTCGCCCAGCCGTCCGAGATCGAACCGCTGCGCCGCGCGGGTTAATCCCCGCCGCCGTCTCCCCCGCCACTATCGCTATCGTCCGCGCGATCGCGATCCGCCGGACTGGCGACTGAAGCATCAGCGCCACTGTCGCGCCCCTTGGCCCCGCCGCGCAGGTTGCGGAGCAGGGCGGGCACGATCGCGATCAGCACTACGACCAGGGCAATCAATTCGGCGTACTGCATCACGCTGGCTCCGGGTTAGTCAGGTACGATATTTAGCGCGGTTGAGCGCCCCGCGGCAAGGCTTAGACCACCCGCAACACCGCCGCCATCGGCAGCGGGGCGTAGCAGTGCGGGAACAGCTCCCCGCCCCGCGAAACCTCCCAGCGGATTGCCGTGCCCAGTGCCCGCAGGTCCACCTCGGCAATCACCAGCCCGGCCTGACCGGCGAAATGCTTGTCGAGCGTGCCTTGCAGCTGATCCTGCGCGGAAAGGTGGATATAGCCATCAGCCAGATCAACCGGCGCGCCGTGGAACACACCGTCACCGGCAAACTGCGCCCATTGATCGGCGGTGAAAATCTTGAAGGCGGTGGCTGGCTGAGTGCTGTCCATGGCTCGCCCCCTAACCGATCAACCGCCCAGCTGCCAGCCCAGCAGCACAGCCAGCCCCAGCACTTGCAGCCCGGCGATGGTGTGGAGCCGGCGGACGAACGGCTGCTTGCGGGTCTTGTGCCGGAACAGCCGCCGCCCGGCATAGGCCCCCGGCGTGCCGCCCAGCGCGGCCAGCAACAGCAGGCTCGCTTCCGACAGGCGCTGCGCTCCGGCGGCGGCACGGGCCTTGTCGATGCCAAAGGCGGTGAAGGCCAGCAGGTTCAGCCCGGCCAGCACGGTCATCAGGTCAGCCGGATCGGGCAGGAGCATCATGCCCCTGCCCTAGCCGGATAAGGCCGGCCCGCCCATTCTGGTGAATGCTATTCCTGGTGAATGCTATTCCTGGCGAATGGCCGGCGTGGTCGCCCCGGCGTTGGGCCGGTTGGCGCCGTTGCTGGTGGTGCGAGTGGTGCGGTTGACTCCGCTGCGCCCGGCATCGGTCGGCGCGGCCATGGTGCGATCGCCCATCTTGCCGGTGGCGGTGTTGGTCGCCCCAGGAATGCTGCTGGGCTCTTTCGAAGGGATCGCGCCGGGGGTGGATTGGTTCGCGGGCGAGCTGGGATTGCCGACCGGCGGGATCATCGTCGCCATCCCGGCGGCGGCGTCGCTGGCGGTAATATCGGCGGTGGGCCGCGCGGCGATATCATCCTCGTCGCGCGAATTGTTGCAGCCGGCCAATAGCAGCGCGCCGGACAGCGGCAGGGCCAGCAGCTTTGCGGGCTTGAACATGGGTGAACTCCTCTTCCCCGAGTGGCGGGATGCGGGGCAACCCTGCGCGGTGCGAAAAGGTCCGGAGCCGCGCCGGGCGGAGCAATTCGGCGGACCGGCGGTTTAGGGCCACCGGTCCGCCTGTACCGCGGGTCGCGACGCGGCACGCCGACCGAACCTGGCTTGCCGCGGGGGGCGGGGCGACCAGGCCGGACAGTCTCCGAAATCAGGCAGAAACTGATCAGGGCGACCTTTTGACGGTTCAACACCAGCACAATTGCCCGGGCGATCAAGGCTGTCTGTGATCAAGATCAAAGTCTTGCAGATAAATTGAAGTGCCCGCTGGTGGTGCCAATCCAGCCCACCCCAAGCCCGACAGCTTTGCGCCTTGGCACCTTTGCGTGCGCTAAACCCGCAACAGCTGCGTCGGCCGGCAACGCTGCCAGGGCTGCGCTCGCAAAGGCGCCAGGGCGCAAAGACGCCGCGTTCGCCGCAAGCAGAGCGGAGGGATTACAGCCCCTGAGTCAGCATCACGCGATAGTCGGCACCCTGAAAGCGGTGCTGGCGGGCGTCCTGATAGGCGGGCGAATTGTACCAGGCGCGGGCGGCGTCCATGCTGGGAAATTCGATGATGACGCAGCTGTTGGCGTCCGGCCCCTCCAGCGTCTCCGTCGCGCCATAGAGCACCAGCGGCTTGGCCTCATGCCCGGCCAGCGAGGGGCCCGCCTTCGCCCCATAGGCCGCCATCGCCGCCGCATCGTGTTCGCGTTCCTTGATGAAGACGAGGTATGCGCTCATTCCGGTAATCCTTCCCTGTTGT
>CAZNFV010000179.1:0-4545 GCA_964572445.1 uncultured Novosphingobium sp. | reverse complement strand
ATAGGGTGCGTCCTTGCCCAGCAGGCTTTGGGTGCGCACCACCATGTCCTTCAGGATATGGTTCAGCGCATGGCCGACGTGAATGTCGCCATTGGCATAGGGCGGGCCATCGTGGAGGATGAACGTCTCTCGCCCGGCGCGCGCGGCGCGCAGCTGGGCGTAAAGGCCCTGCTCCTGCCAGCGCGCCAGAATGCCCGGCTCCTTCTGGGGGAGGCCCGCCTTCATGGGGAAATCGGTCTTCGGCAGGAAGACGGTGTCTTTAAAATCGCGCGCTTCAGTCATAGCGTGCCGCCGTTAAAGCAAAGGCGTTAAACGCGCCAGTCCCCGCCTTAATCGTGACGGGCACGCCGGGCATCCAGCGCTTTGGCCAGCTCAGCCTGTTCGCGCGGATTGCGCTTGTTGTAAGCGGGCCGCAGCGCCGGGCCCACGCTCCACATATCGTCAACCCAGACATAGCCGGTGAAGCTGGCGGGAATCTGGCCAACCTGTTCGGGCAGATCGAGCCCGCGCGGCTTGTCGGCCGCCGTTCCGATCAGCATGACCCTGGCCCCCGCTGCCTCCATCCGCGCGACCAGCCTGTTGGGCCAGCCGGCAAAAGCCCATTGGCGGTTCAGGGGGATCGCGATCATCCCGCCACGGCAGGCCGCCGGCGTCAGCCCCAGCCAGCCCTGCCACAGATAGGCGCGGGTGCAGGCGGCAATCTGTTGATCGCTATAGGCCAGCACGCCGGGCCAGGCGGCGCGGATCGGGCCGAGGGCGGCTTCGGGGCCGGAAAAGGCATCATGCCGCGCCACCGGATCGCGGCCCACCGCCTTCAGTGCGGCGGTGAACCGGACGGCAGCAGCCGCATCGGCAAAGCGCAGATTGAACAGCAGGGCCGTATCGCCCGCAGTCGCCAGTGCATCTTCAAGGCTGGGGATCAGACCCTGCCCCAATCCCCGCAGCGGGAAGGTCTTGCCGCCATCGGGGCTATAGCCGAACCCGGCATCCAGCGCCTTGAGCTGCGCCACTGTCTGGGCGCTGACCGGGCCCCGGCCATTGGTGCGGCAATCGAGCGTCTGGTCGTGAAACAACACAAAGCGGCCATCGGCGGTGGGGGCGGGATCAATCTCGATCATCTGCGCGCCCAGCCGCTTGGCCTGGGCCAGCGCGGGCAGGGTGTTCTCAATGAAATCGTGGACCGGCGGCTCGATCGATCGGGCCGGGCAATCGCCCGCAGCAGCGGGGCCGGGCAATTGCATCAGCCCGCGATGCGCCACCAGCTTCAGGTAACCGCGCGGGCTGTCTGCCAGCCACGAGGCGTTGACGAACGTCAGCACCAGCAAGGCCAGGGCCAGAATGAAGCCGATCCGCCGGCCCCAGACTGTCACGCCAGCAGTTTCCGGGCCTGGTCGCAATCGACCAGCATCTGCTGGGTCAGGGCATCAAGGCTGTCAAACTTGGCTTCGGGGCGCAGGAAGTGGTGGAAGGCCACTTCGATTTCCTGCCCATAGAGATCGCCCGACCAGTCAAAGAAGTGCGGTTCCAGCAGCTCTTTGGGCGGATCGAAGCTGGGGCGAATCCCCAGGTTGGCCGCGCCTTGCAGCCGGGTGCCGTCGGCCAGCTGCGAAGTGACAGCATAGATCCCGTAATGCGGCCGCAGGTAAGTGCCGAGCGCCAGGTTGGCGGTGGGATAGCCGATAGTCCGGCCAACCTTGTCACCATGCTGGACCACGCCCCGGATCGCAAAGGGGCGGGTAAGCAGGCGGGTCGCCGCCGCGCAATCTCCGATCTTCAGGGCTTCACGGATGCGGCTGGAAGAAACAACTGCGCCGCCTTCGCTAACCGGGCCAACCGCACGGGCGGCCAGGCCGAGTTCGGCCCCGCGGGTTTTGAGCAGTGCGACATTGCCGCCGCGGCTTTTGCCAAAGGTGAAATCTTCGCCGGTGACGATCCCGGCCACACCCAGCCGCTCGACCAGCAGCTTGGCCATGAAATCTTCAGCCGTGGTCGCCGCCAGCTCGGCGTCGAAGGCGAAGACCAGCATGGCATCGGCTCCGGCCGCAGCAAACAGTTCCTGCCGCTGGTCCAGCGTGGTCAGGCGAAATGGATCGGCATCGGACTTGAAAAAGCGCACGGGATGCGGATCGAACGTGGCGATGATCGCCGGGCGGCCCTCGGCCCTGGCCCAGGCAATTGCCTTACCCGCCACGGCCTGATGGCCCAGATGGAAGCCATCGAAATTGCCCAGCGCCACGATCGCGCCGCGCAGGGCTTCGGGCATTACATCGCTGGCGAGCAGGCGCGGTATGGTCATTGCGGTAGTCATGGTTCGCGTCAGCTGGCCTTGCGCAACAGGGTGACGAAGGCAAAGCCTGGACTGCGTCCCTCTGCCGGATGAGTTTCGCGGGCGGTTTCGGTCCACTCGCTGCGATCGAAGGCGGGGAACAGTGTGTCGCCAGCCGGCTCGGCCTGAATCTCGGTCCATTCGATCCGGTGGGCGTGGGGCAAGAATTCGCGATAGATTTCTGCCCCGCCGATTACCGCGATGTGCGGCGCATTGGCCAGCGCGATGGCCTGTTCAGGCGAATGGGCCACTTCGGCGCCATCTTCGGACCAGGCGGTATCACGGGTCAGCACGATGTGGCGGCGGCCGGGCAGCAGGCCGGGCAGCGATTCGAAGGTCTTGCGGCCCATGATCATCGGCTTGCCCGTGGTCATCGCCTTGAAATGGCGCAAATCGGCTGGAAGGTGCCAGGGCATTGCCCCATCGTGGCCGATCACACCATTGGCGGCCACGGCCACCACGAAGAAGATTTCACAATGGCTCACAGCGTCAGCCGGGTCACGTGGCCCATCTTGCGGCCGGGCCGCGCGGCAGCCTTGCCATAGAGGTGCAGATGGTTGCGTGGATCAGACAGGATCGGCGCCCAATCGTGGGCTTCATCCCCGATCAGGTTCCACATCTCGACGCCCTTGGCCGCCAGCGCCGGGTCACCCAGCGGCAGGCCGCAGATGGCGCGGATATGATTCTCGAACTGGCTGGTGAGGGCGCCTTCGATCGTCCAGTGGCCCGAGTTGTGGACCCGCGGGGCCATCTCGTTGCAGACCGGGCCTTGCGGGGTCGCGAAGAATTCCAGCGTCAGCACGCCGACATAGTCCAGCGCTGCCGCAACCTTCGCCGCCAGCTCCCGTGCGGCTGGGATCTGCGCCGTCACATCCGGGCCGGCAGGAACGGTTGAACGCGCCAGAATGCCACCTTCGTGGACGTTTTCGGCGCTATCCCAGAAGACCATGCTGCCATCTTGTGCGCGGGCCAGGATGACGCTGAATTCAGCGGTGAAGTCGACAAAACCTTCATAGACCAGCGGCTGGCCGGTCAGCACCACGCCGGCGGCATCGTGGTCGCTCATGATCCGCCACTGGCCCTTGCCGTCATAGCCATCGCGGCGGGTCTTGAGGATGCCCGGCGTGCCAATCGTTTCCAGCGCGGTAGCAAGGTCCTCTGCCGTATCGACTGCGGCGAAGGGGGCCGGGCGGCCGCCCAGCTCGGTCACAAAGCGCTTTTCGTTCAGCCGGTCCTGCGCCACTTCCAGCGCGCGGGCAGCGGGGAGCAGGGGGACTGTGCCCAGGGCCTCCAGCGGCGCGACCGGGACATTCTCGAACTCATAGGTAACCACGGCGCAATCAGCGGCGAAGGCGGCCAGCGCGGCGGCATCGTCCCAAGCCGCGCAAGTAAACTGGGCCGCGACATCAGCCGCGATCGAATCGGCTTCCGGCGCGAAAATATGCACCCGGTAGCCCAGCCGCGCCGCTGCCATGGCCAGCATCCGGCCAAGCTGGCCGCCGCCCAGAATACCGATGGTTTCGCCGGGAGGGATCATCGGCTGGTGATCAGCTCGGCCGCTCAGCCACGCCAGCACTCTGCGCGGCGCGGAAGGCTTTGATCTTTTCGGTCAGCGCCGGGTCGGTCGTGGCCAGGATCGCGGCGGCGAGCAATCCGGCATTGGTCGCCCCGGCCTCACCAATCGCCAGGGTGCCGACCGGGATTCCGGCGGGCATCTGCACAATCGACAGCAGGCTGTCCTGCCCCGACAGCGCCTTGGATTGCACCGGCACGCCCAGCACCGGCAGGTGGGTCATGCTGGCGACCATCCCCGGCAAGTGCGCCGCGCCGCCCGCGCCGGCGATGATCACCTTGAAGCCTTCATCCGCCGCATTGGTCGCAAAGGTCACCAGCCGCTGCGGGGTCCGATGCGCGGAAACGATCCGCGCCTCATAGGCCACGCCCAGCTTTTCGAGCGCATCGGCGGCGCACTTCATGGTCGGCCAGTCAGACTGGCTGCCCATCACGATGGCAACAGGTGTGCCCATATCAGCGGTCCGCCAGGTAATAGCGCTCAAGCGCGGAGAGGTTGCCGTCCAGTTCGTAGACGATCGGCTGGCCGGTCGGAATTTCGAGGCTGGTGATGTCGGCATCGGAAATGCCTGACAGGTGCTTGACCAGCGCGCGCAGCGAATTGCCGTGGGCGGCGACCAGCACCACTTCGCCCGCCTTCAGCGCCG
>CAZNFV010000178.1:0-4618 GCA_964572445.1 uncultured Novosphingobium sp. | reverse complement strand
CGCCGGGTCGAAGGCTATCGCAACTTCGCCACCAAGCTGTGGAACGCCGCGCGGTTCTGCCAGAGCAATGGCATCGGCGCGAGCCATTCGGTCGCCGCCCCGGCAGCGACCACGGCGGTCAACAAGTGGATCATCGGCGAAGTCGTCGAAACCCTGGCCGAACTCGACAAGGCGATGGCCGACCTGCGCTTCGATGCCGCGGCCAATGCGGTCTATCACTTCGTCTGGGACCAGTTCTGCGATTGGTACATCGAACTGATCAAGGGCAACTTTGATGCTGAGACCAAGGCCGTGGCCGGCTGGGTGCTCGATCAGATCCTGGTCATGCTTCACCCCTTCATGCCCTTCGTAACCGAAGAGCTGTGGTCCAAGCTGGGCGACCGCCCGGACTATCCGCTGATCACTGCACAGTGGCCGCAGCCCGCCGCCAGTGTCGATACTGCGGCAAAGGCTGAAGTTGACTGGCTGATCGCACTGGTCGGCAACCTGCGGACCGCCAAGAACGAACTCGGTATTGCGCCAGGTGCCAAGCTTGATGCCTATTTGCCTGAACCCAGCGCCGCGACGCGCGGGATCATTGAACGCAATCCGGCCGCGATTGAGCGATTGGCGCGCCTGAACGGCATCCAGTTCGCAGCTGCTCCCGCCGGGGCGGCGATGCAGGTGGGCGCAGGCGATGCCAACGTGATCGTGCCGCTGGAAGGTGTGATCGACATCGCTGCCGAAAAGACCCGCCTGGCCAAGGCGCTGGAACTTTCAACCAAGGAAGCCAAAAGCCTTGAAGGCCGGCTCTCCAACCCGAGCTTTGTCGAGAAGGCCAAGCCCGAAGCGGTTGAAAAGGCCCGCGCGGACCATGCCATGCATGCGGCCGAAGCTGAACGTCTGGCAGCGGCACTGGTGCGGTTGGGATAACGCAGCTCACCCCCATCCAGCGGCGACTATGCGGCAGAGCCGCCAGGTCTTCGCATCCTTCCCCCATCAAGGGGGCAGGGAATGGAACCCATTACACCTCTCCCCTCCCCTTTAATGGGGGAGGGACACCGCAGCTTGGCGCGCCAGCGCTTAACGCAGGTTGGGTGGGGGTGCAGCGTCCCGCGCCGCAAGTGTTGCCCCCTGTCCTACCCTGCTCAAATCTGCCAAGGACGCTGCGCATGTCGCTTGCCCTCACTCTTAACCAGCCCGGCCCAGTTGCCGCAGGCGCGCGCTTTTTTTTCTTAAGCGTCGGCGAAAGCAGCCCATTTTCGAGCATTTTTGGCAGATTTCCGCCCAATCGCGGCTGTTGGGATAAGCGGACACAGTGTAAACTATGTAAACTTTGGCGGCACGCTGCGCCATGCTGACACTTGCCACCACCAGCCCCGAAGAGCCGGAGATCTTCGCCTCTCTGCAGGGCGAAGGCGCGAGCATGGGGCGTCCGGTTGCCTTCGTGCGCCTATCGCGCTGCAACCTTGCCTGCACCTGGTGCGATACCGCCTATACCTGGCGGTTTGAAGGCGATAACCGCCCGCATCGTGACGGGTTGGCGTTTGCGCGAAAGGCCAACCAGGTGGTGCTTGATGAGGACGAAGTGGCGGCGCGGATCATGGCGCTGGGGCAAGACCGCTTGGTGATCACCGGCGGCGAACCGCTGCTTCAGGGCGCAGCGCTCGCCCGGATGGTCGCACTGCTGGACGGCATGACCGTGGAGATCGAAACCAACGGCACGGTTGCCCCGCATCCCGCGCTCGACCCGCTGGTGGCGCAGTACAATGTCAGCCCGAAATTGCGCCACTCCGGCAACTCCGCCGACGCAGCACTGATCCCCGAACGCCTGGCGGAGTGGAGCCAGAAGCCGCAAGCCTGGTTCAAATTCGTCGTGGCCTCACCCGACGACCTTACCGAAGTGCTGGAGCTGATTGAAACTCATGGCCTGCCCCGCGCCCGCGTGTTCGTGATGCCCGAAGGCACCGATAGCGAAACGCTGCGCAGCCGCGAACGCTGGCTGGCCCCGCTGGCACTGCAACACGGGCTGCGCCTGTCAGACCGGATGCATATCCACCTGTATGGTGATACGCGCGGCACATGACTGAACCTGCCGCGCCCGCAACTGCCCGCCTGAAGGGTAACCTGACTGAGGGTCCGTTGGCGCGCACCCTGCTGGTCTTTGCCCTGCCGCAACTGGTTGGCAATGTGCTGCAAAGCCTGAACGGTTCGATCAACGCGATCTGGGTCGGGCAGTTGCTGGGCGATGAGGCGCTGGCCGCAACGGCCAATTCCAACATTCTGATGTTCCTGCTGTTCGCGCTGGTGTTCGGTTTCGGCATGGCCGCGACCGTGCGGATCGGACAGGCCTGGGGTGCCAACGATGTGATCACTGCCCGGCGCGTGCTGGGTGCAGCCCTGGGGCTGACCGGCGCGATTTCGCTGGTCATGGCAACCCTCGGCATCCTGTTCGCGGACAAAGTGCTGGACTTGCTGGCCACCCCCGGCGCGGCGCATGATCAGGCGCTGGCCTATCTGCGGGTGGTGTTCATCGCCAATCCGATTGCCACGATTACCACCATGATCGCCATGGGCCTGCGCGGATCAGGTGATGCGGCAACCCCGCTGCGCTTCATGATCCTGGCGACTGTGCTGGATGTGATCCTCAACCCGATCCTGATTCTGGGGCTTGGACCGGCCCCCGCGCTTGGCATTGCCGGATCGGCCTGGGCCACGGTGATCGCCACCAGCATCGGCTTTGTCGCCATGATTACCTGGATCTATGCCAAGGATCTGCCGCTGCGGCTGCGCGGGGCGGAACTGGCCTGGGTGCGGCCACGCTGGGAAGAGACGCGCGACCTGCTGGCGCGCGGCCTGCCGATGGGCGCGCAGATGCTGGTCATCTCGGGCGCCGGGGTGATCATGATCGGGCTGGTCAACCGCGAAGGACTGGTCATGGCGGCGGCCTATGGCGCGTTGCTGCAAATCTGGAACTACATTGGGATGCCAGCCATGGCGATCGGCGGCGCGGTCAGCGCGATGGTTGCCCAGCATATAGGCGCGGCCCGCGAAGATCGGGTCGACGCGATCAGCCGGGCCGGTAGCCTGGCCAACCTGACGATGACCGGTGTGATGATCGCGGCCCTGGTGCCATTCGACCGCCCGGTGCTGGAACTGTTCCTGGGCGCGGGCAGCCCATCGGTGGCCACAGCGCTGCATATTCAGGATCTGGCGATCTGGACCTACCTGCCGTTCGGCGTGACGATCGTGCTGTTCGGCACCTTGCGGTCCTATGGTGTCATTTACGCGCAGCTGGCCGTGCTGCTAGCCGCGATGTACGTGGTGCGGCTGGGCACTTACCATCTGCTCTATCCGCTGACCGGCTCGGATGCGCTGTGGTATTCGTTCCTGGCCGGTTCGGTGGTCTCGCTGATCCTGACGCTGACGGTCTATTTCAAGCTGCCATGGCGCAAGCGGATGCTGGCGCGCATTGCCAGTGCCGCAGAGACCGCACCAGTTTAACGCCCCTGCGCGCGCCAACGCATCACGGTGCGCTGAACCATTTCCTCTTCGCCGCCGGAATCGCGCCACAGTTCACTGATTGAAGGGTCGGCCGAAGCCGGACGCTTTACTTCTTCCAGATCGTCGAAGGCCACGCGGATCGGGATCGAAACGCCCTCACCGCAGATGATGCATTCGCGGTTGCGCAACGCCGGAATGGCATCAAGGAAGCCGCGGGCCCCTTCGGGCATGGCCGCCTTGACGAAGGCCTGATCGCGATCGTTGTTGAGGCGCATCGAGATGATCGTGCCGCACTGCGACAGCACGCCTTCGGCCAGGTCGGACGGACGCTGGGTGATCAGGCCCAGGCTGACGCCGTACTTGCGGCCTTCCTTGGCGATCCGCCCAAGGATCTTGCCGACCGATGAGCCATCGGCGTTCTTGTCGCTGGGGACATAGCGGTGCGCTTCTTCGCAGACCAGCAGCACCGGCCGGGTCTTCTCATCCCGCGCCCAGATCGCAAAGTCGAAGACCATGCGGCTGAGCACGGCGACAACGGTGGTGGTGATGTCTGACGGCACGCCCGAAACGTCGATGATCGAGATCGGCTTGCCGCGGCTGGGCAGACGGAAGATCTTGGAGATGAACTCCGTCATCGTATCGCCGACCAGCATGCCGGAGAACATGAACTGGAACCGTGGATCGGCCTTCAACTCGTCGATCTTGTTCTTGATCCGCATAAACGGCGCCGAAGATGTCGACTTGTCGAGCTTGCCCATCTCGGTCTGGATCAGGTTGGTCAGATCGGACAGCAGGTAGGGGATCGGGCTGTCGACCGTGATCTTGCCCATCCCTTCGGCCAGCCGGTTCTTGGCCCGCGCCGCCAGCAGGCACTTGCCCAGGATGTCCATGTCCTCCTGCCGGTCATTGCCGCTGGAGGTTAGGAACACTTCGCAGTGCTCTTCGAAGTTCATCAGCCAGTATGGCATCTGCAGATTGGAAACGTCGAAGATCATCCCCGTCTGCTTGAACGCGGCGGAATACTCACCGTGCGGATCAATCATCACGATGTGACCTTCCGGCGAGCTTTCACAAATCCGGTGCAGGATCAGCGCCGCGCTGGTCGATTTGCCGGTGCCGGTCGAGCCAAGCAGGG